>JASJCC010000098.1 GCA_030066175.1 Paracoccaceae bacterium | reverse complement strand
ACCTGGCTGGGCCGGGTGCGGTTTGTCGCGCGGGGGCCGGCCGGGGAACGTGAGATCGTGATCAACCCGTCGACGGGCGCCGTTCTGCGCGATTTCCTCGATCCCGAAGATGACCGGGACGATGCACGCGAAGACGGCAACATAAGAGCCGGATTCGACAGGGAAGAGGAGGAGGACGACGAACAAGACGACGACGAGGAAGAAGACGACGACGAAGACGACGAGGACGACGGCCCCGACGATGACGACGAGGGCGATGAGGACGACGACTCAGACGACGATGATGGCGACGACGACGGCGGCGATGACGGGGGAGACGAGGAGGATGACTAAGCGCTGTCATGCATCCGCGTCTGGGGGCCGCAGAGTTTCATGAACCGGGTAGTTATTGCTGTTTTGCTTGTGTTTCAAACGCTCTGCGCGGGCGTTTACCTTTACGACATCCTGTCCGGCCTTGTCGGGTTTCGGACAAAACCGATCTCCTGGGCGCTTTACGAGTTGATCCAGATTGGCGCCGGTCTGGGGCTGATCCTGGGCGTTGTGGTCACGGGGATACTCTTGGCGCGGTCGGTTCGGGCGCAGCGCCGGGCCGAGGCGAGTTTGCGCATGGCCTCCGGTGCCTTCATGCAGGTGATCGCCGAGCATTTTGACGAATGGCAACTGACGCCGGCTGAACGTGACGTCGCGCTTTTTGCCATAAAGGGGCTGAGCACTGCCGAAATTGCCGCCCTGCGCAACACCTCCGAGGGCACGGTCAAGGCGCAGACCAACGCGATTTACCGCAAGGCGGGCGTCAGCGGGCGGTCACAGCTGCTGAGCCTCTTTATCGACGAACTGATGGGCGATGGCCTTGCTGAAAATGGCCGTCTGTCGGCCTGACGGGGCCTAGGCGTCGTCGCTTGCGTGCTCTTGCAGGATATCCATCGGCACGATGTCGAGCGCGCGCTGATGCGTGGCCGCCAGGTTGACCTTGGGTGCACAGCCTTCGTCATGCGCCTGCAAAAACCGGCTGGCACAGAGGCACCAATGATCGCCCGGGTTGAGGCCGGGAAAGCGGAACTCGGGCCGCGGGGTCGAGAGGTCGTTGCCGACATACTTAGAGAACGCGAGGAACTCGGCCGTCAGCACCGCGCAGACCGTGTGGCTGCCTTGGTCGGCCGCGCAGGTATTGCACGATCCGTCACGGAAAAACCCGGTCAAAGGATCGGTGGAGCAAGGGTGAAGAGCCTCACCCAAAACGTTGATTTCTGGATCTTTCTGGATCATGCACCATCCACCTGTGCGTTATCGGCAAGCTTGCGGAACATCGACAGGCTGTCGTCGAAGGCGCCGGGTTCGCGGAACGCCCGATCCGCCCCGTTGACCGCCACGACAAGGCCTGCCGGCCGGTTGACATAGACATATTGGCCATAAACACCGCGGGCCAGAAACTCACCCGGGCGGGCATCCGCCGGGATCCACCATTGATAGCCGTATTGGATCTTACCCGGCGCGGTTGGCGCCGAGGGTTGCGTGCTTTCGGCCACCCAATCGGCGGGCACAACCTGCATGCCGTTCCACTGGCCGTTCTGCAGGAAAAGCTGCCCCAGCCGGGCATAATCGCGGGTGGTCAGGTTCAGCCCGCCCAACACAAACGCCACGCCATAACCGTCGGTCACGTAGTAAGGCGCGCCATTGGCGCCCAGCGGCTGAAAGAGATGCTCCCCCACAAGGTCGGGGATCGACCGGCCGGTGGCGCCGCGCAGCACCATGCTCAGCACATGTGTGTCGATCGAGACATAGGCCCATTGCTCACCCGGCGCGCCGACCGTACCCGACAACCCGGCGGCAAAGCCATCCATCGACGCGCCAAGCGCAAGAACGCGGCCCATCTTATTGATGTCGCTCCAGAAATCCAGATAATCCTCGTCAAATTCCACACCCGAGGACATCTGCAGCACATTGCGGATCGTGGCGCCGTCATAAGCGCTGCCGATCAGCTCAGGCGCGTATTTCGTGACCGGGTCATCGATGCTGTCCACATCACCTTTGGCCAGCAAGATCCCGAAAAGCGACGACAAATAGGATTTGGCCACAGACCACGAGATACGCAGATCGGTATCTTTGGTGCCTTTGTGGTAGTCTTCATGCACGATCTGCCCGTCGCGTAGCACAACGATGCCGGTGACCGCCCGCCGCTCCAGCCAATTCTGCCAATCGCCCGGCAAGGCCATCTGAGACGCGGTTTCAAACGTCACCGGCGGCGCTCCCGCCGCGATGGCCCTGGTCTCAAAAAGCTGATCCATCTGGCTGAAATTGCTGACGATCTTCTCCTCAGAAAAGAGCGTATTGACCGCCTGCAAGCGCACCAGTTCTTCGCCTTTCCAAACGCCGATCCCGGCCAGGCCCAGCACAGCGACGGCGCCGATTTGGAATACCCGTTTCATTCTGCTTTCCCCCCGATGCGCCCCATACCATAGCAGGTGGGTCTTTCAGCGGAACTTGTCCACCAGTTTTTGCAGTGGGTTGCGTGTGTCCATCGGTTCGGGCGTCGGCGCCTCAGGCTTGCGCGCCACCTCTTTGGGTTTCTGCGTCGAGGATCGCGGTGGGGCAACGCGCAAGGCCACGGCGTTCTGGAACCGCCCGGTATCGCCCTCCGCCAAAGCGGCCGCCCCATCGCTGATCCCCCAAAGCAGATCGTCGAGCCAGTCCGCATCCGCCTTGGGGAAATCATGTAACACATAGGCCGAGACCAGATCCTTGCGGCCGGGATGGCCGATTCCCAGCCGCACGCGGCCATACCCCTCACCGACATGCCCGTGGATCGAGCGCAAGCCGTTGTGCCCGGCGTGCCCGCCACCCCGTTTCACACGGCATTTTCCGGGGGCGAGATCCAGCTCGTCGTGAAAGACCACCATATCGGCGGGCTCGATCTTGTAGAACCGCAGCGCTTCCCCCACCGCCTGTCCCGAGCGGTTCATGAAGGTCTCGGGCTTTAGCAGCAGCACCTTTTCCGAGCCGAGCCGCCCTTCGCTGATCTGCCCCTGAAACTTGCTGCGCCACGGGGCAAAGCCATGGTCCGCGGCAATCCGGTCCACCGCCATGAAGCCGATATTGTGCCGGTTGCGGGCATATTTACCGCCCGGATTGCCCAATCCCACAAAAAGCTTCACTTTACGCTCCGATCTGATTGATATGCAGCGGCGCCGTTTGCGGCGCCCCAACACTCGTGAGGCACCATGTATCTGACGATGAACCGTTTCAAGGTTGTACCCGACAAGACGCAGGCGTTTGAAGACCTGTGGAAGATGCGCGATAGCCATCTGAAATCCGTCCCCGGCTTTCGCGCCTTTCATCTGCTGAAGGGCGAAAACCATGGCGATCACGTGCTTTACGCCTCGCACACGATCTGGGAGGACGAGTCGAGCTTTCGCGATTGGACGAAGAGCGAGGCGTTTCGCATGGCCCATAAGGGCGCGAAATCGTCCGGAGATATGTACCTGGCCGCGCCGGACCTGGAGATATTCGAGGCGGTTCAGGTCCTGGAATAACGCCTGCCCAAAGAAAAACCCCGGGGGTGACCCCGGGGTTTCGCAATGCGCGTAGCAAGGCGGTTTATTCCGCGTCGCCCTCGGCCGCCGCTTCTTCGACAACCTCTTCGGTGGCTTCTTCTTCGTCTTCGCCAGCCGACCGCAGGCCCGACGGCGCCTGGATGTTGGCAATCACAAAGTCACGGTCGATCGTCGGCTTGGTGCCAGCGGGCAGCTCGACCGAGGAAATCGTGATGGTGTCGCCCACGTTCAGACCGGTCAGATCCACGGTGATCTTTTCGGGGATGTCGGCCGCGGTCACGATCAGCTCGACCTCGGGGCGGACAACGGTCAGCACGCCGCCTTTCTTGATGCCCGGGGCGTCCTGTTCGTTCAGGAACTCGACCGGGATAAAGAGGTTGACCTTGGACGTCCGGCGAAGGCGCATGAAGTCCACATGCGTCGGCAGGTCCTTGACCACGTCGCGCTGCACATCGCGGCAGATCACGCGGACGTCGTCATGGCCGTCGACCTTGAGGTTGAAGAGCGTCGACTTGAAGCGGCCTGCTTTCAGGCGCTTGAAAAGCTCGTTGAAGGGCAATTGAATGGGCAGCGGATCGTTGTCGCCACCAAAGACAATCCCCGGAACCATACCCGCGCGGCGGGCCTGACGAGCGGCGCCCTTGCCTGTCCCCGTCCGTTCCAGGGCGTTGAGATCAGGAATCTCACCAGCCATGTTCGTATCTCCATCTAATAGGGCAGGGTGCCTCCAAGGCTGTCACCCCGCATGAAGCCCGCGCGATAGACGGCTTTGCCCCGCTTGGCAAGGGGTTTTCGGGGCAATCGCCACTGGACGGGGGCGGTGCCGCGTGGCAAGGCCCGCAGATGGCATTTACGCGCGACATCATCACCAGCCGCGGGGCGGCGGCGGCCTTTGCGGCAGTCGGGCTCTATTGGGGCGCCTTTGCCGGGCTGGTGCCACAGCTCAAGGCGCAGGTGGGGTTGTCGGATGGGGCCTTTGGCTTGGCCCTCTTGGTGTCAAGCTGCGGGGCGATCATGGCGATGTGGCTGGCACCAAGGGCCGAGGCGCGGATGGGCACACGGGCGACGCCGATTCTGGCGGTGCTTTTGGCGCTGGCTTTCCTGACCCCGGGGCTGGCGTGGAACGGGGTCAGCTTTGCCTTGGCGATGCTGGCGGGTGCCATGGCCAGCGGTACGCTCGACGTGGTGATGAATGCAAGGGTGGCGGCCTTGGAGGCGGGTACGAGGCGGCCCTTGATGAACCTCAATCACGGTATCTTTTCCGTGGCTTATGCGGCCTCTGCGATCAGTGCTGGGTTGGCGCGTGAGGCCGGCCTGACGCCTTTCACCGTATTTGCCGGCGCGGGGGTTGTGACGCTGATCCTCTGTGTGCAGATGTGGCGCGCGCCGATCCCCGATCCGGACATGGCCGATGACGTGCCCGCGGCACCGCTCTCGTGGATGCTCTTGCTGCCCGGCGGGATGATCATCCTGATCGCTTTCATGGCCGAACAAGCGACCGAAGGCTGGTCCGCCCTGCATTTGGAGCGCAACCTGGCCGCCGGTGCCGCCCAAGGCGCCCTCGGCCCCGCCATCCTGGGCATCACTATGGCCGTGGGACGGTTCTCCGGCCAGATGGTGGCCATGCGGTTTTCCGAGGCGGCGGTGATCCGCGCGGGGGCCTTCACATCGGCGTTTGGCGCGCTGCTGGCCGCCTACGCCCCCAATCTCGCGATCGCGTACATAGGCTTCGCCGTGCTCGGGCTGGGCGTGTCGGTGATGGCGCCGATGGCCTTTGCCTGGGTCGGGCGGCTGGTCGCCCCGCGCCACCGCTCACACGCGATCTCGCGCATCTCGGTTGTCGGCTATACCGGCTTTTTCATTGGCCCGCCGATGATGGGGTTCCTGTCGCAATGGTTCGGCCTGCCGGTGTCCTTCACCGCGATTGCGCTCTGCCTGCTGATCGTGCCGCTTTTGCTAGTACCCGCGTTGGGGCGCCGGGCGGCGCGCGCTTGACCCTGTGCCGCGATACGGTCAACTCTGACGCCCAATGACCCAAGGAGCCCTGTCGTGACCAAGCCGCCGCAACATGTCGCCGTGATCGGGGCGGGGATTGTCGGTGTCTCGACCGCGATTTGGCTGCGCCGCTTTGGCGCTGAGGTGACGCTGATCGACCGCGGCGCGCCGGAAGGTCGGGCGAGTTACGGCAATGCCGGCGTGCTGGCGGCCTGCGCCGTGCTGCCGGTCACCGGGCCGGGGCTGATCCGCAAGGCGCCCGGGATGCTGTTGGATCGCAATGCACCCTTGTTCCTGCGCTGGGCCTATCTGCCGCGTCTCTTGCCCTGGCTTCGGAAATACCTGTCGCATGCCAACGATGCCGACACCCGCCGCCTCGCCGCCGGGTTGGCGCCGCTGACGAGCGACAGCCCCGACCAGCACCTGGCCCTGACCGAAGGCCTGCGCGCCCAGCGCTTTGTGACGCAAAGCGACTATGCCTACGCCTTTGCTGATCGAGCCGCGTGGGAGGCGGATGGCTATGGCTGGGCTTTGCGGGCCGAGCATGGCTTTGTGCCGGAGGTTTTGGAGGGAGTCGCGGTGCAAGACTACGAGCCGGCGCTTGGGCCGTCCGTGGGCTGTCTGGCAGTGCTGAAAGACCACGGCTTTGTCCAGACGCCGGGTGAGTACATCGCGGCTCTGCTTCAGGATTTCGAGGATCTGGGTGGGCGTATGCTAGAGGCCGAGGTGCAGGACCTGACCCTTGAGGATGGGCAAGTGCGACAGTTGGAAACCACCGCCGGCCCGATCCCCTGCGATCAGGCGGTGGTGACCGTCGGGGCGTGGTCGGCGACGCTGCTCAAACGCCTGGGACTGAAGATCCCGCTGGAATCCGAACGCGGCTACCACGTGCATTTCGAGGGAACCGAGGGCGCGCCCCAAATGCCAATCCTGTTGACCATGGGCCAGTTTGCCGCGACGCCCATGCAAGGCGGGCTGCGCTGCGCCGGGGTGCTGGAGTTTGGCGGGCTGCAAGCGCCGCCCAGCCGCGCACCGTTTGAACTGTTGCGCCGAAGCGCCCGGGCGGTCTTCCCCGGCCTGCAGGCGGCCAAGGAGACCGAATGGATGGGCCACCGACCGGCCTTGCCTGACAGCCTGCCGGTGATTGGCGAAGTGGGTCAAACGGGTGTCTTCGCCGGTTTCGGACACCATCATGTTGGCCTTACAGCCGGGCCGCGCACGGGCCGGATGCTGGCGGCCAAAATCACTGGTCGCCCGGTCAATATCGACCTTGCGCCCTACCGGCCCGAACGCTTCGCATGACCGGTTTTCCCGCCCTTGCCGCGGTTGGCCTCTCTGGTCTGCTGGTCCGGTTCGGCGACACGCTCTCCGAGCCCGCAAACCGCGCCGCCTTGGCCTTGCGTGCCGCGGTCGAGGCCGAAGGCTGGGACGGCGTCGAGGAATGCGCCACGTCGCTGGTGTCGACCTTTCTGCGCTTTGACCCGCTGCGCCTGCCGTTGGAGACGTTGGAGGCGCAGGTCCACACCCTGCTGCAAAGCCGCGACTGGTATGCCGAGCCTTTGCCGCAGGGTCGCAGCCTGATCCGCATTCCCACCGTGTATGGCGGTGCGCATGGCCCGCAGCTGGAGGAGGCCGCCGCGGCCGCCGGGGTCGATACGCAGACAGCCGTGGCCGAGTTGTCGTCGGCGCGGACCCGGGTCACCACGATCGGCTTTGCCCCCGGTCAACCGTATCTCGGCACCTTGCCAGAGCACTGGAATATCCCGCGGCAGACCTCGCTGACGCCGAATGTGCCGCGCGGGGCGCTGGTGGTGGCGATCCGGCAACTGGTGTTGTTCTCCAACCCGATGCCCACCGGCTGGCGCCAAATTGGATTGACCGCGGTGCAGCTCTTTCAACCGGACGCGCCAGAACCATTTGTGCTGAAACCTGGTGACGAGGTGGAATTCCCAGCCGTCTCAGCCGAGCGGCTCGCCGAATTGCAGGCCAGCCAGATGGGCGGCGCCACGCGGGAGACGCTGCCATGACCCGGTCGGTGATCGTTCATAAACCCGGCCCGGGTGTGACGATGCAAGACACCGGCCGGCCCGGCTTTCTGGCTTATGGCCTGTCGCGGGGCGGTGCGGCGGACCGGCTGGCGCTGGCCGAGGGGGCGGCGCTTTTGCGGCAGGATGAGGCTTTGCCCGCCATCGAAATGGCGGGCTATGGCGGGACGTTCGCATTCACGACGCCGACGCGGATTGCGCTGACCGGTGCGCCGATGCGTTGCACTTTGGACGGCGAACCGCTGGCTTGGAATGCCAGCCATGCCGTCGCACCCGGCCAGCTGTTGGAGATCGGCGGGGTTCAAGCTGGCGTCTATGGCTATCTCAGCATCGGTGGCGGCATCGCCGTGCCGCCGCGCCTGGGGGGCAGCGGCGCGCATCTGGCGGCTGGTCTGGGGGCGGTTCTGACGGATGGCGCCAATCTGCCGCTCGCCCCCGATAGCAAAAGCGAAACAGGCCTCTGCCTCACGCCTACATCGCGCCTGGACGGCGGCACCTTGCGCATCTTGCCCAGCCTGCAAACCGACGTCTTCCCGCCCGAAACCCGGGAGCGCTTCACCTACACGGAATTTACCCGTGACGCGCGGGGCAACCGGATGGGGGTGCGTCTGGTGCCGCCGGAAGAGGGCTTTGGTCTAACCGAAGGGCAAACCATACTGTCCGAGGTCATCGTGACCGGCGACATCCAGATCCCCGGCGACGGCGCGCCGTATATCCTGCTGTCGGAATGTCAGACCACCGGCGGCTACCCGCGGATCGGCACCGTGATCCCGGCGGACTTGCCCAAGGTGGCGCAAACGCCCCCGGGGGCAAAACTGCGCTTTGAGTTCGTCACGCGCGAAGCCGCCTTGCAGGCGGAAACGCACTACCGCAAACACCTGACGGGCCTGCGCAGTCAGGTTAGGCCGCGCCTGCGGGATCCGTATGACATGCCCGACCTTGGCGCCTATACCTTGATCAGCGGCGCCATCACCGGAGAGGAGTAAGCCATGACCAGTGTCGATCTGAACGCCGATATGGGTGAGAGCTTTGGCCCCTGGGTCATGGGGCAGGACGCCGCTCTGCTGGAGATCGTGACCTCGGCCAATATCGCCTGCGGCTTTCACGCCGGCGATCCGGACGTGATGGCCCAGACCATGAGTGACGCGCAGGCGCGGGGGGTCGGGATTGGGGCGCATCCGGGCTTTGCCGATCTGCAGGGCTTTGGCCGCCGGCGCCTGCACCTGCCGGATGCCACGCTGCGGCACCTGGTGCAGTACCAGTTGGGCGCGGCACAGGCGATGGCGCGGGCCGCTAGCGGGCAGGTGCGGCACCTGAAACTGCACGGCGCGCTCAGCAACATGGCGTCGGAAGATGCAGGTCTGGCCGAGGCCTGTTATGCCGCCGCGCTAGAGGTGGATCCCGACATCATCATCATGGTGCTCAGCGCCACGGCGCAGCAGGGCGTGGTCGAGCGATTGGGGTGCCTTTGGGCCGGTGAGATCTTTGCCGATCGCGCCTATAACGCCGATGCCACGCTGGTCGATCGCAGCCTGCCCGGCGCGGTGATCCATGACCCGGACTTTGCTGCCGAACGGATCGTCGGCATGGTGAAGGCGGGGGCGATCTTGCCCGAGAACGGCGATCCCATCCCGGCGGCCATCGACACGATCTGCCTGCATGGCGACGGTGCGACGGCGCTGCAGATCGCCCGCGCAACGCGGTCGGCACTGGAGACGGCGGGCATTTCGCTCGCCACGTTCAAAGGCCGCCGCGGCGCCTTCGGCTGATTTGGTGCGGCTCAGCTGGGGTTACGTTCGGCCCAGCCGGCGAAGATGTTCTCGAGAAACACCACGATGTAGTAGAGCACAATCCCAAGGGCGGCGAGCGCGATGAGCACGGCGAACATCAGCGGGTAATCCGAATTCGTCTTGCCACTGTCAAAGAGCGCGCCCAAGCCGCGGCCATGCGGGCTGACGATCTCCATCAGGTTGGTGCCGATGAACGCCAGGGTCACCGCGACTTTCAAAGCGCCAAAGAACTCGGGCAGGGTTTTCGGCAACGCGATCTTCCAGAAAATCGTCGTCTTGCTGGCGCCGAGCGAGCGCAGGATGTCGCGATATTCCGGCTCCAAAGTCGACAGCCCAATCGAGATCGACACCGCGATGGGGAAAAAGCTGATCATGAAGGCGATCAGCACGGTGTTGAAATCATGTGCTCCGACGAAAAGCAGCGCCACGATGGGCACGACCGTGGCCTTGGGAATCGCGTTAAAGCCCACCAGCAGCGGGTAAAGCGCGTCGCGCATGGTCTGGCTGAAGCCCATGATCATGCCAAGGCCAATCCCCACCGCTATCGCAATGAAAAGCCCGGCAATCGTGCGCCACAGCGTCTGCCACCCCATGACGATGAAAAGATCCCAGTACTGCACGTAGGCCGGGAAGAGATCACTGGGCGACGCCATCTTGTAATCCGGCCAGCCATTGGCCCAGACCAGGAATTCCCAGGCCAGCAGCAGGATGACAATCGCCGCCAGCGGGACACCGATCTTGCGCAGGGTCATGCCGCGTCTCCTTCCTTGCGGCCCTGTGCGATGCGGATCTGGGTGTGCAGATCCTTGAGCATTTGGGCCGCCTCAGGCGTGTAGAGCGTATCGATCGACCGCGGCCCGGGGGTGAGCTCGAGCACGTATTGCGTACGCGCCGGACGGCCCGACAGGACCACCACGTGATCGGCCAGATAGATAGCCTCACGCAGGTCATGGGTGATCAGGACGCCAGTGAACGGCTCTTGTTCTTTCACGTCATGCATGATCTGCCAGAGGTCTTCGCGCGTGAAGGCGTCAAGCGCGCCAAAGGGCTCGTCCAGGATCAACACTTCGGGCTTGTGCACCAAGGCCCGGCACAGCGAGGCGCGCTGGCGCATGCCGCCCGACAGTTCGGACGGGCGTTTGTCTTCGAAACCGGCGAGCCCCACAAGTTCCAGCAGATAGCGCGCCCGGTCGCGCTGTTCGGATTTCGACAGCGAGTTCTTCACGATCTCCAGCGGCAGCATGACGTTGTCGATGATGCTGCGCCATTCCAGCAGGACGGGGTTTTGGAACGCCATACCGACAGTCGCGCGCGGGCCTTTGACGGGTGCGCCATGCAGCCAGACCTCGCCCTCATCGGGGATCAAGAGGCCGGCGACCAGCCGGGTGAGGGTGGATTTGCCGCAGCCCGACGGGCCAACCACGGCGGTAAAGCCGCCTTCGGCCACGGCCAGGTCAAGACCGTCCAGCACCGGTAAAGGGCCCGCAGCGGTTGCAAACGCATGCCGCACGCCCTTGATTTCAATCAGATTTTGCATTCCGGTCTTCCAGTGTTTGGGGGCGCGGCCGCACCGCGCCCGGGATCATTTCACTGCAAAACCGCCCTCGGGCAAAAAGGCATCGGTGAAATAGAGCGACGCATCAGGCGCGTTCTGGAACTCATACACCGTACCGATCTGTTCGATCGCCTTGGCCAGACGGTCCGGCACGATATGGCCCATGCCATTGGCGCTGGTGTAATCGGTGACGACATTCGACGCGATGGCCAGCTCGAGCCGGCGCTGTTCCAGCGCCGCGTCCGCCGCCGGGTTGCGCGTCATCAGGCTTTCCACCGCTTTGGCCGGATCGGCGATGGCATCGGCCCAGCCCTTGCCCACGGCGGCGACAAAGGCTTTGACCACGTCTTCGTTTTCCGCGGCAAAGTCGGTGTTGACCAGGATCGCGTTGCCGTAAAGCTCGACGCCGTGATCGGCCATCAGGATGGTCGAAATGTCGTCTTCGGGCACACCCAGGCGCACGAGGTTCAGGAAGGACGAAAACGAAAAGCCGGTGACCGCGGCGACATTGCCCTCGGCCAGCATCGGTTCACGCGTGGGAAAGCCCACCGGTTCGACGGTGATCTGCCCCATGTCGAGGCCGTTGGCATCGGCAAAGATCGGGAACTGCGCCCAGGCGCCATCGGGCGGCGGTGCGCCCAACACCTTGCCCATCAGATCAGCCGGCGCCTCAACCCCCAGCGACTTGCGACCAATGACGGCAAAGGGCGGCTTGTCATAAACCATCATCACGGCCGTCACAGGCGCCTCGGGGTTCTGGTCGAGGAAGCGCACCAGGCTGTTGATATCGGCGAACCCCACCGGGAAAGCACCCGTGGCGACCTTCGGAATGGCATCGAGCGAACCTTTGCCGGCGGTGATCTCCACCTCGAGGCCAGCGTCAGCAAAGTGGCCATTGTCAATCGCCAGGAAATAGGGCGCCGAGGGCCCTTCGAATTTCCAGTCCAGCGCAAAGGACAGCTTGGTTTCGGCCGCAGCCATTGTCCCAAGCAAGACCGCACCCGCGGTCAGAACCGATTTGTAGAACATCCCATGTCTCCCGTTCTATCGCCGTTCCAACGGCGATTTTCGTTTTCGATTGCCGCCATGTTAAGAACTGCGTTTTCGGGTGTCCAGATTGCCCGGCGCCGCCAAAGCGCCGGCTGTCCTTTCTTGCAGCGTGGATTGCCGGTTTCGCTGAAAAATGCGGCCCTTTTTGTCGCTGTATGTCGGGCTTTGGGGGCAGAGGGTCGGCTTCAGGTGGAGGCGGCTGCAGGGCCACAACTGTCGATAGAAATCGCGGCGCCGTTGGTCCGGCGCAGAGTGTTACAAAAGCAGGAAAAGTGGTGGGCGACCTTGGAATCGAACCAAGCGTGCGTCTCCGCGAGGGAGTTACAGTCCCCTGCCACACCTTGCGGCCTGTCGCCCACTAACGCCGCATCCCTGCGGCGTGAGGGGGTGATTACTCGCGGCGAAATCCGGCGTCAACAGGAAATTCCCTTGGCAAATGCTGCGCTCGGGTGCAAAGGAACCCGGCAGGAAAGTGGGGCGGTATGGCACGCAAACCAAAGTGGGTGGTCGCGAAAGAGCAGACCAAGAAACGCGAGGCCGCGCAGACCGTCTGGCTGTTTGGCCTGCATGCGGTGCGCGATGCGTTGGAAAACCCTCGTCGTGCGCGTTTGCGCCTAGTGGTGACGCTCAATGCGGCGGAAAAACTGGCCGATGCGATTGCCACCTCTGGCATGATGCCCGAGATCAGCGATCCGCGCCGCTTTGCGGCCCCGCTAGACCCGCAATCGGTGCATCAGGGCGCAGCGCTCGAGGTCAAACCGCTGGATTGGGGGCGGCTGGAGGATGTGGCTTTGGGTGATGGCACGCACCCGCCGCGGCTGGTTCTGCTCGATCGGGTGTCGGACCCGCATAACGTGGGTGCGATCCTGCGCTCAGCCGAGGTGTTCGGCGCGCAGGCGGTGATTGGCACCCGCCATCACGCGGCGCCGGAAACCGGTGCCTTGGCCAAGACGGCTTCGGGTGCCTTGGAGCGTCAGCCCTATCTGCGGGAACGCAACCTCGCCGACACAATGGAGGCGCTGCGGGGCATGGGCTACCTGATCCTCGGCCTCGATGGCGAGGCGGATTTGACCGTTGAAGAGGCCCTGGAGGGCCGGCGGGACCGCGCGGTGGCGCTGGTTCTGGGGGCCGAAGGGCCGGGCTTGCGACCCCGCACCAAGGAGACCTGCGACCACCTTGTGCGCATCGACGCGGCAGGGGCGTTCGGGTCGCTCAACGTGTCGAACGCGGCCGCCGTAGCGCTTTACGCGGCGCGCGCTGGTTAGGCTGGGTCCTCGGGGTCGTTCAGCCATTTGATGACCCGGCCTTTGACGAGCCAGGAAAACCCAAAGGCCCAGAGCGCCAAAGCTTCATAGACCAGCGTCAGGTTCTGCGCATTCCAGGCGCGCAGCGGTTCCGGGTCACAGGTCGTGTCGCCCGGGGCGCATGACAGCCAAACGCTCTTGTAGACCAGCATCGCAATGCAGACAAAGATCGCGATCCCCATCAGCCAATAGATCAGATTGCGCAGTTTCTTCTTGAAGGTCATCTGCCAGAACGAGGCCATCATTCCGTCTGGCCCATCAACCATCGGCACCACGCCGTCGCGCCGCGCGCCGCGCGATTGCACACGGGTAAAGACAAAGGCCGAGATGTAGCCCAACACCAGGAACATGATCAGCGCGCCCAGATTGTGCAGGTTGCGCAGCAGCCATCCCGCGGGCGCGTCCACGGCCCAGAAATCAAAAGCCAGGTTGGAATTGCGCGCCTCGGGCGCCGCTTCGAGCAGGGCAAAGAGGCTCAGAACCGCGGGCTCTTCCAGCGCATAGGCCGCGGCGAAACCGGGGGCGGTTTCGACAAAGCTGCGCACGACCTGACCGTTCAAGCTCTCACAGCCGGTGCCGGACGTTGGAAAGAAGGCGATCAGAAAGGCCGCCGCGCCGGCGCCCTTGATGGCCCAGCGGTCGAATGTGGTGAAGGCCATGGTGCCCGGCGCGGGGCGTTTGGGGATCACGTAGAGAAACAGCAACAAGAGCCCGATAAAGGTCAGCGACCCCACGAAATAGTCCGACCCGAAGCGGCTGTAGTAATAGTGGCTGAGCGAGTCGAAATCGCAGGTCGCCGTCACCCGTGACAGCAAGACCAGCACAACGGGTAAAAACGCGGCGGCGAAGCCCACCAGCAGCGTCACCCGCTTGGGATCGATCTTGAAGGGAATATCCTCTTGGCGGAGTTCGGGCATGGGGTGTCCTCCTGCGGTGCGATCTACCTTGACGGTAGCACAAATCGCGCGGGCCCGACGGGTTTTCCTGCGCCGCATCAGCGCCTATGTGATGCGTCAAAGGAGAGCGCGCATGACCAAAGGAACCAAGATCGCCACCTGCTGTTACTGCGGCGCCCGTACGGCGCTGGTTTTGCGTGGCAAGGAGCGGCATGAGCTCAGCTGCGCCTCCTGCGGTGCACCGCTGCACGACATGAAGATGCTGCGCGCCGACAAGGTGGTGCCAGAGGCGCATGTGCCGCCGCAATCAGGGCAGAAACGGCCGCGCCCCGAGGTGCACCGCAGGAGGCGCAGCTGAGCTCATGCCGCTCCTTGCCACGCAAAAC
>JASJCC010000085.1 GCA_030066175.1 Paracoccaceae bacterium | reverse complement strand
TAGAGGTTGTCGACGGGGATGTCGAAGAAGCCCTGGATCTGGGCGGCGTGCAGGTCCATCGTCAGGACCCGCTCGATCCCGGCCTCGGCGATCATGTTGGCCACCAGCTTGGCGGTGATCGGCGTGCGCGCCTTGGTCCGGCGGTCCTGGCGGGCATAGCCGAAATAGGGGATCACGGCGGTGATGCGCGCCGCCGAGGACCGGCGCAACGCGTCGGCCATAATCAAGAGCTCCATCAGGTTGTCATTTGCCGGGTTCGAGGTGCTTTGCAGCAGGAACATGTCTTCGCCGCGGACATTTTCGTAGACCTCGACAAAGATCTCCTGATCGTTGAAGCGTTCGACACGGGCATCGACCAGCCCCACGCTCATCCCCCGATAGAGCGACATGCGCCGGGCGATTCCTTTTGCGAGTGTCTGGTTGGAATTGCCCGCGATGAGCTTGGGTTCGATGACGGATGGCATAGTCTCAAGGGCTCCGGCAGCAGGATCAGATGACAGATTCGTGACGTTGCGCCCCGCTTAGCACGGGGCTAACCTGGGCGCCAACCTGCTGGTCCGGGGAGCGCGCAAATGGCCCATATCGACTACTTCTTTTCGACGATTTCACCCTATACCTACCTGGCCGGCACAAGGCTGGAAGAGATCGCCGCCAAACATGGCGCAAGCGTGACCTACAAGCCGATGGATGTGGTGACGCTGTTCGGCCGGACCGGGGGCACACCACCCAAGGACAGGCACCCGTCGCGGCAGGAGTACCGTGCCCAGGAACTGACGCGCTGGGCGAAGAAGCTGGGTATGCCGTTCAACCTGAAACCCACGCATTGGCCAACCAACGCGGCGCCGTCCTCTTACGCGATCATCGCGGCGCAGAACGAGGGCGGCGGCGATCTGGGGGTGCTGGTCCATGCCCTCTTACGCGCCTGCTGGGCCGAAGAAAAGGACGTGGCCGACGATACCGTGGTCCGCGCGGCTTTGGCCGAGGCGGGGTTTGATCCCGCGCTGGCCGATAGCGGGCTTTTGGCGGGGGCCGAGACCTATGCCGCCAACCTCGAAGAGGCGGTGAACCGGGGGGTGTTCGGCGCGCCATTCTACATCACCGAGGACGATAACCGGTTCTGGGGGCAGGACCGGCTGGACGATCTGGACCTGCATCTCTCTGGCGCGCTCTGATGCCCGAGGGCCTGCGTGGCGGCGGCTTTCCGACTTTTTGGCATTCCTATGGCCACGGAACGCATCATGCGCTGATGCTGCATTGCGCTTTGGCCCATGGCGGGGCGTGGCGGCCGGTGGCGGAGCGGCTTGCGCCGGCCTGGCAGATCGCGGCGCCGGATATGCCGGGGCATGGGCGCAGTGCTGATTGGGATCGCCGCTGTGACCTGCATGATCAGGTCACCGGGATTGCGCGCGATTTCCTGCAGCCGGGCATGCATCTGGTGGGCCACAGTTTTGGTGCGACCGTGGCGTTGCGGCTCGCGCAGGAGCCGGGTGTTTCGATCGCCAGCCTGACGCTGATCGAGCCGGTGCTCTTTGCCGCCGCGCGGGGGACTGATGCGTTTGAGGCGCATTTGCAGGCGGGGCAGGCGTTCTCCGCGGCTTTGCAGGCCAAAGAGTGGGAGAGGGCGGCGCGGCTCTTCACCGGTGCTTGGGGCGACGGGCGTGCGTGGGAGCGGCTGCCGCCCGGGCAGCGCGCGGGCAATATCAAGCGCATCCCGCTGATCGGTGAGACCGAGCGCTGCCTGCATGAGGATACGGCGGGCATCCTGCGCCCGGGTGGGCTCGAGTCGATCACGGTGCCGGTGCGGCTGATCCGCGGCACCGACACGATGCCGGTGATGACGTCGATCCACGATGCGCTCGATGCGCGGCTGCCCAATGCGCAGCAGGTGATTGTCCCCGGGGCGGGGCATATGCTGCCGATCACCCACCCCGAGGCCGTGCAGGCGGAACTGGTGCGGTTGGTGGCCTAGCCCTTTGAACCGATCTTGGGTTCGGTTCCGGCCTTGAGTCGGGCGAGGTTTTCTCGGTGGCGCCAATAGACCAGTGCGGTCAGCAGCGTGGTCAGCACCATCAGGTCAATCCAGGCCAAGGCAAAGGCGATGATCGGTGACGCCACCGCCGCCATCAGGGCGCCAACGCTGGAAATCCGGGTCAGCGCCACCGCAAACAACCACATGCCGCAGCAGGCAACCCCCACGGGCCAGGCCAGCGCCAGCAGGAGACCAAGGAAGGTCGCCACCCCCTTGCCGCCGCGAAAGCGCAGCCAGACCGGGTAGCAATGGCCGATGAACGCCATCAGTGCGGCGGTCTGCGCGGCGTCCTCTCCGGCAAGGCTGCGCGCCAGCAGCACGGCCACGGCGCCTTTGCCACCATCCAACAGCAGGGTGCCGGCGGCGGCGGCCTTGTTGCCCGTGCGCAGAACGTTGGTGGCGCCGATATTGCCCGAGCCGATCTGGCGCAGGTTGCCAAGCCCCATGGCTTTGGTCAGCAACACGCCAAACGGGATCGACCCCAAGAGGTAGCCGATCAGCCCCCAAAGGGCGAGCATGGGCAGGGTGAGGGTCAGGTCCGGCATCAGGTCGCCTCAAACACGGTTTGGCCCGAGACAATGGTGCGCAGCACCTTGCCCTGCAAGCGGGCGTTGTCGAACGGGGTGTTCTTGGATTTCGACTGCAGCTTGAACCGGTCAAGGATCAGCGGCTTGTCGGCGTCAAACAGCACCAGATCCGCCGGCGCGCCTTTGGCCAGGTGCCCGGTCGGCAGGCCGAGCCGCTTGGCGGGGTTAAGCGACAGCGCGCGAAAGAGCGTCGGCAATTTAAGATCGCCGGAATGGTAGAGCCGCAGGAGGACGGGCAGCATGGTCTCGAGCCCTACGGCGCCCGAGGCGGCCTCGGAAAACGGCAGGCGTTTCGATTCCTCGTCCTGCGGTGTGTGCATGCTTGAGATGATGTCGATCAGGCCGCTGCGCAGCGCCTCGATCACACCCTGGCGGTCTTCTTCGGCGCGCAGCGGCGGGGTGACTTTGAAGAACGTGCGGTAATCGGCGACGTCCATTTCGTTCAGCGTCAGGTGGTGCATCGAGATACCCGCGGTGACGTCGAGCCCGTTGTGCTTGGCGCGCTCCAGCGCCGGCAGGGCGCGGCGGGTGGTGATCTGGTCGGCGTGGTAGCGCGCGCCTGTCATCTCGACGAGGCCCAGATCGCGGTCGAGCCCCAGCCGTTCGGCCATCGCAGGTACCGCCGGCAGACCGCGCAGGGAGGCGAACTTACCCGAGGTCGCCACGGCCCCATCGGATAGCTGCGGTTCCTGCGGATGGCCGACGATCAGCGCGCCGAGAGAGCGGGCATAAGTCATCGCGCGGGCCAGCACCTTGGTGTCCTGCACCACGCGCATGCCGTCGGAGAACGCCACAGCCCCGGCATCCATAAGAAACCCGATCTCGGTCATCTCGCGCCCGTCGCGGCCCTTGGTCAGGGCGGCCATCGGCAGCACATGCACGGGGGCTGTTTCATTGGCGCGGCGGCGGATGAATTCCAGCGTCTCGGGCGTGTCGATTGCAGGCGCGGTGTCGGGCCGGGTGACCATGGTGGTGACGCCACCGGCGGCGGCGGCAAGGCCCGCGGTCTTGAAGCTTTCCTTATGCCGCTCGCCCGGTTCGCCGACCTTGACACCGATATCGACGATGCCGGGGGCGAGGAACTTGCCACCTGCGTCGATCCTTGTGGCGTCGGCCACGTCGGGGGTGAGGGTGTCAAAAACCTCGGCGATCTTTTTGCCCCGGATCAGCAGGGCACCGTCGCGGACAGCGCCAGCCTCCGGGTCGATCAGCCGGGCATTGGAAATCAGCGTCTTGGTCATAGCACGTGTCCTGCGGCGCGCATGGCGGTGGTGATGCGGGCGATCGTGTCGTCGGGGGCGGGCTGATACTTGATCAGGTGCTTGTCGCCGCCGTTCGTGATGATCTGCACGGCCGAGCCCAGGCTGCGCAGCTTGGCGATTTCGTCGAACCCGGCAAAGCGCAGGTTTGTCCCTTTGAGCCCTGTATCGGTCAGCGCCCAGCCCTGCGCCAGTTCCTCGTCCATCAGGTACCAGCCGCGGACAATGACGGCGGCAAGCCCACCGATGGCGCCGGTCCAGACATAGGGGTTGCCGACGGCCCATAGGATGATCATGCCGCCCGCCATGGCCACGGCGGCCAGGGTTGCGTGGCTGCGAATGTATGTCATCCGGTCGGGGGTGAAATCGGGTGGTGCGTCGGTCATCCGCCCACCCCAAGCGCCAGACCAGCGACCGCCAGCACAATGACGCCCAGCCCGATCAGCAAGTATTTTAACAGCGGGCTGGGGTTGCCCGGTGCACCCGCGCCCGAACCGCCGGTCACACCCTGCGCACTGGCGCTGCGGATCTTGGGCCCGCCTCGCTTGGCGGTGACCTCGCCAAAGGTGCCGATCCAGCGCAGGGGTGTGGCAATGGTCAGCTCTTGCGAGGTGTTGTCAAAGGCCTGCGCGGGCAGCACCACCACGTGGCCGCGCAACCCGTCGATCTGCGGCCGCATCGCCTTGAAATCGGCGCCCTGCACGCCGTGCGCCTCAACGAGGTATTGCGACAGCGTCATCGAACCCAGATCGCGGATATCCACCACCTCGACAAAGGCAGGGCGCAGGCGCGTAGCCCCCAAAACGTATTTCAGCGGCCATTCGCCGGTGCCGGCCTGCGCGGTGAACCGCTCGACCGCCTCGGGCGGCAGATCGAGGTGGAAAAGCCTCAAGGTGCCGGTATCAGACCCGTTGATCTGCATCCGGGTCATACCATCACCTCCTTGGGCCGGGCGCGCAGGTTGCGGGCCAGTAGGTCCATCGCCGCCATGCGCACGGCAACGCCCATTTCGACCTGGTCCTGGATGACCGAGCGGTTGATGTCGTCGGCCAGCGTGCCGTCGATCTCGACCCCGCGATTCATCGGGCCGGGATGCATAACGATGGCGTCGGGCTTGGCGACCGAGAGCTTGTCTTCATCGAGGCCATAGCGATGGTAATACTCGCGCTCGGAGGGGATAAAGCCGCCATCCATCCGCTCTTTCTGCAGCCGCAGCATCATCACCACGTCTGCGTCCTGCAGCCCGCTGCGCATGTCGTCAAAAACCTCGACGCCGAAATGCTCGATCCCCGCAGGCATCAAGGTGGGCGGGCCGACGAGGCGGATGCGGTTCTCCATCCGGTGCAAGAGCAGGATGTTTGACCGCGCCACGCGCGAATGGGCGATGTCGCCGCAAATCGCGATGTTGAGCCGGTGCAGCCGGCCCTTGGCGCGCCGGATCGTCAGCGCATCGAGCAGCGCCTGGGTCGGGTGTTCGTGCCGCCCGTCGCCGGCGTTCAGCACCGCGCAGTTCACCTTTTGCGCCAGAAGGTCGACAGCGCCGGATTGCGGATGGCGCACGACCAGAAGGTCGGGATGCATGGCGTTTAACGTCAGCGCCGTATCGATCAGGGTTTCGCCCTTTTTGATCGAGCTGGCCTGCATCGCCATGTTCATCACATCCGCGCCCAACCGCTTGCCCGCGATCTCGAAACTCGCCTGCGTGCGGGTCGAGGCCTCAAAGAACATGTTGATCTGGGTGAGCCCGGCAAGGGCGTTGGCGTGCTTGTCCCGCCGGCGGTTCAGGGTGACGTATTTGTCCGCCAGATCGAGCAGCGTGGTGATCTCGTCAGGGCGCAGGGGTTCGATCCCCAAAAGGTGACGTTGGTCAAAGCGCATGCAGGGCTCCGGGCAGGTTCAGCCGCTTATAGAAAGCGGCGTCTGGCGGGGCAAGTGGCGCGGCGTTAAGGTCTGCGGCATGGAATCGGCTTTGGATTGGCATACGGCCCGGGCGCTGCTGGAATGGCAGCTGGAAATGGGTGTGGACGAGACGATTGGCGAGACGCCGTTTGACCGCTTTGCCGCGACCAAGGAACAAGCGGCCAAGGCCCATGCGCCCGAGGTCGCCAAGGCACCGGTGGCCCCTGTGGCGGCGCCATCTGTGGACCCGGTGGCTGTGGCTGAGACGGCGGCGCATGCGGCGGGTGATCTGGAGGCGTTGCGGACGGCTCTTGGGGCCTATGAGCATTGTGAGCTGAAGCGCGGCGCGCGCAATCTGGTCTTTGCCGACGGCGTGCCGGGTGCTCCGGTGATGATCGTGGGTGAGGCGCCGGGCCGGGACGAGGATCTGCAGGGCAAACCGTTTGTGGGTCGGGCCGGGCAGCTCTTGGACCGGATGCTCGAGGCCATCGACATGTCGCGTGAGCGGGATGTCTACATCACCAACGTTTTGCCCTGGCGGCCGCCGCAAAACCGCGATCCGAAGCCCGAAGAGATCGCGATGATGCAACCCTTCCTGCAGCGCCATATCGCACTGGCAAAGCCCCAAGTACTTGTCATCATGGGCAATATCAGCTGTCAGGCGCTGCTGGGCAAACGTGGGATCACCCGGCTGCGCGGGCGTTGGGACGAGGCGCATGGGCTAAAAGCCCTCCCTATGTTCCACCCGGCCTACCTGCTGCGCCAGCCGCATCTGAAACGTGAGGCCTGGGCCGATCTGTTGGAGCTGCGGGCGCGGCTGCAGGGGCAGACCTAACCCCTTTGCATCCCCCGGCCATCAAGCTATCCAGCCCCCAGCCTGAAACGGAGGTCCCGGCATGAGCCGCATCGACGAAAGCAAGGAATTCATCCCGGTCCGCATCGCCGTGCTGACCGTCAGCGACACGCGTGAGGCGGGCGATGACCGATCAGGCGACACGCTGGTGGGGCGGCTGACCGAGGCGGGGCACATGCTGGCTGCGCGGACCATCGTGCAGGACGACCGCGATGACATCGCGGCGCAACTGCGCGCCTGGATCGCCGACCCGGAGATCGACGTGATCCTGTCTACCGGCGGCACAGGCCTCACGGGCCGGGACGTGACGGTTGAGGCGCATCGCGACGTCTATGAAAAGGAAATCGACGCCTTCGGCACGGTCTTCACGATGATCTCATTCCAGAAGATCGGCACCAGTGCGGTGCAAAGCCGGGCCACCGGCGGTGTCGCGGGCGGCACCTACCTCTTTGCGCTGCCCGGCAGCCCGGGTGCTTGCAAGGATGCCTGGGACGAGATCCTGCGCTGGCAGCTCGATTACCGCCACCGCCCCTGCAATTTCGTCGAGATTTTTCCGCGCTTGGACGAACATCAGCGACGGAAGTGACGCTCTTACACGTTACACATGCGTGACTTGGCATTTCTGCCGGGTTGGCTACATATGCTAAACTCGGGTGATGCCCGAATTGGAAGGGTCGTAAATGCGGTTTCTGCGCCAAAGCCTGACGGGGCTTGTTCTGCTGTCGCTCACGCTGGGGCTGATGGTCTATGCGGGCACGCTTGTCCGCGACGCGGTGCAGGAGCGGCTGGCGAATGAACCCCGCGTGCCGCCGGCCCGGGAACGGGTGTTTGCGGTCAACGTGGTCCCGGTGATGTTTGAGACGATGACGCCGGTGCTGGAAACCTTCGGCGAGGTGCAGAGCCGCCGGACGCTGGAGCTGCGCGCCGCCACCGGCGGCGCGGTGATCGAACTGGCGCCGGAATTTGTCGAAGGTGGCGATGTGGTGGCCGGCCAGCTCTTGCTACGGGTTGATCCGGCGGATGCGCAATCGGCGCTTGACCGGGCCGAAAGCGACCGCACCGATGCCGAGGCTGAGGGGCGTGAGGCGGCGCGCGCGGTGGAACTGGCCAAGGATGAGCTTGCCGCGGCCCGCGAACAGACGGAGCTGCGCGAACGGGCGTTTCAGCGGCAAACGGATCTGGCCGAACGCGGGGTTGGCACCGCGGCGGCGGTTGAGACGGCGGAACTGGCGGCCTCATCGGCCCGGCAGGCGGTGCTGACCCGGCGCCAGGCCTTGGCCACGGCTGAGGCGCGTGTGGATCAGGCGGCAACGCGCCTGTCTCGGGCCGAGATCGCCTTGGCCGAGGCGCAGCGGCGGCTGGATGATACCGAAATCCGGGCCGCTTTCGACGGGACGCTCAGCGATGTCACCTTGGTGGCCGGGCGGCTGGTGTCGGCGAATGAGCGACTGGCGCAACTGGTGGATACCGATGCATTGGAAGTCGCCTTTCGGGTGTCGACCCAACAATATGCCCGGCTGCTGGATGAGGATGACTCGCTGCGTCAGGCACCCGTGGCGGTCACGCTGGACGTATTCGGCACCAACATCACCACCGAAGGCACGCTCAGCCGCGAAGGTGCTGCCGTGGGGGAGGGCCAGACCGGACGTCTGCTTTTTGCCAATCTGACGCGCCCGCGCGGGTTAAAGCCCGGGGATTTTGTCACCGTGGGCATCGAAGAGGCGCCTCTGCCCTTTGTCGCCCGCCTGCCCGCAACAGCGGTGAACGCGGCCGGAGAAGTACTGGTCATCGGCGAAGAAGAGCGGCTGGAGACCATCACGGTCGAGGTGCTGCGCCGCCAGGGCAATGACGTGCTGATCCGGGCGCGCGACCTGCGCGACCGCGAGGTTGTGGCCGAACGCACGCCGCTTTTGGGCGCCGGCATCCGTGTGCGCCCGTTGCGCAGCGAAGGTGCCGCCGAACCCGAAGCGCCCGAGATGCTGGAGCTGACGGACGAGCGCCGCGCCAAGCTCAAGGCCTTTGTCGAGGCCAACCCGCGCATGCCCGCCGCCGCCAAGACGCGGATTCTGTCGCAACTGGATCAAGCCCGGGTGCCGGCACGCATGGTCGAACGGATCGAAGCGCGGATGGGGGGCTAAGCCATGGCCCGCGCCATCCCCGGGGCCGCCGGTGGCATCCTCAGCCATTTCACCCGTCACAAAACGCTGGCCAATCTGCTGCTGGTGATCCTGATCTGCGCCGGCCTGCTGGCCGCGCCGCGGATGCGGGCGCAGTTCTTCCCCGATGTGATCGTCGACAACGTCCGGGTCAGCATCGTTTGGGAAGGCGCGGGGGCCGAGGATGTGGACGCCGCCATCGTGCAGGTGCTGGAACCGGCCTTGCTGGCGGTCGAAGGGGTCGAAAGCTCAGAAGCCAACTCACGCGAAGGCCGGGCCAATATCCGGCTGGAGTTCGAGCCGGGCTGGGACATGGCGCGCGCCGCTGACGATGTGCAATCGGCGGTCGATACGGTCAACACCCTGCCCGAGGACGCCGACGACCCTGAGGTCACCCGCGGCGCCTGGCGCGACCGCGTGACCGATCTGGTGATCACCGGGCCAGTGGGTGTCGACCAGCTGGGCCGCTTTGCCGACGAGCTTGTGGTACGGCTCTTTGCCGAGGGGGTCACGCGGACCACGATCCGCGGGCTGGCCGCGCCGCAAACGGTGATCGAGGTGCCCTCGGCCAATCTGATTGCCTATGACCTGACCATGGCCGAAATCTCGCAGGCCATCGCGGCCGAGGTCGATGCCGATCCGGCGGGCGATGTGGGGGGCGCGGGTGCACGGGTGCGCACGGGCGTCGAGAAACGCAGCGCCGAGGATATTGCGGGTATTGTGCTGCGCTCCAACCCAGATGGGTCGAACCTGACGATTGGTGATGTAGCGCAGCTACGGGTCGAGGGGATCGACCGCGAGCGAAGTTATTTCGTCGACGAAAACCCTGCCATCTCGATCCGGGTGGACCGGTCGAACCGCGGCGATGCCATCCGTATCCAGGCCCAGGTGCAGGAGGTCGCCGAAAGCTTTGAGGCGTCGCTGCCCGAAGGTGTCAGCGTCGATCTCATTCGCACCCGGGCCGAGGCGATCACTGGGCGTTTGAACATCCTTTTGGACAATGGTCTCACCGGCTTGGCGCTGGTGATCAGCCTGCTGTTTCTGTTCCTCAACGCGCGCACGGCGTTCTGGGTCGCGGCGGGGATCCCGACCGCGATGCTGGCGGCGATTGCGCTGATGTATGCGTTTGGCATCACGCTGAACATGATCTCGCTTTTTGCGCTCATCATCACTTTGGGGATCGTGGTCGACGATGCCATTGTCGTGGGTGAGCACTCCGATCACCTGTCGCGCAAGGGCCTCGGCCCCTATGAGGCCGCTGAGGGCGCGGCGCGGCGCATGGCCTTGCCGGTGTTTTCCGCCACGCTCACCACGGTGATCGCGTTTTTCGGGCTTGTGGCCATTGGCGGGCGCTTTGGTGACCTGATCGCCGATATCCCGTTCACCGTGATCGTGGTGCTGATCGCCTCGCTGGTCGAATGCTTCCTGATCCTGCCGCATCACATGGCGCAGGCGTTGAAACACTCGGCGAAAGAGCATTGGTATGACATGCCCTCCCGCGTTGTGAACCGGGGTTTTCGCTGGGTGCGCGAAAACCTGTTCCGGCCGTTCATGGCGGGGGTGATCACCTTCCGCTACGTGGTTCTGGCGGGGGCGTTTGTGGCGCTCGCCTCGCAGGCGGCGCTGTTTATTCAGGGTGACGTGCAGTGGCGGTTCTTCAACGCGCCGGAACGCTCCTCCGTAACTGGCAATTTCGCCATGGCACCGGGGGCCACGCGCGAAGACACGCTCAGCCAGATGCGGGCCATGCAGCAGGCGGTCGAAGACCTGGGCGCCGAATACGAGGAACGCCATGGCCGCAATCCGCTGGCCTATGTGCTGGCCGAAATCGGCGGCAATGCCGGGCGCGGGCTGTCGGGCACCGACACCAAGGATATCGACCAGCTGGGCGGCATATCGATCGAGCTGATCGAGGCCGACCTGCGGCCCTATTCCAGTTTCGCCTTTGTGGGTGAGCTGCAGGATCGCGTCCCGCGCCACCCGATGACCGAAGCCATCAGCTTTCGCGGTTGGCGGTCCGGGCCCGGGGGCGATGCGTTGGATGTGCAGTTCTATGGCGCCACCGCCGAAACCCTGAAAGGCGCGTCCGAGGATCTGCAGAACGCTTTGGTGCAGTTCCCCGAGGTCTCGGCCGTTCAGGACAACCTCGCCTACGACAAGGAAGAGCTGATCCTCGAGCTGACAGCCCAAGGTGCGGCTTTGGGCTTTGACATCGACGGGCTGGGCCGGGTGTTGCGCAACCGGCTGGGCGGGATCGAGGCGGCGACCTATCCCGACGGGCCGCGCAGTGCGTCGATCCGGGTGGAGCTGCCGGCGGGTGAGCTGACGGCGGATTTCCTCGAACGCACCAAGCTGCGCACGCCCACCGGGGCCTATGTGCAGCTGGCCGACATCGTCAGCGTCGAACGTCGCACCGGCTTTTCCACCGTGCGGCGGGAAAACGGTATCCGGTTGATCTCGGTCACCGGGGACATTTCCGAGGATGATCCGGCCCGCGCCACCGCGATCATGGAAGCTTTGGAGCGAGAGATCCTGCCCACCATCGCCAGCGAGCGGCAGGTGGATTATCGATTGGCGGGGCTGAGCGAGCAGGAAGACAGCTTTCTCGCCGATGCGCGTACTGGCCTAATACTGGTGCTGTTGGGCATTTACCTTGTGCTCAGCTGGGTCTTTGCCAGCTGGACAAGGCCGGTGGTGGTGATGGCGATCATCCCGTTTGGTCTTGTCGGCACGATCTATGGCCATGCGCAATGGGATGTGCCTTTGAGCATGTTCACGGTGGTTGGGCTGTTGGGGATGACCGGGATCATCATCAACGATTCGATTGTGCTGGTGACGCAGATCGACGAATACGCCAAGGACCGCGGGTTGATCCCGTCGATCATCGACGGGGCGGCGGACCGATTACGGCCTGTCTTCCTGACCACGGCAACAACCGTGCTGGGGCTGGCGCCCTTGCTCTATGAACGCTCCGCCGACGCGCAGTTCCTGAAACCCACGGTGATCACGCTGGTTTACGGTTTGGGCTTTGGCATGCTGCTGGTGCTTTTGGTGGTGCCGGCGCTGGTGGCGATCCAGTACGATATCGGCCGTCAGATCGACGCTTTGCGCCGCGGGCTGCGCTTCCGCAGCGGGGCGGTGCGGCTGATGATGCTGAGCGCCATGGCGCTGACGCTGGGCTGGCTGGGCGTGACCATGGGGCATGTGGCGGTTACGGGGGCCTTGGCTGAACCCTTTGCCACGCTGCCCCTTATCACCACGCTGTCGCCGATGCTGGCGTCGTTTGTCTTGTTTATCGGGGTGGTCGCGGCGTTTGCGCTGGTGATATATGTGCTGGCGGGGCTGATCACGCTGATTGCCTGGATGCGCCGTCCGCGCGCGGCGTAAGCCGTCAGTCGCAGCCCTGGATATCCACCGCCTGCGTGCCCAGCACGGTGATCCGCACACCAGACCGATCTAGCGCAAAGGGCGCGCCATCGGCATGCAGCAGCCGGGTTTCCGAGACCAGGCGTGAGCCTTCCCACCAGCTGTTGGGCTCGGCCACCCAGACTTGCGGGTTGGCGGTTTCGATCACCGTCGCCTCGCGCCCACCATTGCGCGGCATGTCGATCTCGGTGCGCAAGAGCACCCCGCCGTCGATCAGCGTGACTTCGCACGAAACGGCCCGCACCCCCGCCTCTGACGCGCTGTAGGGCGTGTCGGCCATGGCGGCGGCGATGGCGGGGTCGGGTTTGCGGGCGCTGGCGGGCAATACCGCCTCGACCCGGACCCGATGCGGGATGCAGACCTCTTTGCAGATGCCCAGATCGATCACCCCGCTCAGGCGCACGTCCTGACCGCCATGGCGCAGATCGATGCGCAACGGCAGGATTACGTCGCTGCTATACCCGACCGAGCGCATGCCCGATTGGTAAAACACCTGCGGCGCCGGCCATTCGACCTGCACCGACATCACATTGCGACCGTTGCGCCAATCAAAGAGCGGCGGGATGCCGGCGTCGCCGGGCGCGCGCCAATAGGTCTTCCACCCGGGCGACAGGCGCAGATGCAACGCAGCGATATGGTCGCCATCCGCTGCGCGCCAGCCCGGGCGCAGCTCGGCCTGGATGACGTTGTCATAGCTCTCGGCAGCGCCGGCAGCGGGCATCAGCGCCATCAGGGCGCCGGCAAGGGCGGGAAAAAACCTATTCATCCTTTTGCAGATGGCGGGTTTTCGCCGAAATGAAAAGTCACGATGCAGAGAGAGGCTTTGTGAGGTGCTATTCGCGACACGCCCTTGCGCGGGAGAGTTTGCGGGGTCATGCTGGAGCCACACGCCGCAAAGGACACGTGTTGGCATGACCGCCTCACCCGCCACCAACCTGACTGGACACCTGCTGATTGCCATGCCCGGCATGGGCGATCCGCGGTTCGAACACAGCGTTGTGTTCCTGTGTGATCACTCAGACCAGGGCGCGATGGGGCTGATCATCAACAAACCGGCGGCGGATCTGGACCTTACGACGCTGCTGGAACAGCTGTCGATCGATGTGAAATCCGATCTCAGCCAACAGCGGGTGCATTTTGGCGGGCCGGTCGAAACGGGCCGGGGGTTCGTGCTGCATTCGCCGGATTACGAATCGGTGGTGACGACGCTGGAGGTCTGTGACGACATCCACATGACCGCAACGCTTGATGTGCTTGAGGATATCGGCCGTGGTGCCGGGCCGGAACAGCAGCTGATGCTCTTGGGCTATGCCGGGTGGGGGCCGGGGCAGCTGGAAAATGAGCTGGCGCAGAATGGCTGGCTGGTCTGCGATGCCAGCCCCCTTCTGGTCTTTGCGACACCCAACGCGGAAAAGTGGGAAGCCGCGTTGGAATCGCTGGGGGTGACGGCGGTGGCTTTGTCGTCCGAGGGCGGGCGCGCGTGAGCGGCGCCGCGGTGGACGATCTACCGGCGGTCTGGACAGGTATCGAGATCAAGTGGAGCGCGGATTGGCCACCCGAGCCCAAGGCGATTGCCACAGCCACCAAATTGCTGACCGCCTTGTCCGGTGCCGCGCCCATGCCCGCCTCGGCCACGCGCGGCTACTGGCCGACCGTGTCGCTGAAATGGCCGGCGCTGGGGGTCGAGGTCGAGGCGCTGGCCACGCATTGTGAGCTCTATCACTTTTGTGATGGCGAGCTGGTGGGCGAAGAAATCCCGTCGTTCAAAGCCACCAAGTCCGGCATCACACCTTTGCTGGCGGCGCTGTCGGGCGGCGATTAACGTTCCGCCGCAGCCCGGCTCAGCCGGTCATTGATCGCCACACCCAGCCCCACATGCGGGATCGGTGACACCGCGATGGTGCCCACGCCGCTGTCATCCAGCTGGTGCAGATACTCAAAGAGGTTTGCCGCGGCCTCGGTCAGGTCGCCTGCCTTGGAGAGGTTCAGGTCGGCCTCAACGTCGCCAAAGCCCAGCCGCGCCTCGCCATCGGTCCAATCGGTGGCGTTCAACCGGACCATGGCGCGGGGGGCGTAATGGGAGCCCAATTGCCCGGGGGCCGAGATCGCCTCGGTCTCGCGCCGCTCGCCGATGGGACGGCCCAGCGCCTTGGCCAGCGCCTCTTGCGGGACGCCACCCGGGCGGAGGATCGTCGGCGCGCGGGTCAGGCCGAGGATCGTCGATTCGAGCCCGACCGTGCAGGGCCCGCCATCCAGCACGGCGGCGATCTGGCCGGACAAGCCCTCGAGTACATGGGTAGCGCGGGTCGGGC
>JASJCC010000084.1 GCA_030066175.1 Paracoccaceae bacterium | reverse complement strand
CTTGAAGGTGAACCAGACATAAAACGCGATCACCCCGGCCACGACAGCCAGGTACGAAAAGTCGAACAGGATAAAGAGCACCGCACCAACCATCAGCAATTCCAGGATCAATGGGAAAATGCTGAAAAGCATAAAGCGCAAAAGGAAATCGACGCCCTTGACCCCGCGCTCGATGATCCGCGACAGCCCGCCGGTCTTGCGGGTGATGTGATAACGCAGGGAAAGACGGTGGATATGGGTAAAGGTCTCAAGCGCCAGCGTCCGCAGCGCCCGTTGCCCGACCTTGGCAAAGACCGCGTCGCGCAGCTGCTGAAACCCAACGGTCATCAGCCGCGCCATGCCATAGGCCACGGTCAGACCCACGGCGCCCAGCAGCAGGTCAGGCACGTCGCCGCCCAGCGTGTCCACCGCCGCCTTGTAGAGCATCGGTGTGCCCACGGCGATCACCTTGGCGAGCACCAGGAAGGACAGCGCCGCAACGACGCGGAATTTCACCCAATCCTGGCCGTCGGGCCAAAGATAGGGACCCACCCGCCGCATCGTCCGCCAGCCCGAACGGCGCTCCTCGCGGGAAAAATCAGCGGCGGTCTGGTCGGTGGGCATGCGTGGGTCCTTCTGGCGTGAGCGCCTTTACCTAGTCTCTCTGACGCCAGGCTTCCAGCCTTCACGAAGGATTCCGTGTCCCGAAGAATACACTTGAGGGGGCGGATCGACGGCTTAATCGGGTATGGTGAAGATTTGCCCGGGATAGATCAGGTCCGGATCGCGGATCGCATCGCGATTGGCCTCAAAGACCCGCACGTAAGCCAGCCCTTCGCCATAACGTTCGCGGGCAATGGCCCAAAGCGTGTTGCCGGGCTGGACGGTGACGGCCTGCACGGGCGCTTCGGCGGCCTCTTCTCGCGCGGCTTTCAACGCCTCGGGGGCTTCGCGCAGGAACGGGCTTTCGACCCGGGCGATCACGTCGCCTTCGGCGTCGACCTGATCGACACGGAGCGTGTAGGTGCCGGTATCCACCTGCGGCAGCGCCGCGCGCCAGCGGCCATCTTCGGGAATGCGGCTGGTGGTGACCGGGGTGTTATCGAGATAGATGCGGACAAAGGCCGTGCCCTGCCCGCGCCCAGCGAGCCGCACCTCCCCCTCGGCGCCATAGCTGATGGCATCGAGCGCCACTTCACCCGGCATCAGTGGCGCGGTCTGCAAGACGTCGATGCCTTGAGCTGTTGAGAGCAGGACGGTTGGAGCTGCCGGCGCATCGCTGGGGGTGTCCGTCGCAACGGCGGTGGGTGCGGCGGTGTCGGTCACTTGCGGAGCTTGCGTACCAGTCATTGTGTCAGTTGCGACCGACGTGGATTCGGCCGGGGCGGCGTCACCATCGTTATCCGTCACAACAGATATGGGTTTGGCGGGGTCGGTGGCGGCCTCCTGTCGTGCCGGCGTGTCTGTTGTTGTTTCGCTGGCAACCACTTTGGGTTCGGATTCGGCTTCATCCGCCGGGGTCGATTGGACCAGCACGGACGTCGGCGATGTGTCCTCGGTGTCGGTCTCCACCGGCGCTTCGGCCACGGTGGCGGTGGCTTCGCCGGGCTGTTCGTCACTGTCGGTCGCGGTGGGTGTCACGGCATCAGGCACGGGTTGCGCCGCACTCTCGGTCGACGTGTCATCCGTGGGCAAGGCGGCAATCTCGACCGCCTCGCTGGGTGCTGCGTCCGAAGGGGGGTCGAAGGTCTCTACAACCGGCACGGCGGGCGCTTCTGCCTCAGGTGTTGCCGGGTCCATCTGTTCCACGACGACTGGAGGTGCGGGGGCGAGGATAACCTCGTCGTCCGACAGCACCGCATTGTCGCCTACGGTCGAGCGGAGGGTCAGCACTCGGGGCTGGTCACTTTCGCCGAGGTCGAGGAAGGCTACAAACCGGCCGTCCGATCCGGCGTCCCCGCTGCCGGCATCCTGACCGTCGACCAGCACGTCCACGCGGGCGCCAGCTTCGGCAAGGCCGGCGACCAGCGTTGTGCCATCCGCCTCGGCGCGGACCAGATCAAAGCTCGGGGTCGCCACCGGCGGCAGCGCGTCATCGGCGGGTACCGCCTCGGTGACAATGGTGGTCTCAGGCTCCGCCTTTGGCTCTGCCTGCGGCTCGGCCACCGGCGCAGGGTCAGCACCCGCGGCGGCTGTCTCTTTTGGCGCATCATTGGCATCGGGGGTGACCAGAGCCGCAGGCTCAACCCCGTGCCCGAGCAGCCAGTCGAAATCCAGCGTCTCGGTTGCCATAGCGACAGCCACGACCGCAGCCCCACTCGCCGCGGCCAGTATCGCGAAAAGCCTGGATTTCTTCATTCAGTTCCCCCATCGACACATCCCAATATGACCCGGGATGCGCAGTTGCCGCTGTATATCAAGCGCGCTATCACGGGTCAAAAGCGCTTTCACCCCATCAAGGACCTTGGCATGTCGCAAAAATCCGTCTGTGTCTATTGCGGCTCACGCTCCGGGGCTGATCCGGCCTTTACCGCTGAGGCCGAAGCGCTTGGCCTGGCGCTGGCGCATCAGGGCTGGCGGCTGGTTTACGGCGCGGGTGACGTTGGCCTGATGGGCGTGGTGGCCCGCAGTGCGCAGGACGCCGGCGCCGAGACCTTTGGCGTGATCCCGACGCATCTGCTGCAATGGGAGGTTGGCAAGACCGACCTGACCAAGTTTATCGTGACTGAAACCATGCATGAACGCAAAAAGGTTATGGTGATGAATGCCGATGCGATCGTTGTGATGCCGGGCGGCGCGGGGTCGCTCGATGAGTTTTTCGAGGTGCTGACCTGGCGCCAGCTGGGCCTGCACAACAAGCCGATCGTGCTGATGGATGTGAACGGCTATTGGGCGCCGTTGCAGGGGCTGCTCGATCACGTGGTGCACCAGGGTTTTGCCGAGGCGTCGCTGCTCGACTTCGTTCAGACCGGGTCGTCAGCAGCCGAGGTTTGCGACATCCTGCGCCGCGCCCTGTCCTGACGCAACCCAGCCACCGAATAGAGCACCAACGCCAGCCAGATCAGCCCAAAGGTCACCGCCTGTACGACGCCGAACGGTTCGCCAAAGATCACCACGGCGCACAAAAACTGCAGCGTCGGGTTGATGTATTGCAAAAGCCCCACGGTCGCCATGCGGGCACCTTGGGCCGCGCGGGAAAAGAGGATGAGCGGCAGCGCCGTCATCACGCCTGATCCCATCAAGAGCGCCCAAGTGGCAAGGTCCGCCCCCCAATGCGCCGCGTCTGCCCCGCGCCAGAGAAAGAGCCAAATGAGCGCCAGCGGGGTCAGCACCAGAACTTCGGCCGCGACCGACACCACCGGCCCGACCGCGAGGCGTTTCTTGACCACCGTGTAGACGCCAAAGGTCGTCGCCAACACCAGAGCAATCCAGGGCGGCGTGCCCAGGCCGAGGGTCAGGATGATCACCGCCAAGGCGGCCAAAGCCACGGCGAGCCACTGCACCAGCCCCAGCCGCTCGCCAAACAACAGCACGCCAAAGAGCACCGCCACCAGGGGATAGACATAATAGCCCAAGGAGGCCTCGGTGATCCGGTCGATCAGGACCGACAGGATAAACAGAAACCAGTTGGCCGAGATCATCACCGCCGCCAGCAGCGTGAAGCCAATGGCCCGCGCCGACCCAAGCGGCGCCCGCAAGGCGCTCAGCCGACCCTGAAACGCCAAAACGCCGGCAAAGAAGAACAAGGACCAGATCGTGCGATGCGCCAGGATATCGCCGGCGGGCACGTGACTGAGCAGCTTGTAATAGAGCGGCGACAAGCCCCAGATTGCGCAGGCCGCCACCATCGCCAGAATACTGCTGCGTGCCTGATCCATCATCGCCTCCGCCCGCCACGCCTAGCGGGCACCCTTGGCCTGTTCAAGCCCGCGTCTTGCCCAAATTCCGCCAAACTGCGCCGCTAGCAGTGGCCCGATAGGCGCCAGCTGCCCCTGCGCCTCCATCGCTGCTGTAATCGAGAGACCTGACATGGCCCCAAGCCTCGTCGATCCCAATTCGTCTGAGCTCGAGCATCTTGCGTCGGTCGATGTGAAGTTTTCCGGCTTTCACATCGGGGGTGGGATCTATTTCAGTGCCAACCACGTGCCCACGCCCGGTGGCAACAGCAACGCCATCGGCCAGCGTAGCCTGGTGGGCGAAGGGGAACAGCACGGGACCACGGAATACGACTTCACCCTGCCCGCCGATAGCGCGCTCTGGGACGCCTATCTCGAAGATCTGAACGGCGATGGCACCGGGGATTTTGTCTATGCCGGGTTCGACATGTCGATGCATGTGGGGGATCGGCTGAGCAATGGCGAGTTCTATGACGGCCCGTCGGTGCCGCTGCTAATTGCGATGGACGCAAATGACCTCTCGGGGCCGGTCACCATCACCGGCTATCCCAGCGGGTCCAACTCTTTGAACGGGCAGAACGGCCAGTTACACGAAACCACTGGCACGCTTTTGGGCTATACCAGCCAGACGGTGAACGGCGATGTCGGTGGGTATTTCACCATCGAGGATGCCGACGTGCTGGGCGGGATGAGCGGCGGTGGCACGTTTCTGGATTTTGACGCTGATGGGGACGGCGTGGCCGAGACCTACGCGATCGGTACCGTTGCGCGTGAGCTTGTGGTCGACAATCCCGGCACCTTGTTTGACGCCAACTACGTCGAATCCACCGCCTTCGCCCCGCATTACGCCGAGTTGGCGGCGACGATCGAAGGGCTCTCGGGGACCGATGCCCGCACCGCGGATGATTTTGCCCGGATGACGATCATGGCCGGGCAAAGCCTTGGGTCGAGTTTTACGACCGTGCAGGGCGAGTTCTTTCACGAAAACATCTATGGCGGCGCCAATGACGACTCGCTGGATGGCGGCGGCGGCGATGACAGCATCCTGGGCCGCGCTGGCAGTGACACACTGCGTGGCGGTGATGGGGACGATACGCTCGACGGCGGCGCGGGCGAAGACGCGCTGTTCGGCGGTGCCGGGGCGGATTTTTTCTCCGGAGTCAGTTTCGGGAACGGCGAGAAAGACCTGATTGTCGATTTTGAGCCCGGCGTGGACGAAGTCGACCTGTCGCGCTTCTTCGACACCTTCAACGACGTGCTGAACGCGGCTGTGGAGAACGTTAACGGCGACGTGGTGATCAACCTGTCCCAAGGCACGCTACCTGCGGCAAGTGGCGGGGGGTTTGTCATCCTCGCGGACACCCAGCTCTCGGACCTCAACGGTAACAACGTCAGCGTTGCGTGTTTTGCCGGTGGCACTCGGATCGCGACGGCCACGGGGCTGGAGCCGGTCGAAAAGCTGAAACATGGTGATCACATCTGGACCCGTGACCACGGTCTGCAACCCTTGAAACGGATCAACAGTCGGTGGATCAGCGTGGACGAGATGGACCGCCACCCCAACCTGCGCCCGATCCGCATCGGGCGCGGCGCTTTGGGCCCGGGCATCCCGGCGCGCGACCTGCTGGTCTCCCCGCAGCACCGCATCCTTGTGAGCGGGCCGATTGTCCGTCGCATGACCGGCGCGGAGGAGGCGCTGATCCCGGCCCGCAAACTGATGAACCTGCCAGCGGTGACGCAATTACGCCCCTTAGAGCCACTGGTCTATATCCACCTGGTCTTTGCCCGGCATCAGGTGATCTGTGCCGAAGGCTGCCTGAGCGAAAGCTTTTTCCCAGGAAAACAGGCACTTGCCACCCTGCCCCAACCCGTAGCCGAGGAATACCGCGCGCTCTTTGGCCACAAGCCCGCCCCGGCCCGGCATTTCATCGAAAAGAAGCGCGCCAGCCGGATGATCTGGCGCCATGCGCGCAACAAAAAGGCCCTGCAACACGCGCTGCAGGGCCATGCGGGGTAACTCCGCGACGTCTTGGCCGGCTTAGGCCGAGGCCAGACGCTCTGCCACGTTTTCCCAGTTGACCAGATTGTCGAGGAAGTTGGCGAGATACGCCGGACGCTTGTTGCGGAAATCGATGTAGTAGGAGTGCTCCCACACATCGCAACCCAAAAGCGCTGTCTGATCAAAGCAGAGCGGGTTCACGCCGTTTTCCGTTTTGGTCACCTTCAGCGTGCCATCGGTGTCGACCACCAGCCAGGCCCAACCCGAACCGAACTGGCCGGCCCCTGCGGCCGAGAACTCTTCCTTGAACTTGTCGACCGACCCAAACGCGTCACGCAGGCGCGATTCCAACTCACCGGGCATGCCGGCCGCACCCGGGCCCATCATCTCCCAGAACTGCGCATGGTTCCAATGCTGCGAGGCGTTGTTGAAGATGCCGTTCTGTGCCACGGCGCCGGCCTGATAGGTGCCTTTGACGATCTCTTCGACCGACTTGCCTTCCCATTCGGTGCCGGCAATCAGCTTGTTGCCGTTGTCGACATAGGCCTTGTGGTGAATGTCATGGTGGTATTCCAGCGTCTCCTGGCTCATGCCCTTGGAGGCCAGCGCGTCATGCGCATAGGGAAGATCGGGAAGTGAGAAAGCCATCGTTATACCCCTCGTTGATAGCGTGTGTCTGCGGCTATACCTGTCGCTTGGCCGGGCCAAGGTCAAGGCTTGGGCCGCCGGATAGTGCCGTGTAGGCGTTTGGGCCCGTGGTTCAGAAGTAGCCCACCTCGGTCCCTGGGCGCGACACGGTGCTCAGCAGGTTGAACATGTAAGGTGCCACGGAGCGGAAGCAGAAGATCTGCGCCGTCTCGTCATCGGTCAGCCAAAACGCGGCGGCGGCCTGGGCAAATCGCGTGCGCCGCACCTCGCCTATGCCGAATTGGTCGGGCGCCATGTCGACGGGCGCGAGCTTGGCAATCACTTCGCGCAGGCCGGCGCCTTGTAGTCTGAAACTGGCGCGAGCGTCCGACACGTTCACAACCAGCGCATGCGTCTTGGCCAGCTTGGTGGTCAGCTTTGCGGCCACGTCATTGGCGGCGTCATAGGGGCAGAGCAGCATCAGCTCGTCGGGCGACATCCAGAGCGCAGAGATATCGCCTTTGCTCTCGATCCCGCGCTGGCCGGGCATCTTGGTGCCGCAGACTGATTTCAGCGCTGTGGCGATGGGTTTCTCCCCCAGATCGGCGCGCAGGGTGATCATGCCTTGCAGGCCGATCTCCTCCACCCGCACCACGCCGTCATAAGTTGAGCCCTGCAAGGCACTGACTGCATTAGACATTCTGCTTCTCCCCATCGGGGTCATAGAAGATCGGGCTGACGATCTTAGCTTTCACCGTACCACCCGCCGTGGTGTTGAACTCGATCACCTCACCCATCCGGTCGGGGCCATGCAACACCAGCCCCATGGCGATGCCCTTGTTCAGCGTTGGCGAATGGTAGGTGGAGGTCACCCGCCCTTGCGTGTTGCGCTGGCCATTGGCGTTTTTGCCGCTGGCAATCGCGTAGGCACCATCTGGTAAGACGCTGCCATCCAGCGTCTCCAGCCCCACCAGCTTCCACCGGTCCGGGTCGGTCATATGGCTGCGCTCTTGCGCGCGTTTGCCCAGGTAGTCGTCTTTCTTCTTCGAGATCGCCCAATCGAGCCCCAGATCCTGCGGGATCACCGTGCCATCGGTTTCATCCCCGATCATAATAAAGCCCTTTTCGGCCCGCATGATGTGCAGCGCCTCGGTGCCATAGGGCGTGGCGTTCCACTCGGCGCCATCCTCCCGCAGCCGGTCCCAGAACGCGCGGCCCAGGCTGGCGGGCACGGCAATCTCATAGCTCAGCTCACCCGAGAACGAGATGCGGTAGACGCGGCAGGGAAAGCCGCCCAGCTCGCCATCCGCCCAGCCCATGAAAGGCAAAGCGTCGGCGCTGACATCCATCCCACCCAGCTTTTCCAGAAGCTTACGGGCATTGGGTCCAACCACGGCGATCTGAGCATATTGTTCAGTGACATTGACGGTCCAGACCTTCCAGTCCCACCATTCGGTCTGCAGCCACTCCTCCATATGCGCATGGATCCGGTCGGCACCGCCGGTGGTGGTATGGCAAAGCCAGGTATCCTCATCGATCCGCGCCACCACACCGTCATCGGTGAGAAAGCCATTTTCGGTGCTCATCAGCCCGTAACGGCATTTGCCCGGTTTCAGAGTGCTCATCATGTTGGTGTAGAGCATGTCGAGGAACCGGCCGGCATCGGGGCCTTTGACGATGATCTTGCCGAGGGTCGACGCGTCCAACAGACCAAGGCTGTCACGCGTGGCCATGACCTCACGATGCACCGCCTGCTCGACGCTTTCGCCGCTTTGCTGAAAGCAATAGGGCCGCCGCCAATGGCCCACTGGCTCCCAATAGGCGCCGTTCTCGGCGTGCCAGTCATGCATCGGAGTCTGTCGGATCGGCTGAAAGACCTCACCCCGCGCTTCACCGGCAATGGCGCCCATCGAGATCGGCGTGTAAGGCGGCCGGAAAGTGGTGGTGCCGACCTGCGGGATATCCTCGCCCAGAGCATGAGAAAGCGTGGCGAGACCATTGATATTGCTGAGCTTCCCCTGATCGGTGGCCATGCCAAGCGTGGTATAGCGCTTGGCGTGTTCGACCGATTCAAAGCCCTCTTGTGCCGCCAGTTGCACGTCGCTGACCTTGACGTCGTTCTGGTAGTCGAGCCACGCCTTGCTGCGCAGCCCGTAGCCCGCGCCTTGCGGCATCAGCCAGATCGGCACCAGGGGCGCTTCGTCTTGCGCTGTTGCTTGCGGCGCTTGGCTTTTCTTGGGTTTGAAGCCAGCGGCTTGGGCGGCAGATTGTCCAGCGGTATCAGCGTCTTGCAGAGTGTGGCTCAGGTGGATATGGCCATTGGCGGCGCCGGCGCAGGTTACAAACGGCGCGCCGTCATGGCTGATCGGAGCCTTGTCCAGGTCGGGCCGGAAGAAAGCCTGTTCGTCGTCCCAAGTCAGCTTGCCGCCGCAATGGGACCAGAGATGTACCACCGGGGACCAGCCGCCGGACATGGCGACCGCGTCACAGGCGATCTCGTCCAGCAGCCCACCTTCGCCGGCTTGCGAACAAAGCGTCACGCCGGTCACGCGTTTGGAGCCTTTGACCTTGCCAATCGCGCGGCCCTTTTCGACGCGGATGCCCTGCGCGATCGCCTCCTGCATCAGATCGCCGCCGCCTTCGGGGCGGGCGTCGATGATGGCGGGCACGTCGAGGCCAACGCTCTTGAGCAGAAGCGCAGTGCGGTAGGCGTCGTCGTTGTTGGTCACCACTACCGTGCGGTCGCCGAGTGAGACGCCGTAATTCACCACGTAGTCGCGGATGGCGGAGGCGAGCATGACCCCGGGGATGTCGTTGCCGGCAAAGGACAAGGGGCGTTCGATGGCGCCGGTGGCGGTGATCACCTGCTTAGCCCGGATACGCCAAAGCCGGTGGCGCGGGGTGTCTTTGGCAGGCGCGTGGTCTGTCAGGCGTTCGTAGCCCAGCACATAACCGTGGTCATAGACCCCCGCCCCCATGCAGCGGGTGCGTAGGTGGACGTTGTCCATCGCCGCGAGTTCAGCGAGGGTCTGATCCACCCAGGCCTCGGGTGTCATACCGTCGATTTCACCGCCATCGACCGGTGCGCGGCCGCCCCAATGCGCGGTCTGTTCGATCAGCAGCACCTTGGCCCCCGAGAGCGCGGCGGCTTTGGCCGCCTGCAAGCCGGCCACCCCGCCGCCAACCACCAGAACGTCGGTGAAAGCGTAGAAATGCTCGTAAGTGTCGGGATCGCGGGTTTCGGCGTGGGGCGCCCGGCCCAGGCCTGCTGACTGGCGGATAAACGGCTCATAGACGTGTTTCCACAGCGGGCGGGGATGGATGAACATCTTGTAATAAAACCCTGCCGGCAGAAAGCGGCTGAGCTGGCTGTTGATGGCACCGATGTCGAATTCCAGGCTGGGCCAGTGGTTCTGGCTGGTGGCGGCGAGGCCGTCGAAGAGCTCGGTCGTGGTGGCGCGCTGGTTGGGTTCGTGATGTACCCCTTTGCCGAGGTTCACCAGCGCGTTGGGTTCCTCGGCGCCCGAGGCGACAGGACCGCGCGGGCGGTGGTATTTGAAGCTGCGGCCCATCACCATCTGGTCATTGGCCAGCAGCGCCGAGGCCAGCGTGTCGCCGGCAAAGCCGCGGAAATGCTTGCCGTTGAAGGTGAATTTCACCTGGATGTCGCGGTCGGTCAGGCGGCCGCCAGTGGCGAGACGGGTGCTCATGTGTCAGGCCTTTGTCGGAGTGGCAGACATCCGGGGCGCTGCCCCGGACCCCGGAGTTTTTTGGCAAGATGAAGGATCATGTGAGGTTCCTCAATGACCAGCCGGGGCGCTTGGCGGTGATGGTGTCCTTGATGTCTTGCGGCGGCTCGGTGGTCTGGGCGGGATAGGTGCCGAAAACCTCGAGCGTCACGGTGCAGCGTGCGGCGTGGAACCACTTGCCGCAGCCATTGACGTGCCGCCAGCGTTCGAAATGCACCCCCTTGGGGTTTTCGCGTTTGAAGAGGTAGGATTCGAAGTCTTGATCCTCGGAACCCGGGCCGTAGCGCGTCAGATGCGCCTCGCCACCGGCGTGGAGTTCGGTTTCCTCGGCCATGACGCCGCAATAGGGGCATTGGAGGGTTAGCATGGTGTCCACCCTTTGTTGTTGTAAGCGCAATTTGCCAAATCACCGAAACCCCACACCAACGTTCCACATGCCAAGAAAACCAGCTCAATAATTCTCATCAAAAAATTCAAAGTCGTAAGTTGTTTGAGCGCTTCTTTACCCAGCGTTTTTGCAAGCTCGTCGCTTCCTTCTCCCGCGGGAACGACAAAGTCTTTGAAAGCCCATTCCATTTCGGCTTTTTCAATTATTACAAGCTGGTTTCGAGGATTAACAACGCCGCTATCACGAGCAATTTCAAGCCAACGATTATAAAGATGATTTTGAACCGCGAACAGAAGCACGCCGCATGCAACCAACAAAGCGCCGAGTCTTCCCGTTAAGTCCGCACGCCAACTGAAGCTGGCAACAAGCAGGGCTATGAGGAATACTCCCAACACTGCCGACACGCCAAGCAAAACGTGCGTAAGTGTTATTTGTCGTCGTATTGGCCTCGGCAACCTCATCAATGCGCCACCCCCGCAGCGACGCTTTCGTCGATGAATTTGCCTTCGCGGAAGCGGGTGAGCGCGAATTCTTCGGTCAAAGGCGAGTGGCCTTTGGCCATCAGTTCGGCAAAGCCCCAGCCGGAGCCGGGGATGGCTTTGAAGCCACCCGTGCCCCAGCCGCAGTTGATGAAGCAGTTCTCCAAAGGGGTTTTTGAAAGGATCGGCGAGCGGTCGCCTGTCATGTCGACAATCCCACCCCACCAGCGCAGCATTTTCAGGCGGGAGATCATCGGGAAGGTTTCGACCAGCGCGCGGACGGTTTCCTCGACGTGGTGGAACGACCCGCGCTGGGTGTAGTTGTTGTAGCCGTCGGCGCCGCCGCCGATGACCATCTCACCCTTGTCGGACTGGCTCATATAGCCGTGCACGGTGTTGGCCATGACAACGCAGTCCATCACCGGCTTGATCGGTTCGGAGACCAGCGCCTGCAGGGCGACACTTTCGATGGGCAGGCGGAAGCCCGCCATGTCAGCCAGCACACCGGAATGGCCCGCGACGACGATGCCCAGCTTTTCGCAGTCGATGTCACCCTTGGTGGTGGTCACCCCTTTGACGGTGCCGCCCTCTTGCCGGATGCCGGTGACCTCACATTTCTGGATGATGTCCATACCCATGTCGGAGCAGGCCCGGGCATAGCCCCAGGCCACGGCGTCATGGCGCGCGGTGCCGGCGCGGTCCTGCCAGAGGGCGCCCAGCACCGGGTAGCGGGGGCCGTCGAGATTAATGATCGGGCAGATCTCTTTCACCCGCTTGGGCGGGATGAACTCGGTTTTGACGCCTTGCAGGGCGTTGGCGTGGGCGGTGCGCAGGTAGCCGCGGACCTCGTGCTGGGTTTGCGCCAGCATCATCACGCCGCGCGGGCTGAACATGATGTTGTAGTTCAGATCCTGACTGAGGGTTTCATACAGCGAGCGGGATTTCTCGTAGATCGCGGCCGAGGGATCCTGCAGGTAGTTCGAGCGGATGATCGTGGTGTTGCGCCCGGTATTGCCGCCGCCGAGCCAGCCTTTCTCCAGCACCGCCACATTGGTGATGCCGAAATTCTTGCCGAGGTAATAGGCGGTGGCCAGCCCATGCCCGCCGGCGCCGATGATCACCACGTCATAGCGGTTCTTGGGCTGCGCCTTGCGCCAGGCGCGATCCCAACCGGTGTGATTGCGGAGCGCTTCGCGGGCGATGGCAAAGGCAGAATAGCGTTTCATATCGGTCGAATCCGGGTCCCGTTTCTGGACGTCTTTTTGGACCTCAGCACGATCCGGGCGCCGATCACAACCGTCACAAATCAGCGCAGTTGCGACATCTGGGGTTTTGCCCTTTTTTCCCGCGCCTTGCGGCTTTACATGAAAGGCAGGTTTCGACGGGAGAGACGATGACCACCTTTTGGGTTTTGACCGGGCTTTTGGGGGCGGCGGTGTCGGCGCTGCTGGTGCTGGCGCTGTTGCGGGGACGGCGGGATACCGGGCCGGCCGAAGCGTTCGATCTGCAGGTCTATCGCGATCAGCTGGCCGAGATTGAACGGGATGCCGCCAAGGGGTCCATCGTGCCGGAAGAGGCGGAACGCCTGCGCACCGAGGTGTCGCGCCGGATCCTCACCGCCGATGCCAAGGCGCAGACCGAGGCGGCGGGGGCAGCGCAGCCGCAAGGGGCGGCGATGGTGATGGCGGCGGTGATGGTGGCTGTGGTTCTGGGCGGCGGGTTTTGGCTTTACAGCGCAATTGGCGCGCCGGGCTATGGCGACCTGCCCTTGCAGACGCGGATCGCCCGCGCGGCAGAAGCACGCGACGACCGCCCCTCGCAGGCCGAGGCCGAGGCGCAGTTGCCCGCCACGGCCCCGGCAGAGATCCCCGACGAATACATGGAGCTGGTGGTCAAGCTGCGCGAGGCCGTGACCGAGCGGCCCGATGATCTGCAAGGTTTCACCCTGCTGGCGCGGTCCGAGGCGTCGCTGGGCAATTTCCAGGCGGCTTATGCCGCGCAGGAACGGATTGTCGTGCTGAAAGGCGCCGAGGCGACGGCGAAGGATTTCGCCGATCTGGCGGACATGATGATCCTTGCCGCCGGCGGCTATGTGTCGCCCGAGGCGCAGGCCGCTTTGGAAGAGGCCTTGGCGCGCGATCCGCAGAACGGCGTGGCACGCTATTACGGCGGGTTGATGATGGCCCAGACCGGGCGGCCGGACGTGGCCTTTCGGATGTGGGATCGGCTGCTGAGCGAAGGCCCGGGGGATGCGCCCTGGATCCCGCCGATCCGCGAACAGATCGAAGAGATGGCCTATCGCGCCGGGGTACCCAACTTCACCATGCCCGAAGCGGAGCCGCCGCGTGGCCCGTCGCAGGCCGATATCGACGCCGCCAGCGAGATGAGCGAAGAAGACCGTCAGGCGATGATCCAGGGCATGGTGGCGAACCTGTCGGACCGTCTGGCGACCGAAGGTGGGCCCCCGGCCGACTGGGCACGGCTGATCGCGGCCTATGGCGTGCTGGGCAACACCGATCAGGCCGCAGCGATCTGGGCCAATGCGCAAGAGGTGTTTGCCGACAATGCCGAGGCGCTTGAACTGGTGCGCGAAGGCGCGCGGCGCGCCGGGGTGGCGCAGTGACGCGCGCGGTCCGTCCAGGATGCGCAACATGATCCACGAGGATCTTCAGGGCTTTGCCGCCGACTTGCCGCCGATGCGCGCGCTGGCCGGGCTCGACCTTGGGGACAAGACCATCGGAGTCGCGGTGTCGGACGGGTTTCGCAGCGTGGCCACGCCGCTCGAGACGATCAAACGGCGGAAATTCACGCTGGATGCCGCGCGGCTGCAAGAGATCCTGGCCGAACGTGACATCGCCGGGTTGATCCTCGGCCTGCCGCGCAACATGGACGGGTCAGAAGGCCCGCGCTGCCAATCCACCCGTGCTTTTGCGCGCAACTTTGCCCGGCTCTGGGACGGCCCGATCGGGTTTTGGGACGAACGCCTGTCGACGGTGGCAGCAGAACGCGCCCTTTTGGAGGCGGATACGACACGCAAACGTCGCGCAGAGGTCATAGACCACGTCGCCGCTTCGTATATATTGCAGGGAGCGTTGGACCGTCTGAGGCACATCGCGGCCGACGCAGAGCAAAAGGGACAGGCATGAAAGACGACATCTGGCAGCGAGATGAGATCGAAAGCCCCTGCGTGAAAATCTGTGTCGTACATCCCGCGGCCCGGCTGTGCACTGGCTGTTTGCGCAGCATCGACGAAATCACCCGCTGGTCCAAGATGTCACCCGAGGACCGGCGCGAGGTCATGGCTGACCTGCCAAACCGCAAGAGCCTGCTGACCCAGCGGCGCGGCGGCCGCGCCGCCCGGCTTAAGCGCTAAGCGCTAAGCGGGAAGCGCGGCTCGGCCACCTCTGACCGATCGAC
>JASJCC010000087.1 GCA_030066175.1 Paracoccaceae bacterium | reverse complement strand
GCAACTTCTCTCGGGCACGGCCGCCAAGCACGGCAGCCACGACGCCGTCACCTTCCAGATGTTCTCAGGCCCCGACGACAAGGCCGAGACGCTCAGCTGGAACCAGCTCAAGGACAAGACCGCCCAGGCCGCGAACCTCTTCCGTTCCCTCGGTGTCGGCGACACTGACGTCGTCGCCTACATCCTGCCCAACTGCACCGAAACCGTCCTGACGTATCTCGGCGGTCAGATCGCCGGCATCGTCAACCCGATCAACCCGCTCCTGGAGCCCGAGCAGATCGGCGCCATCCTGCGCGAGACCGGCGCCAAGGTGGTCGTGACCCTGCGCGCCTTTCCCAAGACGGACGTGGCGCAAAAGGTCTCCAAGGCCGTGGAACTGGCCCCGAATGTCGAAACCGTCGTCGAGGTCGACCTCCTCCGTTACCTCACCGGCATCAAGAAGCTGATCGTTCCGCTGATCCGCCCGAAAAACCCCGTCGGCCACAAGGCCCGCGTTGTCGCCTTCAACGCGGAACTCGACAAGCAGCCCACCACCCTCAGCTTCCAGGACAGCCCGACCGACCGCGTGGCGGCCTATTTCCACACCGGCGGCACCACCGGCATGCCCAAGGTCGCGCAGCACCGCTATGACGGCATCGTCTACAACGCCTGGCTCGGCGCCACGCTCTTGTTCACCGAGAAGGACGTGCAGATCTGCCCCCTGCCGCTTTTCCACGTCTTCGCAACGATCGTCTGTCTCGGCGCCTCGCTGGGGTCCGGCGCGCATATCGTGCTGCCGACCCCGCAGGGCTATCGCGGCGACGGCGTTTTCGACAATTTCTGGAAGCTGATCGAGCGCTACAAGGTCACCTTCATGATTACCGTGCCGACAGCAATCGCGGCCCTGATGCAGCGCAAGGTCGATGCCGACATCTCCTCGCTGAAGCTCGCCTTCTCCGGCTCCGCCCCGCTACCGGTAGAGCTCTACAAGCGCTTCGAGAACGCCGCCGGGGTGACGATCTGCGAGGGCTACGGGTTGACCGAGGCGACCTGTCTGGTGTCCATCAACCCGCCCGAGGGCGAAAAGAAGGTCGGGTCCATCGGCTACCCCTTCCCCTATACCGACATCAAGATCGTGAACGATACCACAGAGGGTCCCGCCGAATGCCCGGCCGGCGATATCGGCGAGATCTGCGTGTCTTCTCCGGGGGTTGTACCAGGCAATACCTACACCGATCCCGACAAGAACAAGCAACTCTACCATTTCGACAAGTACCTGCGGACCGGGGATTTGGGCCGCATCGACAAGGACGGCTATCTCTGGATCACCGGCCGCGCCAAGGATCTGATCATCCGCGGCGGTCACAATATCGACCCCGCGCTGATCGAGGACGTGCTGGCGGGTCACGAGGCTGTCGCCTTCGCCGGCGCCATCGGCCAGCCCGACAGTTTCGCCGGAGAGTTGCCTTGCGCCTATGTCGAACTCGTCGAGGGCGCGCAGACCACCGAGACCGAACTTCTCGCCTATGCCCGCGACAACATCTCCGAGCGCGCCGCCTACCCCAAGCATCTCGAGATCCTCTCCGAGCTTCCGAAGACCGCCGTGGGCAAGGTGTTCAAGCCCGACCTGCGCAAACACGCGATCACGCGGATCTATAACGACGCCTTTGAAAAGGCCGAGTCGCCGGCCCGTGTGATCGGCGTGGTGGATCACAAGCGGCGGGGTCTCACCGCCCAGGTCGAGGCAAACGGCGCCACCGAAGAAGAGGTGACCGCCGTGTTGGGCGCGTTCACACGTCCTTGGGAATGGGCGCAGGCGTCACAGGCGGCCTGACGGCTTAGCCTCTGGGGTCGATTGGCCCCAGGGGCAGCGCCAGGCTCTCTTCGATCACGCGGGCAATCTGCAAGAGCCGCCCCTCGCCCCGCGGCGGGCCGATCAGTTGCACGCCCACGGGCATGCCCTTGGCGTCGAACCCGATGGGCAGCGACAGGGCGGGTAGGCTGCAAACCGTCGCCAGAAAGGCGAACCGCAGCCAATCCAGGTAGTCGCGGCTGGGAATGCCGTTGATCTCGGGCGGGTACTCGATTTCGACGGGCAGGGGGCCGATGCCGCTGACGGGACAGGCGAGCACGTCATAACGCTGAAAGAACCCGCGCATGCTGTCGTAAAGCTGCGACCGGGTGGTCAGCGCGGTCGCGATGTCATCGACCTGCAGCGCGCGGCCTTCGGCGATGTTTTGCTGCAGCGTTGGTTTGAAATGCCGGGTGACCTCGTCCGGCGTCTGACGCGCCCCGGCCCAGAAGCCCAGCGCGCGCAGAGTGCGAAAGCAGCTTTCGAGACCGTCGATTTCTGGCGTGTCTTCGACGATCTCGCAGCCGGGTATGTCGATCTGCGACAGACCATTGCGCAGAGCGCTGTCCATCTCCGGCGTCACCGGACCCAAGCCGTCAAGATCGGCGGAAAACGCGATGCGAAACGCGCCGGGATCGGCAAGACAGGTTGTCAGGTAAGGGCTTTCGGGCGCAGGGCGCGAGATTGGCCAGACCGGGTCGAACCCTGCCATCGCATCCAGCATCAGCGCGCAGTCGGGCACGTTGCGGGCCATCGGGCCCTGCACCGGCATCGGGTCGAACCCTTCCTTGGCCGGTCCGCCACCGGCCACGCCGGGCGACGGGCGCAGGCCCACGATGCCGCAAAAGCTCGCCGGTGTGCGCAGGCTGCCGCCGAGGTCCGAGCCATGGCTGAGCCAGACCTCCCCCGTGGCAAGCCCTGCGGCGGCACCCCCGGACGATCCGGCTGCATTCATCGCGGTATTCCAGGGGTTGCGGGTCATGCCGAAGACGGCGTTGAACGTGTTGGCGCCGGCACCCATTTCCGGCGTGTTGGTCTTGCCCACCACAACTCCGCCGCGCGCCTCCAGCCGTTCGACCAGCGGGTCTGAGGTGTCGGGGATAAACTCGGCAAAGGCCTTGGTGCCCCAGGTCGTGCGGACACCCGCGACGGGGGTCAGATCCTTGATTCCGATCGGCAGGCCCGCCAGCAGGCTGTCAGGATCGGCCTTTGCAGCCGTCTCCCGCGCGCGGTCGGGGCAGGGGGTGACCATGGCGTTGATGGCAGGGCTGGTCTGGCTGATGCGCGTCAGGCTGGCCTCGACCAATTCGGCTGACGACACTTTGCCGGCCTTCAACAGCGCAACGACGTCACGGGCGGATAATTGACAGAACTCGGGGCCGGAAAACGCCAGTGGTTCAGCGGCCATCCGGGGCTTCGCAGAACAACCGATAAAGCAGGTCGATGACCTGGCTGGTCTCTTCACCTTTCAGCGAATAGTAGATCGTCTTGCCTTCGCGGCGGGTCTTGACCAGACCTTCGTCCCGCAACCGCGCCAGCATCTGGCTGACCGCCGCCTGCCGGATCGCCAGCAGCTTTTCCAACTCACCCACCGATTTCTCGCCGGTGCCGAGATGGCAAAGGATCATCAACCGACCCTCATGCGCCAAGGTCTTAAGGAACGCAGCCGCGTGCTGCGCGCTTTCCGCCATCTGATCGGGCGGGGGTGCAAGATGTGTATCAACCATGGTCTGCGATCTACTTTACCTGCGCGAAGAATAACAGCGCAGGTCGGGCTTGCCTAGATCAGGGACCATTTGCCGCGATGGCACACGGGATTGTGTACCGTTTGGTCCTGTGAAATGCCCACGCTTTGACCGCCATTGGGGGCGACGGCCCTAGCTTTCGCGCGGGGGTGCCCCGCCTTCAAAGACATTGCCCTCCACGTAATCACAGGGCGCGTCCTGCATCTGCAAATGCAGACCGTCGCCGGTATAGGGGTGCGCGCGCGCCAGGTCTTCGTCCACCTCGATACCGAGGCCCGGTGCGGTCGGAGCGGGGACAAAGCCGTTCTCGACCCGGATCGTGCCCTTGATCAGCGCGTTGTGGAACGGGGTTTCGATGGTCTCGGCGATCAGCAGGTTGGGGATGGCGACCGCGAGCTGGATATTGGCCGCCCATTCCACCGGCCCTGCGTATAGGTGCGGCGCCATCTGGGCGCCGAAGCTTTCGGCGAGCGAGGCGATCTTGCGCGCCTCCCAGATGCCGCCAGCACGTCCCAGCGCCGGTTGCAGGATCTCGGCCCCGCCCGTGCGCAGCAGCGTGGCGAACTCCGCCCGGGTGGTCAGGCGTTCGCCCGTAGCGACCGGGATGCGGACGGCCTGGGCGACACGCGCAAAATCGAGCGGGTTGTCGGGCGGGATTGGCTCTTCGAACCAGAGCGGGCTGTATGGCTCCAAAGCCTGGCCCAGGCGGATAGCGCCGGCCGGGGTGAACTGTCCATGGGTGCCAAAAAGCAGATCGGCCTTGTCGCCCACCGCCTCGCGGATCGCCTTGCAGAAGGCCACCGATTGGCTGATGTCCGACATTGCCGGCATGTGGCCGCCGCGCATGGTGTAGGGGCCGGCCGGGTCGAATTTCACCGCCGTATAGCCGCGCGCCACGCAATCGGCGGCGGCTTCGGCGGCCATTTCCGGGCTGGCCCAAAAGGCCGGCATCTGATGCTGCGGCAGCGGGTAGAGATAGGTGTAAGCGCGGATGCACTCGTTCATCATGCCGCCCAGCAGCGCCCAAACCGGGCGCCCCCGCGCCTTGCCCAGGATATCCCAGCACGCTATCTCCAGCCCCGAAAACGCGCCCATGACAGTCAGGTCAGGGCGCTGGGTGAAGCCCGAGGAATAGGTGCGCCGGAACATCCGTTCGATATTCTCGGCACTTTCGCCTTCGACATAACGCTGAAAGACATCCTCGATCACCGCCCGCATCGCCTCGGGCCCGACCGAGGCGGCATAGCATTCGCCCCAGCCGACAATGCCGTCATCCGTGGTCAGCTTGACGAGGATCCAATAGCGCCCGCCCCAACCCGGCGCCGGCGGTGCGGTGACAATCACATCGAGATCGGTCAGTTTCATGAGGAGGTTCCTTGAAAAGACGGGGGATGGCGCTGGTCAAGGTGATCGGGGCGGGCGATATCGACCTGCTGCTGGGCGTCGATGAGGGGATGTTCGATCACCCGATCCGCCCGGATCAGGCGCGCGCGTTCCTGGCCAACCCGTTGAACCTGATGGCCGTTGCGCTGGAGGGGTCGCAGATCGTGTCCTTTGCGTCGGGCACCATCCTGTTGCACCCCGACAAGGCGCCGGGCTTTCTGGTCAACGAAGTCGGAACCCGGAACAGCCATCAACGCCAGGGGCTGGCGACAGCGGTGTGCCGCGCCCTCTTTGATGCGGCGCGCGCCGCGGGGTGTGAGGGCATCTGGTTGGGGGCAGATGAAAACAACGCTCCGGCGCAGGCGCTCTACCGCAAGCTTGGCGGCGAGGCGTTGACGATTGTTGCCTTTGGCTGGGACGGGGCCTTTGACGACGACTGACATGGCTTAGAACAGGATGACGTTGCGCTTGGCGCCGCCGGTCTTGGTGTCGGCAATCGCCTCGTTGATCTGCTCCAAAGCCCAGCGGCCCGACACCAGCTCGTCCAGCTTCAGCCGACCCTGTTCATAAAGATCGGCAAGCCACGGGATATCACGCGCGATCACCACGTCACCCATTTTCGACCCGACAAAGCTTTGACCCATAAAGGCTGGCACCACCGGTTCGTATTCCGACATCGCGCCCGAGGCGGGCATGCCCACCATCACCATGCGCCCGCCCCAACCCATGTAGCGCGGTGCCTGGTCGTAGGCGCCAATGGCCCCGACGGTCACGGCGACAATGTCGGCCCCGCGGCCGCCCAGGGCCTTCATCGCCGCTTTCCACGGCGCCTTGCCGTTGCCGAGCACACCGTGGGTGGCGCCAAAGCTGCGCGCGATGTCGAGCTTTTCTTCGCTCATGTCGACGGCCACGATCCGCCGTGCGCCGGCGATCCGCGCGCCCTGGATGGCGTTGAGCCCGACGCCGCCGGCGCCGATCACCACCACATCCTCCCCCGCGCGCAGCTGACCTGCGTTGACCACAGCACCAACCCCGGTGATCACTCCGCAGGCCAGCAGCGCCACCGCCTCGGGCGGCATGCTGTCGGGCAGGGCGACGACCTGCGACTGGTCGACGACGACCTTTTCGGCAAAGGCACCGCAGTTCATCGCGGCCTTGACGATGCTGCCATCGGGCCGGGTCAGCACTGGATCAGCCGCCGCAGCGCCGGTGCAGATCGTTGGCTTGCCGGCTGCGCAGTTGGGGCATTGGCCGCAAGCCTTGATCAGGGTGACAACGACACGCGCGCCTTCGGCCACGCTGGTCACGCCGTCGCCCACCACCGTCACGCGGCCCGCCGCCTCATGGCCCAGAACCATCGGCAGCTCGCCCCCCCAGATGCCATCGGCGTATGAGATATCGGAATGGCAGATCGCCACCGCTTCCAGCGTCACCTCGATCTCACCCGCCCCGGGTGCGCGCAGGTTCAGCGTTTCGATCTCCATCGCAGCGCCATGCGCCGTGCAGACGGCGGCCTTGATTTCTTGCATGTGGTCCCTCTCCCGTTCTGGCGCCAGCCTGCGCCGCCGGGCGCCCCGCGTGCAAGAGAGAAAACGACCCCATCCGGTCGGTCCGCGGCAGGTGGGGGTGTTGGGGTTCCTGGGCCTCAGCCGCGATGCTGCGCATCTGGCGTGTCAGGGTGCCGGTGCAACCGCGCCTTTGCGTCCCGGCGCCAGAAACACCACCAAGGCGATCACAACCAGCCCCACCGACACAAGGAATGGCGCGCCGGGAAAGTAGGGATCCGCTCCGGGCTGTGTATAGGCCGCAAAGACCGAGGTCATCAGCATCGGCGACAGGATCATCGCCAAAGAGCTTGCCGAGGTCAGCGCGCCCTGCAGCTCACCTTGTCTTTGTGGGCCGACGGTGCGGCTCATGATGCCTTGCAGCGCCGGGGTGACCACCGCGCCCAAGGCCGCCAAAGGTGTCAGGATCAGCGCGATAGTGCCCGAGGTCACAATCGCCAGCGCGCCAAAGGCAAAGATGTCGAAGGTCAGCCCGTATATCACGGTGCCACGTTCACCCAGACGGGCCAGGATCACCCGGATCAACCCGCCCTGCACAACCGCCATCATGATCCCGAAAAGCCCCAGCGACAGGCCGATCATACCCGCGTCCCAGCCAAAACGCGCCTTGCCGAAATAGGCCCAGACCGCCGGGTAGACCATGAAGGCGACCTGGTAGAGGAAAAAGATCACCAAAGCGCGGCGGATCCCCGGCAATTGCCCCAGCGCGCGGAACGCGCCCAGCGGGTTGGCGCGGCGCCAGTCAAACGGGCGGCGGATGGCGTCGGTCACGGTTTCGCGCAGTACGAAATAGCCTAGGACACCATTGGCGGCGGCCAGCCCGGCAGCGGCCCAGAACGGCGCGCGGGTGCCATACTCGCCCAGAACGCCGCCCATCAGCGGCCCGATCACAAACCCGATGCCAAAGGCCGCGCCGATCAGGCCGAAATACTGCGCGCGTTTTTCCGGCTCGGCGATGTCGGCCATATAGGCAGAGGCGGTCGATTGCGTCGCCGCGGTGATCCCGCCGACCACCCGGCCCGCCAGCAGCAGCCAGATGCTGCCCGCCACCGCCATCACCACGTAATCCGCCGCCATCACCGCCAGTGAGATCAGCAGCACTGGCCGGCGGCCGTAGCGATCCGACAGGTTGCCGATGACCGGGCCAAAGACGAACTGCATGACGGCAAACACCGTCGACATCACCCCGCCCCAAAGCGCTGCATTGGCCAGAGTCCCACCCGTCACCTCTTGGATCAGGTCGGGCATGACCGGAATGATCAGGCCGATCCCCATGGAATCGATCATCACGGTCAGCAGGATAAAGACGATGGGCAGACGCATCAGGCGGGGCGCTTTCAAATCGGACGCAATGCGCCTTCAATATGTAAACTAAACCTGACACATAATGCTGCAAGGACTATTTTACACGGGCGAGCGTCAGAGCGCCTGCGCGACCGCCTTGGCAAAAGCCTGCGCCTCCTGCGGTGCCTGTCCCAAGGCGGTGCTGGGATCAAACAGATCACCCGGCAGATCGGGATGCGCCTGCGCGGCTAGTTGCGAGAGTGGCTGGCCAGTGTCCCGCGCCTCGGCGCAAAGGCGTTTGGTTTCGGCCTGCGCCTCGGGGCGGGGCAGGGTCTGCGCCAGGGCAAAGGACAGCCGTTCTGCCAGAATTAACCCGCCTGTATCGGTCAGCGTTTGCGCCATGGCATCAGTGTCCGGCGCGATCGTCTGCGCCAGGTCGCGCGTGATATTCAGAGACGCCGCGCCACTAAGCACCAGCTGCGGCAGCGTCAGCCACTCGGTGAACCACGCCGCCCCATCCCGCGCCTGCCGATGGATCGCCGCACCCTGCAACGTCGCGTTCAACCCGGTCGCATGCCGGGCCAGCGCCACCAGCGCCGAGGGCTGCACCGGGTTTTGCTTTTGCGGCATGGTCGAGGATGCGCCAGCCCCGCCTAAACGCAGCTCGGCAATACCGGATTGGCAGGCAAGGCTTACATCTTCGCCCAGCTTGCCGCAGGCGAGGGCCACTTCGGTCACCCAATTTCCAATCTGCAAGAGCGAACCTCGGTCACTGTGCCAGCTGCGCCCGGGATCATTCAGGTTCAACGCCTCGGCCAGATCACGCCGCAGCGCCGCCGGGTTCGGCCCCAGCTCAGACGCCGTGCCCGCCGCGCCGGATAGGGATACCAAAAGCGCCTCCTTCCGCAATCCGGGCAAGGCTTGCAAAGCGCGCAAGAGCGGCCAGCCCCAGCCGGCGACCTGCGCGCCAAAGCTTGTGGGAGTGGCGTGCTGGCCGTAGGTGCGCGCCGCCATCGGCGTTTCGGCATGGGCCTCGGCCAACCCGGCCAAACTGCCGAGGATATCGCGCAAAGACGCTTCAAACTGCGCCAAAGCCTGGCGCAGCCGCAGCATCAAAGCGGTGTCCTGAATGTCTTGTGAGGTCGGCCCCCAATGCAGGTATTGCGCGTGTTCCGGCGCCTGCATCAGCGTGCGAAACGCCGCCACCAGCCCCGGCACGCTGACCCCGTTCTGCCCCGTCGCCGCAGCGAGGCCCCCCGGGTCGATCTGCAGCTCAAGGCTCGCCCGGTGAATGGCCGAGGCGACGGTTTCCGGGATCACGCCCTGCGCCCCCTGCACCTTGGCCAGCGTGCCCTCGACAATCATCATCGACCGCACCTCGGCGCTGTCGGTAAAGAGCTTGGCGGTCTCACCTGTCGGGAACAGGGCAGAGAGGTGGGCGCTGTCGAACGGGGAAGCGGGCATCGGGGTCTCCGGTCAGGTGGCGATCTGGTGCAAGCAGGTCGCCAGCGCGTCGGGCATGGACAGAAAGGGCGAATGGCTGCTTTCCAGCGTATAGACGTCCTGCGGCGCAGTGCGCGCTGCCATCTTGCGCTGGAAGCTGAGTGGGATCGTGTGATCCTGGGTGCAGACGATATACGAGCGCGGCAGGTCTTGTGACCGTTCGGTCAGCGCAACAGGCACCGAGGAGGGCTGCACCGACTGTGGGTTGATGCGCGACAGAGCAAAGGCCACATCGTCTGGCGCGCAGTCGTGATAAAAGAGCTCCGGCGCCATCTCCGGATCGAAGGTAAAGCTGAGCCCATCGGCGCGCATCTGGATCGCGGGTAAAAGCGGCTGTACATCCGCCTGATGCCGCATCTCGGCCAAGCTCAGCCCGGGCCACGGGGTGTAGGCGCAAAGATAGACCAGCCGTGTGATCCGCGACGGGTCCATCTCCGCCGCCTGCGTGATTGCGTAGCCGCCCATCGAATGGCCGACCACGATGGCCGGGCCGTCCAGCCGCGCCAGAGCCTCGGTGATCGCCGCGCCGTATGCTTCTAACGTGACCTCACCAACCGGTGTGGGATCGTCGCCATGCGACGGCAGGTCAATTGCCAGCGCGTCGTGCCCCAAGGCCTGCAGCGCCGGGATGGTTTTTGTCCAGCACCACGTCCCGTGGCCCGCGCCGTGGATCAACAGAAATCGCGCCATCTTGCGTCACACCTTTCGCAGGGTCACCCCGCATGCCCCTGCGCGCGAATGAAGGCTGACAGACGCTCGGCATAGGCTTCGGGCGCCTCGACGCAGGGCAAATGGCCGGCGCCGCGGATCAGGTGGAACTCCGAGCCTGGTACCAGGTTTGCGGTCTCCCGCACCAGATCGGGCGGGGTGGAGCCGTCTTCGGACCCGGCGATGCCCAGCGTCGGCAGCCGCAGCGCCGCCGTCGTGTTAAAGAAATCCGTCCCCGCAATAGCCGCGCCGCAGCCCATCCAGCCCTCAGCCGGCGTGCGTAGAAACAGGTTGCGCCAGGCGGGAAATTCTTCTGTCTGGCGGAAGGTGTCGGAGAACCAGCGCTGCATGGTGGCATCGGCCACCGCCTCCAACCCGCCGGCCCTGACCGCGGCGATGCGTTCGTCCCAAAGATCGCGCGTCCCGATCTTGGCGCCGGTGTTCGACAGAACCATCGCCCGCACCAGATCGAGCCGCTTGGCCGCCAGCCCCTGCGCAATCAGCCCGCCAATCGACAGCCCGACAAAGATCGCTTGCTTGAAGCCGAGATGATCCATCAGCCGTTCGGTATCGGTGACCAAGGCGCCCATGGAATACGGCCCCGGCGGCACGTCCGACAGCCCGTGCCCGCGCTTGTCAAACCGCAGGATCCGCAGCCCCGGCGGCAACAACGGCAAGATCGGATCCCACAACCGGAAATCCGTGCCCAAAGAGTTGGCAAACACCACCGGCGTCCCATCCTCGGGCCCGTCGACCCGATAATGCAGCCGCAGATCCCCCAGCTTGGCCATATGCATGACGTTCCTCCCCTAGCTGCCTTGTTCTACCGCGTGGCGCACAGCCGCGAAAGCCGTCCCAAGACAAGAAAAGCGCGGGCCTTTGGTAGGGCCCGCGCTTGGCAATGAGGTTTAGCGGCGCGAGGTCAGCCAATCTCGATCAACTCGATGGCAAAAGTCAGGTCTTTGCCGGCGAGGGGGTGGTTGGCGTCGAGGGTGACTTCGGTGTCGGTCACCTCGGCGACGGTGACGGGCATGACCTGGCCCTCTGGGGTTTGGACTTGAAGTTGCGTGCCGATCTCCAGCGGGATTTCTGCTGGGATTTCGCTACGCGGAACGGCCTGGCGGGCGGCAGGGTTGTGTTGGCCATAGGCGTCCGCGGCGGCGACTTCGACGGTCTTCTTGTCGCCCACGGCCATGCCGGGGATCGCTGTATCCAACCCGGGGATGATTTGGCCCGAGCCCACGACAAATTCCAGCGGATCGCGCCCGGCGCTGCTATCGAAGGTCGACCCGTCAGCCAGGGTGCCGGTGTAATGAATGCGGACGGTGTCGCCGGTCTTGGCCTGCGTCATAAAGCTCTCCGATCTTGTGGGACGTTTGTGAAGGGGCGAGGCCGGTCGCTTCCGGGTGCTCGCTGGGTTGGGTGCAACCGTAGTGGCAGCGGTGGGGGATTGCAAACGGGCTCTGACGGGCTTGTGGCGCGGCTTTTGCCCTTTCCCAGGCGTGGCGCGCATGTCAGGTTGCGGCCCAGAAACAGGAGCGACTTATGCCCATCACAACCTGCATTTTCGACGCTTATGGCACGCTCTTTGACGTGGCCGCCGCTGCGCGCCTCGCGGCGGAGGAGCCCGGGCGCGAAACCCTGGCCGCGGTCTGGCCACAGCTGGCCGAGGATTGGCGGCGCAAGCAGTTGGAATACAGCTGGCTGCGCGCCGTCACCGGCGACTATTGCCCGTTCTGGGAGGTCACGAAAGACGGGCTGGATTGGGCTATGGAGCATGCGGGGCTGGAAGACCCTGAACTGCGTGAACGGCTGCTCGCGCTCTATTGGGAGCTGCCGGCCTATCGCGAGGTGCCGATGATGCTGGCGCAGCTCAAGGCGCGCGGGTTGACCTGCGCGATCCTGTCGAATGGCAGCCCTGACATGCTGGATGGCGCGGTGGACAGTGCCGGGGTGGGCGAGTATCTCGATGCCCGTTTGTCGGTCGAAGAGGTGGGCATTTTCAAACCGGCCAGCGCGGTCTATGACATGGTGGGCGCGCGGTTTGGCTGCACGCCGGATCAGGTGCTGTTCGTGTCGTCGAATGGCTGGGATGCGGCTGGCGCGGCGGGCTGTGGGTTCCAGACGGTCTGGGTGAACCGCGCCGGCCTGCCTATGGACCGGCTAGCGGCCAAACCGCAGCATGTCCTACCCGACCTGACCACCATACCGGAGCTGATCTGATGCCGCGATTCACCACCTCGGACGGGGTGTCCCTGCACTACACCGATGAGGGGCAGGGGTTGCCGCTTTTGTGCCTGGCGGGGTTGACGCGGGATGGGCATGACTTTGACTATCTGGCGCCACATCTGAATGGTATCCGGCTGATAAGGCTGGATTATCGAGGGCGTGGGCAGTCGGATTGGGCGGATCACGAGACCTATTTGATCCCTGTTGAGGGGCGGGATGCGGTTGAGCTGATGGATCATCTGGGGCTTGAGCGTACGGCCGTTCTGGGCACGTCCCGCGGCGGGCTGATCGCCATGGTTTTGGCGGCGACGGTCAAGGACCGTCTGCTGGGGGTCGCGCTGAACGATATCGGGCCAGAGATTGCGCCGGCGGGGCTGGAGATCATCAAGAACTATGTCGGCCGCAACCCGATCTGGAAGAGCTTTGAGGAGGCCGCCGCCGCGAGGCCCACCGCGTTGAAGGGCTTTGCCAATGTCCCGGCAGAGCGCTGGCGCAACGAGGTCGAAAAGCTCTATCGCGAAGGGCCCGAGGGGCTGACCATTCCCTATGATCCGCGTCTGCGCGATGCGGTGCTGGGTGCCGGGGCGCAGCCGCCGCCGGATCTTTGGCCGCTCTTTGACGCGTTTGCGGGCCTGCCGCTTTGCGCAATCCGCGGTGCCAATTCCGACCTGCTGTCGCCCGCCACCTTTGCCGAGATGAAGGCCCGCCGCCCCGACATGATCGCCACCGAGGTGCCCGATCGCGGGCATATCCCGTTCCTGGATGAGCCCGAGGCGCTGGACGCTATCGAGCGCTGGCTGGCGATGCTGCGCTAGACGCTGTGCGCCGCTCGTTCTCCTTCGGGGAACATCGCCCCGCCCACCGTCCCGCGGGTGCTTTTGCCGGGCGGTTGTGTGCTCTGGCGCCCGTCAGCCGTGCAGGAACACCCGGCTGGGGTGTAATTCGCCGCTGCGAAAGGTGCCCACGGCGACGGCCTTGCCTTCGAACGACGCCCAGGCGGTGTCGCCATAGGCCACGTCGCCAGGCATCACCGCGCCCGGGTTGCCGTTGCGCAGACGCATCGCGCCTTCCGGTGTGCAGCGCAGTTCGGGTAGGTCGGTCAAGCCCATTTCCAGCGGTTGCAGATGTGTGTCGAGTTCGGGTGTCTTTGCCATCGCGTCGATCTGTTCCAGCGTCAGGCCATCCTCGGCGTCAAACGGGCCGGACCAGATCCGCCGCAGGGTGTGCACATGGCCCAGACAACCCAACTGCTGCCCCAGATCACGGGCGATTGACCGGACGTAGCCGCCCTTGCCGCAGGTCATTTCCAGCTCGACCGTGTCGGCATCGGGCCGCGCGGTCATTACCAGCTCTTCCACCCAGAGCGGCCGGGCCTCCAGCTCCATCTGGTCACCTTCGCGGGCGCGTTTATAGGCGCGTTCGCCGTCCACTTTGACGGCGGAGAACTGCGGTGGGACCTGCATGATTTCCCCAACAAAGCCGTGCAGCGCCTCTTTGATCTCGTCATCCGAGGGGCGCAGATCGCTGCGCGCGATCACTTCGCCCTCGGCATCGTCGGTGTTTTTCGCCGCCCCCAGCCGCACAGTGAAGCGATAGGCTTTCAGCGCGTCGGTAATGAACGGCACCGTTTTGGTCGCCTCGCCCAAGGCCACGGCCAGAACCCCGGTGGCGGCCGGATCGAGCGTGCCGGCATGGCCGGCCTTCTTGGCGCTCAGCGCCCAGCGGACCTTGTTGACCACGGCGGTCGAGGTGAGACCCGCCGGCTTATCAACCACTAGCCAGCCCGAAATGTCGCGGCCCTTGCGCGTGCGTCCCATGAAGTCCCCTGCGTGTGTGAGAGCGGCGGGGTAGCAATGCGGGATGGGGCTGTCAATCTTTGCTAAACGGTGGCGCGTATAGCCATGCGGGTCTACCGGTGCGGAACCAGTCCGAAATACACATTTGGACTATTCGTGACGGGCGATACCCCCGCCGTTCATCACTGCACGGACGTGACCCGTTTAAAAAACCTAGCGGGTGCCGGAGAACCGCGCGTGCCACTCTTCGCGTTCGGCGTCAGTGATCTTGCGGAAGGTCACGTCGGGCACGGTGAAGGCGTGGCCGGCGGGTAGGGCTTGCAGCGCCTCACCCACGTCGCCGGGCCATTCGGCGTCCGCGGCGTGCATCGCCTGCAGCAATTCGGCCGACGCGTCGGGGATGAAGGGCGACGAGACGACCGCGTAAAGCCGG
>JASJCC010000086.1 GCA_030066175.1 Paracoccaceae bacterium | reverse complement strand
CGATCGCGCGCGGCTCGCTCGCGCGCTGAGCAGGCTGTCCGCGCGGCATGTGGCGCTGCGTTCCGGCCTGCAGAGGCAACGGCGCGATCTGGTTCAGGTCGAGTATCCCGGCTTTGTTCCGCCGGTGCAGTCGATTGTTTGCCCGGCCGACGCGGCGGACACGACCGAGGCACGCCTTGCGCGGGAAATCCAGAGGGAGATAATGTCAGACCGGCCAAGCCTGCGCGCGGTCGTGTTCGGGGATGGCGCAGGTTCCGAGACTGTCTGCCTGTCCTTGCATCATGCATTCTCGGATGGCTGGTCGGGAACGCGCATGTTCGAGGATCTGGCCGCGGCATACTCGGCGGACGCGGCGTCTGCCGAACAGCCTGCGTCGTCCTATCATGACTTTGCGCGGGACGAGGCCGCCTATCTCGCATCAGTTCAGGGCCAAAGGGATCGTGCGTACTGGCAACAGGCCCTTGCAAAAGCAAAGTTTACCTCGGTACCACTCGATCCTGGCAAACCTGCCCGTAGCGGGCCAACAGAACGCCTGAGAACACGGTTCGACCCGCGCAGCAGTGCGCAACTCGAAGCGCTGGCAGGTGTGTTTGGCGCGGATCTTTTTGCGCTGACGCTGGCGCTATTTTTCGCGACGCTGCACCGTTTGACAGGCACGTTCCAACCCGGATGCGCGTCCCTGTTTTCCGGCCGGGTCGACAACCGCTATGCCGATTGCGTGGGGTTTTTTGTCTCTACCGCATACCTGGCGGTTCCGGTTGAATCGGACCTAACGTTGCGGGATCTGATCGCACGTGTTGCGCAAACCAGCCGTGCCGCGAGCGGGCATCAGCGCTATCCTTTGCACCTTTTGCCGTCGCCAATGACACAGACCGCCGGCAGGCGTGCGGACGATTGCGTGTTTCAGATGTTGCCCTATGCCTTTGACGCCAAACCCTTTGGCCCCTTTGTGGCGAAGCCGTTCCTGCCGCCTGTCCAGCCCAGGCGGTTTGACTTTGAATTGACGGTTGCCCCGGGCGAGGACGGCCTGTCGGTCTTGTCCACATGGAATGCTGATCGGCTGGAGAGAGGCTGGGTCGAGGCGGCGCTGGACTACTACAGGACCGTGGCATCCGCGTTTCTGGCCGACCCGGGCCGCAAACTTAGCGCATTGCCATTGCCCTAGCCTTCGTCCTCGGGCGGCACCCAGCGCGACACGGGCGAGCGCAGTTCGAAATTTCCGTAAAGATCGCCGTCCTCGGCAGAACCGATGCCGAATTCGCAAATCTTGTCAGGATCCTCGACCATAAAGGTTGCCGCCGGCATGTCCCGCAACTTGGGCAGAACCGTTTCCCAGTCCTGGCGGTGCCCATTCAGCGCGGCCTCCACAAGGTCTTCGTGCCAACGGCCGTAGTCATGCGGTAACCGAATTTGGTCTGGCATCTGCCGTCCGGGCGAGGGCAGAACAGCCAATTGCACCCGGATCACGCTGGCGAGCGCTGCGTCGTCGGCCACACCCAACTCTTCGGTCAAAAACCGGTGTGCCTCGTGCACGACCAGGGCCCAACTGGCCGGCGGGATCAAAAGGCCCGGTACTGCACGGATGGAAAATGCGATGATCGGATACTTTTCCCGGTCCTCGTCGATGGCCGCAACGAGTCTCTGATAGATTTCGATCTCGCGCAGGCCGGTCTCCGCGCGCGCGTAATGAACGATATGGCGGAGCATTCCGATGACGTCGCCGAGGACGAACATCAACCGCAGCCGATTCATGTATTCGAAATCGTCACGGCTGAAGGTCGAACACGCCACAACCAGGTTCTTGAACCCGTCCGGTGAGATCTCGGTTTCGATGCTGTAGCGGTCCTTGAATTCGGGATCGTTCATCGGGCTGTTTGGCAGCAGTTCGGTCATGAAGATACGCGGAAAGACCGCCCGGTCGATACATTCTTGCAAATCGTTGCAAAAGCTTTCGACCGTCTGACCCGGCAGGCCAAACATCAGATCGACCCAAAGAGGCAAGCCAAGCCTGCGGAACTCCTCAGTCAACTCGTCGAATTTTTCAAGTTTGATGTTGGATCGCTGGATCGTCGACAAGGTCGCGGTGTCCATTGTCTGCACGGCTATATTGCCCTTGGAGATGATTCCGGCTTTGGCGAATATCTCGACGATCTGACGGGTGAACTTGGTCGAATTCTTGGCGAAGCTGACCGAAAAGGCGCGCGGATAGCCATACTCCGCCTTCAGTTCCGCGACTTTTTGGGCGATTTCAACGTCGCGGGGAAAGATTCCGAAATTTGCGTCCGCGCACATGAGCCCGGAGACCTCGTTGCGGGCAAACCATTCCAGTTCGGCAAAAACGCGATCCAGCGAGAATTTCCGAATCCGTGTCCCGATCGCGGATCCCCAGTCGCAAAAGGCGCAGGAATAGGGGCAGCCGCGATTGGTTTCGATGATCCCCAGTTCCGTCCCTTTGTAAGGGCTGAACCGACCTGACAGGATCGGCGAAGGAATGGCGTCAAGATCCGTGATGCGTGGTCGGTCCGGTGTCATGACGATCTTGTCGCCATCGCGATAAGCAATGCCTAGAACGTCCGAAAGGGCCGATAGGTCGGGCGGATGGTCCGGACCGATCCGGCCAATCATCGCCTTGAGCACTTGCGCAAGTGTCTCTTCCCCTTCGCCCCGAACAATCACGTCGACATCCGGGTTGTCGCGCAAGTACCGCTCCGCGTCGTCCCGGTACTTCGGCGTGTTGGGGCCGCCGTGAATGGTCAGGCTGCTTGGGCTGAGTTCCTTGACCCGCCGCGACACCCGACAGTTTGACGCGTGCGACCAGTTGTAGTTCGAAAACAGGAAGACCCCGGTGTTCCGGCAAAACCTGCGGAGTTTGGAGGTGCGGATCAGGAAATCCGGATGAAAGTCGAAGTGTCGCTGCAGCATGCCGTTCTCGAAGGCATTGGCGTATTCGAGCATCATACCCAATGCCAAGGGTGGGATGGTCCCGTTCTGGTGGACGCTGTACACGGTCAGCCGGGTTGCAGATGCGAGATCTGCGCGGCGATTGGCATCGAATGACGTGCCCAGATCGCGCATCTGTTCGTTGAGGTTCTGAAACCGTTCCCAGTTGCGCCGCGAGGCTCTTTCGCCACCAAAGGCGGGTCCGCCGCGCCGGCGCTGATCGGGAGAGAGCTCGTGATCTTCAATGTACCGCTCTATCAACCCCACGTTCAGAAGCCGCGCCACGAAGGTGCGGAACTCTATTTCCGACAGCGCGTCAGAATCACATGTCTTCGCATGTGCCGCATGCGCTTGGGCCCAGGTCTTCGGTTTGAAAAAACAGCTGAGCGCCTGAAACTCGATCGGGGACAGCGCGGCGTCCAACTCGCCGCCAAACCCTATCGCCTCGATCCGCGACTGGTTCAGCCGGAACAGGCGAGGGCTTGCCAAGGTGAACCGGACCGCAGTGTCGAACAGGTTGTGCGCGGGCGGCGCGGGGGCGTCTTGACCGCCGGAGCCGATTGCTTCGCCGCCTGTCTCGTCGCTCACAAGAAGTCCACGGTCAATCATCGCCTCGTGGAGTTCGGCCAGAGCTTCCGCGGAACCGTTGTAGCGATCAGCGATCTCTTGCCTTGCTTGAGGGCCGTCCCCACCGGTTTCCACCAGGTGTACGACATAGGCGAGTTCAGCAAGATCCAGCGGCAGAGGTGGAAACTTCGCGCGCCCGCTGATCGTATCCAGTCCGGGCAACCTGACACCCTCGAAATCGAGCAATAGCATCACCGCCCGGGTCAGGCGCTGCGACGATCTGCCGGACATGTCCTTTGCCACGATACTCCCCCAATGTTGTCTGGTAGTCGTTAACTTTGCAGCCTGCAGGCGCTACGAAGCTCTTGCGTGACGTGCGCCTGAACGTCGCCCACGGTTTGGATTGCCCGTGCAGTTTCTTCATCGATGCTGGGAAGAACAAATTCATCCTCCAGCGAAAACGCGAGTTCCAGCAATGCAAGCGAGTGGAATCCCAGATCCTCGACCAGACGCGTTTCCTTTGTGAATTTGGGTTCTTCGGGTGCAAGGTCCGCGATGATTTCGGCAATCACCTGTTCAACATCGGAAATGGACCAGTTTTCGAGCGCATTTTGGGGCTGTGGTATTGCGGTGTCGGTCAAAAGTCGTCCCTTTCCGTCGCTTCTATGCGGGCATTCCCACACGCTCAATCCTGCGCGCTTGGGGTGTCCACCGGGTCAGACATATGACGGTCCAGAAACGACCGCCAAATCGCCGCTCTTTTGATTTTGCCACTGGTCGTTCGGGGAACATCGGCCGGTCTGAGGACCATATGGTGCACATGCCCGTTCTCAGTCTCGCCTTTCAAAATACGGAGGGCATCCGACAGAGTTTCAGTCTCCGTTCCCCAAGTGACAATAATCACATGTATGCGTCTTTCTACGTTTCCCAATGCTACAGTAAATTGAGTATTTCGCAATGCTCTCGTCCTGAGCAGGTGCTCGAGTTCTTCCGCAAAAACAAAAACGCCCCTGATTTTGACAGCATCGCCCATGCGCCCCACAGGGTACAGAACGCCGTCTTGCAAGATTCCAGCGTCTCCGGTTGCGAACCACCCATGATTGTCCGTTTCTGCAGCCAAAATGGGTCCGCTGATTTGTATCTGGCCTAAGTTGCCGTATGAAACGCATCTGCCGTTTTCGTCGACAATCCTCAGCGCCGCGCCGGGCACCACGGGTCCGCACCCCACAAGAGAAGTGCCTTTGGACGGGGACTTCAATACCTTCAAGGACTGGCCAGGCGCCGTCAGGGTCACGGCCAAGACCGCCTCGGCAAGGCCGTAAGCAGGCAACAGGCGCCCCGGCGGCAATCCATATCCGGACAAAACCGCGTCCGCTTCGGACAATACTTCGGGCGGGATTGGCTCGGCGCCGATGATGATGCCCGACACCGTGTCCAGGTCCACGCGGGCCGTGCGCCGTTTGAGATGCCGCAGGATCAACTGGAGACCGAAGGGTGGCATCGCGGTCAACTGCGCGCCACCGGAGCCAAGCGTTTCGAGGAAACGCAAAGGGCGCCGGACGAATTGCGCGGGTGCCATCAACGTCAGGTCGCAGCCGATCATCAATGGGCCCAGCATCCCGCCCACTAGGCCCATATCGTGATAGGCTGGCAGCCAGAAAGAGGTGGCCTTGGCCTTGGTCCAGCCAAGGCGCCTTGCCAGAGCTGCCACTTGGGCATCTAGCGTCTCAAGCGGAATCGGGATGGTTTTGTTCGGTCCCGAGGTGCCCGACGAAAGCTGAAGGTACCGGGCGGAGGGCGTTGGCGCAAAGGCTGGGGGCTCGGCGCCGGAGATATCTGTCAGGTCGATGATTGGAAGTTCGGCGAACTCCATGTGTTCGAGGTGCGCGGATTGATCCGGGCTGGCCATGATCGCCCGCGCCTTGCTGCTCTGACAGGATGTTGAAACTCGCAAAAAGTAATCCGAAAGCGATCGGAATGATGCGCTGGACGGCAAGACCACAGGCGTCATCCCAACCGCGATTGCGCCTAGAAAAGCTGTCAATGCTTCGATCGGTTCGCTGACGGCAATGGCAACGGCGTCACCCGGCTTCAGGCCGTGCTCAACAAGAAAACCACCCGACTGCCAAGCCCGACGGATCAGCTCCGGCGCAGAAAAGTTCCGCCACGTTTGACCGTCTTGCTCCAGCCACCTGACCTGCTGATCCGGGTCAGGTTGAGCCAGAATGTCGGCAATGCTACGCACGAGTGGCTTTGCGTCTTGCCGCGCTGGCTTGCGCACCGTCCCGAGCCGTCTCTACGAACATCGCTTTTCCAAGTTCCAGATTGGCCCAGTAGACCTCAACCGGTATCTTGTCGGGGTCGAGAAAGCGCACCAGCTCGCCGGGGCCTTCCTCGCAAATGCCGGAATGCGAAATCCCCATGTCGTCCAGACGCAAGATCCAATCATCCAGATGTTTTCGGGTTCTGACATGCAGACCGAAATGCTGCATTCCGCAATTCATCGAGGAGAATGCCGCGGGTGCGCCTTGCCGCGGACAGGCAAGCCCGAGGAATACGCCTGCCTGAAGGTGAAACAGGATCCTGAAGTCAAAGCCATCTTCGTTTCCAGCCTCACCGTCAATGCAGATATCGGGGGCGGTCACACTTCGGAATTGCTGAAACCCGAACACGGATTTGTACCATGTCTGGCTCTTGTCGAGGTCTGAAACGATAAGGGTAAAGTGCGTTTTCCCGTCTAATCCCAAGTCCATGCTTGCCCCGGTGGCCTGTATAGGAAAATCGTGATCGATCCCCATTCTGCGCAGCTTTTTAATGACATGGCAGGTCGGGCTGGGCAATAATGAAATGAATTCAAAACAAGGTGGTCAGCACCGGATGAGTGACATCGCTCCCCTAATTCAATCGGTCAGGAATGGCCGGTTCGGACACCTGGCCGATTACCCTTGCGGTCACGATGCGGCCTTTTCTCAATTGGACTGGGGGGCAGAAGTCCCCGAGGCCCGGATCGATTCGATCAAGTCATCTGGCCTGTCGCGGGCAGGGTTTTTGCCAGATGATCCGGGCTTTGCGGAACTGTTTGAGAATGAGCACCGCAGCTGGATGGCAAGCCAGTTTCTGAATGGCGAAGCAGCGGCCGCGATGATCTGCGATGGTCTGAAACGGGCCTTGCCGGACAGCGAAGCGCGCGACTTCGCAGCCTTTCAGGCCAGCGATGAGCACCGTCACCACGCGGTGATGCGGCGCTTTGCCCGGGAACGGCTGAAATCCGAGCCGTTCGTGCCCGCCGGAGGGTTTGACGCGTTGGTGCGGCAGATCACGCGCGAACGCCGGTGGGACATGCAAATGCTCGGGCTGCAGATCATGATCGAGGCGCTGGCGCTGGCCACGTTTCGCCTGACCGCGATGTCAGCCTATGATCCGGTGCTGAAATCCATTGCGTCGACTATTGCGGTCGAAGAGGAGCGACATGTCGGCTTCGGTCTGTCGATGCTCTCGGAAGCGGCACGCGACTGGACTGCCGAAGAGCGCAGGGAAAGAGAGGATTTCGCGTTGGCAGCGGCTTCGATGCTAAGCGAAGGCTACCTAATGGAAGATCTGTGGCAGCGCCTTGGAGCGGATCCGGCGAAGGGGGCGGAGTTCACGTTGTCCGATCCGATGATGATCGCTTTCCGGCGCACGGTCTTCAGTCGGATCAGGTACGCCATTGCCGGGCTTGGTCTGATGTCGCACCGGGTTGAGCTGGGGCTGCACCGTATGGGATTGGCTGGACGGCAGAGGTTGGCACTTGCATGATACTGCCGATCAAACGCCGGTGCGCGACATGCTCGCGACCGCGCTGCAACTTGATGCGCGGGCCAGCCTGTCGCGGCCTCTGATGCTGCGTGCCGCCCTTGGCTGCGGCGCCTTGGACGTCATCGCCCGACACGGGCCGATCAGGCCGGACGCCATCGCAAGACGGGTGAGCCTTGGCCGCGGTGCGACGCAGGCCGTTGTCCGCTGCCTGAGGTTTTGCGCGCTTGTCGCCGAAACGCCCGATGGTTTGGTGCTGTCTGAAGCGGCGCATGATTTGACGCGGCCGGACATCGCGCGCGCTTATCCTTTGCTGCCACGGGAGCTGCGCGCATGGGCGCGGGCATCGGATTGCCTGCGCGGGCAGGGCGCGCAGTTTGCCTCTGCAAACGGTATAGACTACTGGGACGCGCTTGAGGAAAGCCCCAAGGACAGCGCGGATACCTCCGCCATGATCGCTTTGTCGAACCAAGTGGTGTTGCGGTTCCTACGAACCGCCGTGCCCTGGGGCCGGTATGAACCGCTAGTTGATCTGGGTGCCGGAGATGCCAGCTTTCTGATGGGGCTTTTGCGCTATTATCCGGATATGACCGCCATCGCCTTCGACTTGCCGCGGCAGGCGGAACTGGCGCAGCAGCGCATTGCCGACGCCGAAATGACGGCGCGATGCCAGACCGCAACTGGCAACTTTTTCGACGACCAGTTGCCATCAGGCGGCAGCTATCTACTGAAGAATATTCTGCATGACTGCGATGATTCCGCCGCCCGGCATCTGCTGGCGCGTGTGCGTGACGTGATTCCGCAGGACGGTCGGCTGTTTTTGGTCGAGGCCTTCCCCAAACCCAACAACGCTTTCGATATCGGTAAGTTGCTTGATCTCAACTCTTTGGTTCTCGTGGGTGGGCGTGACCGGTCGGTAGCGGAGTACAACGCGCTTTTGTCGGAGACCGGTTTCAGGCTGAATCACGTGCATGAGACCGGTAATGCTCTTTCGTTAATGGAGGCCAAGCCGGTCCCGGTGACGGCATGATCGAACGGCTGTTTATTAACGTTATGAGCCAACCGGTGCCCAGCCCGCAATTCGAAGGGCTGTGGCGGTTTCCCGGAGAAACGTCCGCATCCGGATACCGGTCGCTGTCGTATTGGACGGACATCGCTGTACAGCTTGAGAAAGCTGGCGTGGATGCGCTGTTTTTGGCCGATATCCACGGGATTTACGACATATACGACGGCAGCCGCGATGCTGCGGTCGCGCGGGGGGTCCAAGTGCCTGCGATCGATCCCGTTCTGCTGGCTTCGTCTTTGATCGCGGTGACCAAAACCCTCGGCTTCGCGGTAACCTATTCCACCACCTACAATCCGCCGTATCAATGCGCGCGTGTTTTTTCGACACTTGATCACCTGAGTGGCGGACGCATTGGATGGAACCTCGTGACGTCCTACCTTGCTTCCGCCGAGCGCAACGGAATGGGCACGTTCGAGCCGCACGACCTGCGTTATGACAAGGCAGACGAATACGTGAAAATCGTACGTGCGCTTTGGGAGGAGAGCTGGCAATCCGACGCGATCCAGCACGATGTCGATCATGACCTGTTCACCGATCCCGAGAAAGTGCATACAATCGACCATTCCGGCCCATGGTACTCGGTCGAGGGTCCGCATGTGTGCGAACCCTCACCGCAGCGCACCCCGGTGATCTATCAGGCAGGGGCCTCCCGGCGGGGCACAAGGTTCGCCGCCCAGCACGCCGAAGCCATTTTCGCGACCTTTCCGTCGGTCGCGGTGGGTGTGCGCCATATGCAGGCCCTGCGCCAAGCGGTGGAAGATGCCGGGCGTCCGACAGAGCGGGTCAAACCGTTTCAGTCGGCATTCACGCTGATCGCGCCAAGCCCAAGGGAAGCCCGTCAGAAGGCCGCTGCTGTCACACGTATGATCAGCCGCGAAGGCGAACTGACCAAGCTTTGTGCTTGGATAGGTGTGGACCTCAAGGGTATGCCGGACGATCTTGCGATCAATAACCTGAGCATCGAGGCCAGCCAATCCATCCGTGCCTTTCTGAAGCGCCATGACAGTGAACGCGACTGGACCATCGGAGATCTGCGCAGCATCGCCATCATGTCGCGAAGTCCGCATCGCAGGACGGGCTGGCTGGTGGGCACGCCTGAACGCGTGGCCGACCAAATGGAGGATTTCGCAATGCGCACGGGGATTGACGGGTTCAATCTGATCCCCTGTCCGCCGCGCGGCGGTATCGACGATATCTGCAACCTTCTGATGCCCGAATTACAACGGCGCGGCCTTGTTCCCGATACGTCGCCACCCGAGGGCCTAACACTGCGCCAACGTTATTTCGGCGCGCAAGCGACCGGCTATCTTTAAGAGGAGGCCAGCCGCGCCTCGATGATCGGATAAAGCGGCGTCGGGTGAACCGCCACCCGCTGCAGGCCGGCACCATCAAAGAGCGCATCCAACGCCTCGAAGCGGCGTGCGCCGCAGCCCTTCATGACCAGCATCGACAGATCCAGACGGCATGAAATCTCAGATGTGTGCGTGTCATCGTCTACAGGCTCGATCAGCAGCAACCGCGCGTCCCCGGACATCGCCGCACGAATATTGGACAAAAGCAGCGCTGCGTCATGTTCATCCCAGCCATACAGGATGCGCTTGAGGAGATAGGCGCTTCCTCCTTTGGGCACCGCCTGCATGAAGTCGGTTGGCACGAACTTCAGCCTGCCGGCCACAGCCTGCTCCCCAAGCTGCGCCTTGCCTTGCTCCAATGCCGGTTGCTGATCGGCCACAATCCCCCGGCTCCCATGTGCGGTTTCCAGTAGCCCGGCAAGAAACGCGCCGTTGCCGCCTCCCACATCGACGATCGTCTCAAATCGGTTCCAGTCGATGGCCCGTTGAAATGCCAAAAGCTCGAGCCGCGTATGCGCTTGCTGCGCCAGATCGAATTTCGCACGTTCGCCCGCGTCGCGTTCAAGATGCGTCCAATAGCTTTCGCCATGCGCCATTTCGAACGCGGGCTTGCCAGTTTCCACGGCTTGGGTGATGTGAATCCACGCCTCGATGTCCGCAACGATCGGGCGATAAGCATCACGTAAAGACAGAGGGTGATCACTGCGCAGGAATTCGGCCATCGGCGTCAACTTGAAAACCCCCGGTTCGGTTTCGGTGAAGATGTCCTTGCAGGCGAGTGCGCGCAATGCGCGGTAAATCGCGTCCGCATCGCCCTCCACCTGTTTTGCGATCTCTGACACGTGCCGTGGACCGTCCGAAAGCGTATCGGCTACGCCCAGTTCGGCAACCGCGCGAATGGTGAAGGGGATGATATAGTCGGCAAGCTCGGTCAGTCGGAAAATCGCTTCGAGGTTGAGCCTGGGACTTTTGCGGCGCCGACTTTGGTCCATCTCGGTCGTCTCCATGCGAATACGGCGTCGTGCGCCGATTTTTGGCATTACCGTGTTCCTGATGGTAACCTGAACCAGATTGAATTTGATATATGCGTATGATAAAAAATCCGCATGCCGGTGCCGCAGATTTCCGTTCGCTTCGACGCGTCCGATCTTCAGGTTTTACAAGATCCGTACCCCCATTATCGCCGGTCGCGGATGCATGATGGCCTGATGCGCATGGGGCCCGGGATCTGGGGCGTGACCCGGGCCCGCGATGTTGCCGCCCTTCTCGATGCGGACACGCTGAGTTCATACCTGCCGCAACAGCATCTCGCCGTGAGCCACACAAATGCGCGCGTTGCTGCATTCCTGCGGAACATCGTTCTCTTTCAGGATCCTCCGTCGCACGGCGCGTTGCGTCGGATGCTCGCACCGGTGACCGGTGCGGCGGCATTGCGACCGGTTATCGAGGTGCTGCCGACCCTCTTTTCAGAAGTGGCGGGCGATCTGGATCTTTTGGGCGAAATCGATCTCATGAAACAAATCGCGACCCCGTTGGCCGGATTGAGTCTGGCAGAACTATTGCAGCTTGAAATCAAAGATCCGATGACCTTGGACCATTTTGCAAATGAGCTTTCACGGGTGTTCGGTCCCGCGCCGACGCGGGATGACCTGACCGCTGGCGCACACGCGATCGCTGCGCTCGAGGAGGTGGTGGAACGGTCCTTGTCCGCCTCGGCGGTGTTGCGGCAAATCTGTGAACGTGCGGAAACAGAGGGCATCAAGGCGTCTGTCATGCGCGACAATCTGGTGTTTTTGCTGTTTGCCGGGTTTGAAACGACTGCTTCCATGATTGGCAACACGGTGGGGTGGATATTGGCCGACGAGGCGCGCCAGCGTGACCTGCGTTCAGGTGCCGTTTCGGTGCAGAACACGGTCGCCACCGCGCTGCGCGACGATCCTCCGATACAAGGCGTTGTCAGGGTGCTGACGCAAGAGACCAGTGTGGCGGGAAGTGCGCTGCGCGCAGGTCGGGTGCTGGTACTTTTCGTGGCGAGCGCCAATCGCGATGGAGACGCGCTTTTCAGCTTTGGGAGCGGGCGACATAAATGTCCAGGCGCGGATCTGGCGCAAGCAGAGATCGGAGCGGTTGTGGAATGGATCAAGCAGGCGCCAGACTGGATGAAAGCCGCTGGCCCGGCAACCCGTAACCCCGACAGCCGCATCCGCGGATATGCAACTTTGCCAGTGCACTTCGACGTAGACCATGGCACCTGATTTAATGCCGCTAACGACACCCGGACGCTGGATATGAAGAAAGACGGGGTTCTTGTCTTCGATGGTGCGGAGAGTCAGTTTTCCGATATCAAGACCGCGGCCGCACGCGGGGCAGCCGGATTGCACGAAATCGGCGTCGGTCCGGGAGACACTGTCGCCATTCTGATGCGCAACTCTCCGGCGTATCTGGAGGCGGTTTTGGGGATCGAACGCATCACGGGCATGCCGGTGCCGTTGAATTGCGGGCTGACCGAACCGGAAATCCGCCATATTCTGATCGACAGCGAAGCGGTTGCCTTCATCTGCGATCCCGAATTCCTGGCGGTTGCCCGCGCTGCGTGTTCGAAGCGTTGCCAGCTTGTTTCGTCGGGCGCGGCGACGGATGGCCTGCCGGGATGGACGGATTGGGTGGTGCGCATGTCGCCCGTGCCGCGTGCCGGAGCGGCGTCGTTTGGGCGGCTGAGCTACACGTCAGGGACAACGGGTCGTCCCAAGGGCGTATGCCGCGCGCCGTTGAGCGGCGAAAGCCGTGCGGCCTTTGCCGGGCTGATCGATGACTGGTTTGATCTTGGACCCGACGTGCGCAGCGCGACGCTGGGGCCGCTTTATCATTCGATCCAGTTGACCTACGCGATGGCGGTTCTTCGTGCAGGCGGGCGTCTTTATCTTGAACGCGGGTTTGATGCAGATCGCCTGCTGACATTGGTCGATACGAAAAAGCTGTCCCATCTCAATCTGGTGCCAACCATGATGCAACGCATGCTGAGCCTTCCTGCAGAGCGTCGCGCCACGGCGGATATGGGCTCTTTGCGCTTTGTCATTCACGGTGCCGCCCCGTGCCCGCCCAACACCAAACGCGCTTTCATCGACTGGATCGGCCCGATCGTCTGGGAATATTACGGCTCTACGGAGATGGGTATGATTTCGCGGTCAGACAGCCGCGAGTGGCTTGAACGGCCCGGCACACTGGGACGTGCCTGGTCCGGGCGGCGCTTGCAGGTTCGGGATGACGCCGGAACCGTCCTTGCCGCCGGCGCGGTAGGCGAGGTTTTCGCCGATTTCGGCCCGGCGCCGGACTTCGTCTACAAGAACTTGCCGGATACAACCCAACGGGCTAGGATCGGCGATTTTGCGACCAATGGCGACATTGGCTACCTGGACGAGGCCGGGTATCTGTTTTTGCTGGACCGCCGCGAAGATCTAATCGTATCGGGTGGCGTGAACATCTACCCGGCTGAGGTCGAGGCGGCATTGCTCGACCACCCCGATATCGACGATTGCGCCGTTGTCGGACTGCCTGATCCGGACTTGGGGCGGATCACGGGGGCCGCGCTTGTTCTGCGTGATGCCGCGGACCTGGACGACCAGAGCATCCTTTCCTGGCTGGACCAGCGACTTGCTCGTTTCAAACACCCGCGCCGCTTTTGCCGACCGGTTGACTGGCCGCGTGATGCAAATGGAAAAATCAATCGCCGAGCGCTGATCGACGCCTTCTGAAATACATGAAGCGAAAACAGGCGCGTAATCACAGCACCGCGCGCGCCGGATTCAGCGCAGCGCTTCTTTCAGCCTCCTCGAAAGCGGCCCAAACCATGCCGCCAGTACAAGGAGCAACGCGAGCAACACCGCGCCGCTTCGGGACAGGCCAAACAGCCCCGATCCCGATAGCATCAGAAGCAGCCCGCCGCTTATCCCGGGCAGGCGCGAAAGGACCTTCTCCGCGGGCCGTTGCGCGCCGCTCCAAAGCGCGACATTGCCAATGCCAAGAACCGCAAGCGCAAGTGCGATCACCCAACTTTGCCCGTCCTGCCGCCCCAGGAGCGCGGGATCCAGAAGAATGGCCAGCGGAATCGCAAACCCGGGCAACGCCATGCGAAACGCAATCATTGCCGTCTTGAACGGAGGTGCATCGGCAAGCTTGGCCGCCGCAAAGGCGCCCACGGCGACCGGAGGTGTCAAATAGCTAAGCACGCCGAAATAGAGCAGGAAGAAGTGCGCTGCCACAACGTCGTATCCCGCCTGGACCAGTGCAGGGGCGATCGTGACCGCCATGAAGATGTAGACGCTTGTCACCGTCATGCCCGTGCCAAGGACGATCGCCGTTCCTGCCGTGACCAGCAGCAGCAGCGCCGGTGACCCATTCAGACCCCGCACAAGATCGCCGGCCAGCGTACTCGCCAGACCCGTGACGACGACAGCCCCCGAAATCAGGCTTACGCCGGCGATCACCACCACTAGGTTGATTGACAGTTGCCCGGTGACCGCCATGATCGACACACAATCCGTTAGGCTGGGCCGGGTGCCGGGCAGCAACAGCGCAGCTGCCAGCATGGCCACGGTGGCCATGTAGGGTGCCTGGGCGTCCCGACCCAGCCAAAACAGCCATACCACAAGCACCGCCAGCCCCACGCCGAAAACCAGCGCCTGCTGCGCAAAGGGCCGGGCGTCCGGTTCAAGAATGACCTGCGGCAGTGGTTTCGCATCGACGGCAAGATACAGCGCCGTGAAATAGAGCAGGGCCGGGGCAATC
>JASJCC010000091.1 GCA_030066175.1 Paracoccaceae bacterium | reverse complement strand
CCCATGACCTGCCCAAACGCGGCGCCCATGGCCTGGGAAATCTCCGCAGGATCCATCGAGCAGCGTCCTTCGGCGTAGAGATACGGCGTCTCCCCGACCGCGCGTGTGGTGAATTCCGGCATTGCCCCCTCCTCGCTCTCATTAACCACGTTCAGGGTGCCGCGCGGCGGACCACACCGCCATGACCCACGTCAAGACGTGGGCGCGTCCGACCGTTTCGGCGGAATCGAATAGGTCAGCGAGGCATGCGCCACCGGCCCCTCCATCCCCTCGGAATAGAGCAGCACATCCGTCACGCTCAGCGCCCGCCCCAGCTTGAGCACCCGCGCATGGGCCAGCACATCCGCCCCCGCCGCCGGTTTGCGCATGAAATCGATCGAGCAATGGGTGGTTACGGCCAGCGCCTCACGCCCGATCGGCGCCATCGTCGCCACATAGGCCGCAACGTCGGCCAACGAAAACATCGCCGGGCCGGACACCGTGCCGCCGGGGCGCAGGTGCTTGTCATCGGCATGCAGGCGCATCACCACCAGATCCTCCTCCAGCCGGTCGATGGTGAACATGCCGCGCACTTGCGGAAAGACCTCATCCAGAAACGCCGCCATCTCGGTGGCCGTGAATTTCAGCGCCATGCTTTTCTCCTGCCCGTCTCGCCGCTAACGTGGCGGCGGAACAGCGGGAGGACAAGATGGATTTGCTGCAACGGACGGATCGCGACGGCGTCGCGCAGCTACACATGAACGCGCCCGAGCGGCTGAATGCCCTTTCGGATGAGATGCTGGCCGCTTTGCAGGCGCAGATCGACGCACTGCGCGAGGATAACAGCACCCGCGCCGTGGTGCTGTCGGGCGCAGGCAAGGCATTCTGCGCCGGGCACGATCTGAAACAGATGACCGCCGGGCGCCAGGCCGAGGATGGCGGCAAGGCCTATTTCAAAGACCTTTTCGATCGCTGCGCGCAGGTGATGATGGGCCTGCAAGAGATCCCGCAGCCGGTGATCGCGCAGGTGCACGGGATTGCGACCGCCGCGGGCTGCCAGCTGGTTGCGTCTTGCGACATGGCCGTGGCGGCTGAGGGCACGCGCTTTGGCGTCAACGGCGTGAATATCGGCCTCTTCTGTTCCACCCCCATGGTGGCATTGTCGCGCAACATCCCGCGCAAACAGGCGTTTGAGATGCTGACCACCGGCCAGTTCATCTCGGCCGAAAAGGCCGAGGCGTTGGGGCTGGTGAACCGTGTCGTCCCGGTGGATCAGCTTGAGGCCAGTGCGATGGCGCTTGCCGACATGGTGGCCGAAAAGCTCGGCGCCGCGGTCAAGATCGGCAAACAGGCGTTTTACGCCCAAGCGCAGATGCTGCTCGATAAGGCCTATGCCTATACCGGTGAGGTGATGGTGGAAAACATGCTCTGGCGTGACACCGAAGAGGGGATTTCGGCCTTTCTGGAGAAACGCCCGCCGAACTGGACACAGGACAGCTGAGGCTTCGCTTCAAGGGTTAACAAAACGCCGGGCAATCCGTCCTGAATTGCGGCTTTTCAGGACGTTTTGCTGGGGCGTGACAAACCCCGCCCGTGCCCCTAGATAGGCGGCATGGACAAGACATTACACATCGTCGGCGGCGGCATGGCCGGATCAGAGGCCGCCTGGCAAGCGGCCAATCAGGGCATCACCGTGGTGATCCACGAGATGCGCCCCAAGGTGAAAACGTTTGCGCACCGGACCGAGTCGCTAGGCGAGATGGTCTGCTCCAACTCCTTCCGCTCGGACGATCACGAACAGAACGCCGTGGGGCTATTGCATTGGGAAATGATGCAGGCCGGCGGGCTGATCATGTCCACCGCTTACGCTCACCGCCTGCCCGCCGGTGGCGCACTTGCTGTGGACCGTGATCCATTCGCCGAGGCGGTCACAACCGCCCTCAAGGCACACCCCAACATCCAGATTTCAAACGAAGAAATCACGGAATTGCCCACGGACGGCCACTGGATCTTCGCCACCGGCCCACTGACCTCTCAACCCCTGGGGCAAGCCATTGCCGCCGAAACCGGGGCCGAAGCGCTCGCCTTTTTCGACGCCATCGCGCCCATTGTCTACGCTGACAGCATCGACATGTCTGTGGCCTGGCGCCAGTCGCGCTATGACAAGGGTGAGACCGAGGCCGAGCAAAAAGCCTACATCAACTGCCCGATGACTCGCGACCAGTACGAGGCGTTCATCGACGCGCTGCTGGCCGCCGACAAGACCGAGTTCCACGAAGGTGAGACCGCTGGCTATTTCGACGGCTGCCTGCCGATCGAAGTGATGGCCGAGCGCGGCCGCGAAACCCTGCGCCACGGCCCGATGAAGCCCGTGGGCCTCACCAACCCGCACCAGCCGGACCAGAAACCCTATGCCGTGGTGCAGCTGCGCCGCGACAACGCCCTGGGCACGCTCTACAACATCGTCGGCTTTCAGACCAAGATGAAGTATGGCGCGCAGAAGGCTGTTTTCACGATGATTCCCGGGCTTGAGGATGCGAGCTTTGCGCGCCTTGGCGGGATCCACCGCAACACATTCCTCAACAGCCCCACGCTGCTCGACGCCCAGATGTGCCTGCGCTCGCAACCGCATATTCGCTTTGCTGGGCAGATCACCGGGGTCGAAGGGTATGTGGAATCGGCCGCGATGGGCCTGCTGGCCGGGCGCATGGCCGCGGCTGAGATTCAGGGCACAGCCCTGCCCCCGGTGCCGCAGGACAGCGCCCATGGCGCGCTCATCCACCACATCACCGGCGGGGCCGAGGCCAAGACCTTTCAGCCGATGAACGTGAATTTCGGCCTTTTCCGCCCGGTCGATGGCCTGAAAGGCGGGCGCCGCGGCCGCAAGGACCGCTACAAGGCCTATACCGACCGTGCTAAAGGCGTCTGGCAGGAGTGGCTCGCCAAACAGGGGCTTGACGCGCAGGCCGCGGAATAGCGACACTTGGCCCATGGCTGAGAACTTTCTCGACAAGGTCTATCAGGCCCGGACCGCGGATGAGACCAAAGCGATTTATGACGCCTGGTCAGAGACTTATGACGCCGAAGTTGCCGAAAACGGCTATGCCACGCCGGCCCGTTGCGCGGCTGCTTTGCACGCGCTCTGCCCCGATAGCGCCGCTCCCATCCTAGATTTCGGTTGTGGCACCGGCCTTTCGGGCCTCGCCCTGCGGCTCGCGGGGTTTGAAACCATCGACGGAGTTGATCTCTCACCCGAAATGCTGGCCAAAGCCGAGGCCAAAAGCGCCTACCGGTCGCTGACCCCCATCACCGCTGATGCCGATCTGCCCACAGGCTACAGCGCCATCGCTGCGATCGGCGTGATTGGCGCAGGCGCCGCCCCGCTGGCCGTGCTCGACCGCATCCTCGACGCACTGGAACCCGGCGGGCTGACGGTGTTTTCCTTCAACGATCACACACTGGAAGACCCTGCCTATCAGGCCCGGGTCGACGCTCTAATGGCCGACGGCACGGTGACCGAGCACTTTCGCGAACATGGCGAGCACCTGCCCGGCTATGGGTTGAAGTCCACCGTCTACGTGCTTGAGAAGACGTGAGATTCACCACCCGTTTCGCGCCCTCACCAACCGGTCCACTACATCTCGGCCATGCGTATTCAGCCCTGCTCGCGCATGACATGGCACGTGCCAAAGGCGGCCACTTCCTGTTGCGGATCGAGGATATCGACCACGCCCGCTCCCGCCCGGAATGGGAGACGCAGATCTACGATGATCTGCACTGGCTGGGCATCACCTGGGACGCGCCACCGATGCGCCAATCCGATCGCCTGCCGGCCTATCGCAACGCCCTGCAGCGGCTCTGGTCGCAAGACCTGCTCTACCCCTGCACCTGCTCGCGCCGCGACATCGCCGAGGCCGCCAGCGCGCCACAAGAAGGCGCGCAAGTCATCGGCCCCGACGGCCTCGTCTATCCCGGCACCTGCCGCAACAAACCCACCAAGCCCGGCCCACCGCCAGAAAACACCGCCCTGCGTCTGAACATGGCCAAAGCGCTACAGCACCTCAAAAACCAACCGCCTTTCCACTTCACCGAAACCTGCCCAGACGCCCCGTTCGGCACCGGCCAGATCACCATCAACGCCCGAGAGCTGACAACTCAAGTCGGCGATATCGTCCTCTCCCGCAAGGATTTCCTCGGCTCCTACCACCTGTCGGTCGTGCTCGACGATCATGCCCAACACATCACCCATGTGGTCCGCGGTTCAGACCTCTTCGATGCCACCAATATACACGTCGTGCTGCAACACCTGTTGGGCCTGCCGACGCCCACCTACCACCACCACCGCCTGATCCGCGACGATGACGGCAAACGCCTGGCCAAACGCGACGACGCCCGCGCCATCGCCACCTTTCGCGCCGCCGGCGCTACACCACAGGACATCCGCCAGATGGTCGGCCTCTGACCCCTCTTCATCTTGCCCAATAAACTCCGGGGTCTGGGGCAGAGCCCCAGTCCTTACCCCTCCATCGGCGCCATCAGCTCAGTCTCCGCCCCACCAGTGACAGACGTGTAAAAACACACCCGCCGATTGGTATGACACGCCGGCCCGGTCTGCCGCACCAACGCCAACAGACAATCGCGGTCACAATCCACCCGCAGATCCACCAGTTCCTGCACATGGCCCGATGTCTCCCCCTTGACCCAGAACGCCTGACGCGAGCGCGACCAGTACGTCACCCGCCCGGTCTCCAGCGTCTGTGCCACCGACTCGGCGTTCATCCACGCCATCATCAGAACCTCGCCGCTCTCCGCTTCTTGCGCGATACAGGGGATCAGGCCGCGTGCATCATAGACCAAGGTCGCAGGATCGAAGGACATGGCAAAAAACCCTTTTGCAAGATGCGTCTGCGCGCCTATTTAAGGGGGACCACGACAAAGGAAAAGCCATGTCCGGCGACACCGACCTGATCAAGCTCTATTCCGGCCGTATCCTGGAACTGGCGGCGGACATCCCGCATACCGCGCGGCTCGAGGCGCCGGATGCGACGGTCAAGAAACGCTCGCCGCTTTGCGGATCGACGGTGACGGTCGACTTAGTCATGCGCGATGGCCGCGTCGCGGCCTATGGCCATGAGGTCAAGGCCTGTGCCCTGGGCCAGGCCGCCGCCTCGGTTGTGGGCGGTGCCATCATCGGCTGTTCCGAGGCGCAAATCGCCGAAGCGCGCGATGGGTTGAAGGCGATGCTGAAATCCGGCGGGCCAACCCCTTCCGCCCCGTTTGACGGGCTTGAGGTGCTGCGCCCCGCCGCGGCCTATAAGAACCGCCATGCCTCGATCCTGCTGACGCTGGAGGCGGCGGCAGAAGCGGCCAAAACCGCCCGCGAAGCACAAAGCGCTTAACCCTTTTTCAGCGATCCGTTCCTATGTGTGTCTCCGACAGGAAGGAGCCACATATGCAACACGACCGCGCGCTGCCCCGGACAGAGACCGGGTCGACCCTTGCGCAGCTGACCCGGGATGCCACGACGCTTGGGCGCGAAACCGTGGATATCGGCGCGTTCCTGCATGATCTCGACGATGCCTGCCACCAGCAGCGCAGCACGCTCGATGACATGCAGCGCAGCAGTGACAATGTCGCCACCGCCAACGCTCGTGTGCTGACCACGGTCAGCGAGATGCTGCGCAACGCCACAACCGCGCTGGCGCATGTGCAATCCTCGACCGCGCTGATCTTTGCCTCGGGCCAGGCGGCGCGCGATCTGGCGGAATGGGTGCGCGGCGTGCATGACGACAGCAACGCCGTCGAAGAGATGCTGAGCGGGGTCAAGAAATCCAACGGTCAGATCGCGGCCATTGCCAGTCAGATCAACATCCTTGCCGTGAATGCCAAGATCGAGGCCGCCCGCGCCGGTGAGGCCGGGCGTGGCTTTGCCATCGTGGCCGAAGCGATCAATGAGCTGAGCCAGCAAACCGCACAGGCGGTGGCCGACATCTCGGCCACGATCGGGCAAATGTCGGACTGGATGACCACCCTGAACCAGGGCGCCATGACGTCGTCCGGACAGGCCGACATCCTGCTGGAACAGGGCGAAGAAACCGATGCCGCGCTGACGCAGATCGAATCGCGGGCCGAGTCGCTGAAAGAGGACGCCGAACTGATCGAACAGGAGGTCGGCGGCACCACCGCCGCCGTCGCCCAGATGCAGCCGGCGGTGGCCCAGGTCACGCGATTTGTGGCGCAGCTCTCGCAAGGCGTCGAACAGTCGAGCCAGCGCTGCGATACGCTGGTCGATATCTCGGAAGGGATCATGCAAAAGGCGGTCGCCCTTGGCGGCACGGGGGCCGATGCGCCGATGATCACGCTGGTACAGGACCTCGCCGGGCAAATCAGCGCCGCCTTTGAACAGGCGCTTTCGGGTGGGCAGATCAGCCAACAAGGGCTCTTTGACACCACTTACAAACCGATCCCGGGCAGCGATCCGCAACAGGTCACCACTGCGTTTACCGCGCTGACCGACCGGCTTTTGCCGGCGATCCAGGAACCGGTCTTGCAGCACGATCCCCGGATCGTGTTCTGCGCCGCGGTTGATCGGAACGGCTATCTGCCGACGCATAACCTCAAATTTGGCAAACCACAGGGCAAAGATCCGGTCTGGAATGCCGCAAACTGCCGAAACCGGCGGATCTTTGATGACCGTGTCGGCCTGAAGGCCGGACGCAACACCGCGCCCTTCCTGTTGCAGGTCTACCGGCGTGACATGGGCGGAGGTACGTTTGCGATGATGAAGGATCTCTCGGCGCCCATTCACGTGCGCGGACGCCACTGGGGTGGCTTGCGGCTGGCCTATAAGCTCTGACGCTGCAACAAAAAAACCGCCGCGCTCCGGGATCGGAGGCGGCGGGCAGTGGCGCGTCTTGTCAAAGGGTCCGGGTCACGCGGCCGGTTTGGGACAACCGGTGGGGACAGGCAGGTCACGCATCGGGACAGGTGATGCGGCGTGGCCGGACGCAAGCACGCAGGCAGAAACTCAGATCAATGACGGGAGATGCAAGGCACCGATCAGGATCACCGCCAAAGACACGGCGCCCAAAGCATCCTGCCACAGGGTAGCCTCGGAGCGGGTCAGCGCGGTTTTGACGGTGTCGATCATGTCGGCGGTCCTTGTCGTCATGGTTAAGTTGCTACTTTGTTCTCACATCGTTAACCCTGTGTAAAGAACTTTTTAAGAACAAACGCGAACAAAATGCGATACATGGGTCTAACCCACTGATATCAAACGGATCGCTTCGTCCTGGCGCATGAGCCACAATAGATGGCGCGCAGCCTGCCCGCGTGGGCTTTCCAGCTTGGGGTCCTGCGCCAGCAGGCGCCGGGCGTCGCTTTGCGCCACCGCCATCAGCTTGGCCTGCCGTTCCAGATCGGCCACGCGAAAGCGCGGCAGGCCGGATTGCGCCGTGCCGATCAAGTCTCCCGCCCCGCGCATTTCCAGATCCACCTCGGAAATCCTGAACCCGTCTTCGGTTTCGCGCAGCGTGGTCAGCCGCCGCATGCCACCCTCGCTGAGCGGCGGTTGATAGAGCAGCAAGCAGGTGGAGGCCTGATCCCCCCGCCCGACCCGACCACGCAACTGATGCAGCTGCGCGAGACCAAAGCTTTCCGCCCGTTCGACCACCATGATCGTGGCGTTGGGAACGTTGACGCCGACCTCGATCACCGTGGTCGCCACCAGCACCGCCGTCTGCCCCGACACAAACCGCGCCATCGCCGCGTCCTTTTCCGCAGGCGGCATCTGGCCATGCACCAACCCAACGGCATCTTCGCCCAGCACGGCACGCAACCGCTTGAACCGCTCTTCCGCCGCCGTCAGTTCCGAGCTTTCGCTTTCCTCGACCAGCGGGCAGACCCAATAGGCCTGCCGCCCCTCGGCAATGGCGCGGTGCAGATGGTCGACCACCTCATGCATCCGTTCGTTCGACACCAACGCGGTCTGGATCGGCTTGCGCCCGGGCGGCTTTTCATCCAGTACCGACACGTCCATATCGCCATATTGCGCCAGCGCCAGCGAGCGCGGGATCGGCGTCGCGGTCATCACCATGACGTCGACCGAATGCCCCTTGCGCCCCAGCTCCAACCGCTGTCGCACGCCAAACCGGTGCTGTTCATCGACCACGGCGAGGCGCAGATCGTGGAACACCACGTCCTTCTGAAACACCGCATGGGTGCCGACGAGGATCTGGATATCGCCGCGTGCGAGCGCCGCCAGTTTGGCCGCTCGCTCACTGCCCTTGTCCCGCCCGGTCAAAATCTCGAGCACCACTCCGGCGCTTTCGGCCAGGGGTTGCAATCCCTCAAGGTGTTGACGCGCAAGGATTTCCGTCGGCGCCATCATCACGCCCTGCCCGTCCGCCTCGACTGCAATCAGCAGTGCCATGAAGGCCACCAGTGTCTTGCCGGCCCCGACATCCCCCTGCAAAAGCCGGTTCATCCGTTCGGGCGCCGCCATGTCGCTGGCGATCTCGTCCATCGCGCGCAGCTGCGCGCCGGTGGGTTTGTAGGGCAGCGATTTCAGCACGCGGTTGCGCAGCTTGCCGGTGCCAACGGTCTCGCGCCCCTTGCCCTTGCGCCGCTCGGCTCGCGCGAGGGCCAGCGTCAGCTGATGCGCCATCAGCTCGTCATAGGCGAGACGTTCGCGCGCCGGCGCGGTCGGGAGCAGATCCGTGGCACTTTCCGGCGCATGCGCGTCCCGCAACGCATCGGACCAGGCGGGCCAGCCCTCTTGCGCGACCTGCCCGGGGTCGATCCACTCGGCCAGGTCCGGCAGGCGGGTCAACGCATCGGCCATGGCCTTCACCATCAGCTTTTGCGTCACCCCGGCGGTCAGCGGGTAAACCGGCTCATACGCCGGCAGGGTATTGGCCTCATCGGCGGTCAGAATGTGATCGGGGTGCACCATCTGCGGCACCCCGTCAAACAGCTCAACCCGGCCGGAAACGATCCGCCGCTGCCCGGTTGGCAAAACACGGCCCAAGTAATCCGAGCGGCCGTGGAAGAACACGATCTGGAATCGGGTCTTGGCATCGTCTGCATCAATCCGGTAAGCCCCGCCGCGGCTGCGCGGCGAGCGATGCTGGCCAATCTGCACCGCGACGGTCAAAACGCTTGGAAACTCAGCGCCTTGCACGCTGTCTTTCAACGCGCGGTCAATGCCCGAATGCGGCAGGGTCAGCAAGAGATCGCGCGGCACCTCAATCTCCAGCTGGGTCAAAGCTTGCGCAGTCTTCGGCCCGATGCCGTCCAGCGCCGTGATCTCGCCATAGAGCGGAAACAGGATTTCCGGCCGGCCCGCCATGTCAGCCCTGCCCGATCAGCGCCAGCCACGCCTCTTCATCCATCACCGTCACACCCAAATCGCGGGCCTTGGTTTCCTTGCTGCCCGCGCCCGGCCCGGCGACAACGATGTCGGTTTTTTTCGATACCGAACCCGACACCTTGGCGCCCAAGGCCTCGGCCCGCGCCTTGGCCTCGGCCCGGGTCATGCGTTCCAGCGTGCCGGTGAATACCACGGTTTTGCCAGCGACCGGGCTGTCATCGGTGTCGGGTAGCTCGGCCGCTTCGATCTGCAGATGCGCGACCAGCCGGTCGATCGAGGCGCGTTCGGCCTCTTGGGTCATCGTTGACACCAATGATTGCGCCATGACCTGCCCGACCCCGTCGATGGCCAAGAGATCCTCCCAGGCCGGGCCAATCTGATCGGCCGCCTCTTGCGTGGCCGTCTCGAACGCGTCCCACGTGCCGTAATGCCGGGCCAACAGGTTCGAGGCTTGCTCACCCACATGCCGGATGCCGAGGGCAAAGATCACCCGGCCCAGTGGGATGCGGCGCCTGTCATCGATGGCGTCAAAGAGGTTTTGCGCCGATTTCTCACCCCAGCCTTCGCGGTTTTTCAACTGCTGCAGGCCTGCGCCGTAATGGGCCTGGAGCTCAAAGATATCGGCCGGTTCCTTGACCCAGCCATCGCGATAGAATTGCTCGACCTGCTTGGCGCCCAACCCGTCGATGTCAAATGCGGCGCGGGAGACGAAATGTTTGAGCTTTTCCACCGCTTGTGCGGGGCAGATCAATCCGCCGGTGCAGCGTCTTACAGCATCGCCGTCTTCGCGGATCGCAGCCGAGCCGCATTCCGGGCAACGCTCTGCAAACACATAAGGTTTTGCGTCGGCAGGACGTTTGGCCAAGTCCACATCGGCGATCTTGGGGATCACGTCGCCGGCGCGGTAGACTTGGACCCAGTCGCCCACCCGGATGTCGCGGCCTTCGCGGATCGGCTGACCGTTTGCATCGCGCCCTTCGATATAGTCTTCGTTGTGCAGCGTGGCGTTGCTGACCACGACGCCGCCCACCGTGACCGGCTGCAAGCGCGCCACCGGGCTGAGTGCGCCGGTCCGGCCGACCTGGATGTCGATCGCCTCGAGCCAGGTCCAGGCGAGCTCGGCCGGGAATTTGTGCGCGATGGCCCAACGCGGCGTGGTCGACCGGAACCCAAGCCGTTCTTGCAGCGCCAGATCGTTGACCTTGTAGACAACGCCGTCGATGTCGTACCCCAGCGTCGCGCGCTGTTCTTCGATCTGCGCGTAATGCGCCAGCATCGCGTCGGGGCTGTCGCAAAGCGCGGTCCAGGGGTTGGTCTGAAACCCCATCGCGTTGAGGCGCGCGATGGCCTGCATTTGCGTCTCGGCCAAAGGCGCGCTCAGCTCACCCCAGGAATAGGCAAAGAATTTCAGTGGCCGGTCGCGGGTGATGCTGGCATCCAGCTGGCGCAAAGATCCGGCGGCGGCGTTGCGCGGATTGGCGAATGTCTTGCCGCCGCGGGCGGTCTGGCGGGCGTTAAGATCGGCGAAATCGGCGTGGCCCATATAGACTTCGCCGCGCACCTCGAGCACGTCGGGGGCATCGCCAATCTGTTCGGGGATGTCGTCCAGCGTGCGGGCATTTGCGGTGACGTTTTCGCCCTCGGCGCCATCCCCCCGCGTGGCCGCCTGCACCAGAACGCCGTTTTCATAGCGCAAGCTCAGCGACAGTCCGTCGATCTTAGGCTCGGCGGTATAGTCCAGCGCAGCGTCGGCCTCGAGCCCAAGATACCGCCGGATGCCCGCATCGAAATCCGTCACATCCTCAGCGTCAAAGGCATTCGACAGCGACAGCATACGCACGGCATGGCGAACCTTGGAGAAACCGTCGGCGGGGGCCGCGCCGACTTTCTGAGAGGGGGAATCAGCCCGCACAAGATGCGGAAAGCGCGCCTCAATCGCCGCGTTGCGGCGTTTCAGCGCGTCGTAATCCGCATCGGAAATGTCAGGGGCGTCTTCGGTGTGATAGGCGCGGTTGGCCGCGCCGATCTCAGAGGCAAGCTTTTCCAGCTCGGCCCGCGCCTCGGTCTCATCCAGCGCGTCTACTGCTTTGCCGCTCATGCCTCCAGCCCCCTGTCACCCGCTGTTGCAAGGAGTGATAGGCGGCGAAGGGGGTAACGTCCAGTCGCGGAAATTCAGGCAGAGGCGGCCAATTGCGTTGTCTCGGACCCGCCTTCAGGGTCGCGCAGCACATATCCACGGCCCCAGACCGTTTCGATGTAATTGTCGTCGCCGGTGGCTTCGGACAGTTTTTTCCGCAACTTGCAGATAAACACGTCGATGATTTTCAGTTCCGGCTCATCCATGCCGCCATAGAGGTGATTCAGGAACATCTCTTTGGTCAGCGTCGTGCCCTTACGCAGGCTGAGCAATTCCAGCATCTGATACTCCTTGCCTGTCAGATGCACGGGCTTGCCCGACACTTCGACGGTTTTGGCATCGAGATTGACCGCTACTTTGCCGGTACGGATGATCGATTGCGAATGGCCTTTCGACCGGCGGATAATGGCGTGAATGCGTGCCACCAGTTCATCCCGGTGAAACGGCTTGGTCAGATAGTCATCCGCACCAAAGCCGAAGCCCTTGATTTTATTCTCGGTATCGTCGGCACCCGAGAGGATCAGGATCGGCGTTTCCACCCGCGCCATGCGCAATTGGCGCAGCACGTCATGGCCATTGATGTCCGGCAGGTTCAGGTCGAGCAGGATCAAATCGTAGTCATAAAGCTTGGCCAGATCGATCCCCTCTTCGCCCAAATCGGTGGCGTAGACGTTCAGATTGGCATGGGCCAACATTAGCTCGATGCTTTTTGATGTCGTCGGATCATCTTCGACCAATAGGATGCGCATTCGCTATCTCCACTGTATTCCCTAAGGTTGTGGTGACCCTGTCGGAAATTAGTTAACGTACAATTACCATAAACGAGCCAGCGAGAATTGCAACCTACGGTTGTCGGTATTTTTGAATTCGCGTGGTTTTTAATGCCTCTTCTCCAAAAGCCTCAGCGGATTGAATCCATTGCGCCAATTCTTCTTCGCTGAGTTGATAGCGTTTCATCGCCTGATCAGCGGTCAGCAATCCAAATTTCACCGCCTTTACCACCGCCGCCTTGCGCGACGCAACCCAGCGGCGGGTGTCGGGTTCAGGTAAATCGGCGCGAGTCATTACGCTGCCATCGGGCAAGGTCACGGCGCGTGGACCATCGATTTTTTTCAGATACATCTTGGTTCCCCGGTTCATCGGCTTGGCCCATCAAAAGCCAAGACGTTTAACGCCGCCTGAAACCGGGCCTTGAGAGTATTTCGGATTTTCCTATATTCCGCGCATTCCCCTAGGAGGACGCCCAATGCCCCTTGATGCCGGCAAACTCAATTCGCTCGGCTTTGCCAAGCCACCCGCGGAAACGCGGGTTGTCGTTGCCATGTCTGGCGGCGTCGACAGCTCGGTTGTGGCGGCGCAATTGAAGGAAGAAGGCTATGACGTTGTCGGCGTGACGCTGCAGCTTTATGATCATGGCGCGGCGCTGGCCAAGAAAGGCGCCTGCTGCGCGGGGATCGATATTCATGACGCGCGGCGGGTAGCCGAAGAGATGAATTTCCCCCACTATGTCCTTGATTATGAGAATATTTTTAAGGACGCCGTGATTGAGGAGTTTGCCGAAAGTTACCTTGGCGGCGCAACTCCTGTCCCGTGTATCCGCTGCAATGAGCGGGTCAAGTTCAAGGATTTGCTGGAGACAGCCAAGGATCTCGAAGCGGACTGCATGGCGACCGGCCATTATATCCAGCGCAAGATGGGCGCCGCGGGGCCTCAGCTGCATTGCGCGGCGGACGCGGCGCGGGACCAAAGCTATTTCCTGTTTTCGACCACGCCAGAACAGTTGGATTTTCTGCGTTTTCCGCTGGGCCACCTGCCCTCCAAGGACGCCACGCGCGACCTTGCGGCGCGCTATGGCCTGGCGGTGGCCGACAAACCAGACAGCCAGGACATCTGTTTTGTGCCCGATGGCAACTATGCCGGGGTGATCGAAAAGCTGCGTCCCGGCGCGGCCGAGCCGGGGGAGATCGTACATGCCGACGGGCGCGTGCTGGGCAGGCATGACGGCGTGATCCACTACACCATCGGGCAGCGCCGTGGGCTGGGAATCGGCGGTCTGGCCGAGCCACTATACGTGGTCAAACTCGACGTCGCGGCCAAACAGGTTATCGTCGGGCCGAAAGAGATGTTGGCTACGCGCGTGATTCCGGTGCGCGAGATCAACTGGCTGGGCGACGCGCCGTTTACGTCGCAGGAGGAATGGCACCTGTCGGTCAAAGTCCGCTCGACCCGCCCGCCGCGGGAGGCGATCATCCGGCCCCTGTCCGAGACCGAGGCCGAGGTTGAACTGCTGACCCCCGAGGAAGGCGTGTCACCAGGCCAGGCCTGCGTGTTTTATGAGACGAGCGGCAGCCGCATCTTCGGCGGCGGCTGGATCTGGCGCGGGTACTGAAGCGTTCGGGTTTTTTGTTGTACCGCCGGGGGCTCTGCCCCACATTGCCTTCGGCGTTCGGCTGGCTTACGCGGCCCCACTGGGGCCACGGTCCAGCCTCACCCCGCCGAGGTATTTTTGAACCAGAGAAGACAGGCCCGGTGCGCCACATGGGCCAGACGGAGCACTCGCGACATGCCGGGAACCAGGACAGCCAAAAGCGGCCCGAGGAGGCGGCCGCAGGCCGGTGACGAGATATCCTGTGCGCGCCGCAGGCGCGCTCCGCTGGATCACACCCGGCCGAGCGCCATGACCGCGTTGAGACCGCCGAAGGCAAAGGCGTTCGACAAGACCGTATCCACCTCGACCTCGCGCGCCTCATTGGGCACCACGTCAAGGGCACATTCCGGGTCCGGCTCTTCATAGCCGATCGTCGGCGCGATCACGCCGTCGCGGACCGCCATGATGCAGGCCAAAAGCTCGACCGCGCCGGTCCCCCCGATCAAATGACCATGCATCGACTTGGTCGACGAGATCATCAG
>JASJCC010000090.1 GCA_030066175.1 Paracoccaceae bacterium | reverse complement strand
CCTTCGGGCCGGGCCATGCCGAAATTGCGTTCGATCCGGCTTTGCGTGTCATTGCCCTTTTCGTGCCCGATCACCACCACCGGCCGGTCGTTGAAGCGCGCCAGACCACCCATCACCGCGTGATCATCGGCAAAGTTCCGATCACCGGCCAGCGGCGTGTATTCGGTGAACAAAGCCTCGATATAGTCCTGGCAATGCGGCCGCTCCGGATGCCGCGCGACCTGGCATTTGCGCCAGGGCGTCAGCTTTTTGTAAAGATCGGCCAGCAGGTCAGAGGCCTTGGCATCAAGTGCGGCAGCCTCATCCTCGATATCCATCTCCTCGCTGGCGGCGGCCATGGCGCGCAGCTCTTCGGCCTTGCCTTCGATCTCGGCAAGGGGTTTTTCGAAGTCGAGGTAGTGGGTCATCGCGGTCTTCCTTGGTGTTGCCGTTATATGGCGCGGGCGCGGGTGGGATGCAATAAAGCAAGATTTGTCTCTGCCACATGCGGCATGCAGAGGGGGCAACCCAGGATGACAGGGCATGACATGACCCAGAGCTATGAGGCCCGGCTGCGCCGCGTGCTGCAATACATCTTTGACCACCCCGATGGCGATCTATCGCTGGATGCGCTGGCGGATGTGGCGGCGATGTCGCGGTTTCACTGGCACCGGGTCTATCACGCGATGACCGGCGAAACCTGCGCCCAGGCCGTGCGCCGGGTGCGGGCGCATCGGGCGGCGATCTGGCTGATCCAGACCGACTGGACTGTGTCCGAGGTTGCCAAGCGGACGGGGTACGGCAATGTGCAAAGCTTTGCCCGCGCCTTCCGCGAGATCCATGGCCAGACGCCCGCTGTCTACCGCAAGGCCGGCAGCCCCGGCGCGTTTGGTCTGACCCTCAGGACAGGAGAGACCCTGATGTACGACATCCAAATCCGCGATCTGCCACCCCTGCGCCTCGCCGCATTGCGCCATATCGGTGACTATGCCGAGATCGGGCGCGCCTTCGAACAGCTCGCCACCGTCTTCACCGCGCGCGGGTACTGGCCGCAGGCGCGGGGCATGGTGGGGATCTATTACGACGATCCGACCTCCGTGCCGCTGGCCGAGCTGACCAGCGATGCCGGGATCACCGTGGCCGATGGTTTCGAGATGCCTGAGGACCTGACCGGCATCGACATGGGCGGCGGCCGCCACGCGGTGCTGACCTACAAAGGCCCCTATTCCGGCCTGAAAGCCGCCTGGGATCACCTCTATGGCCACTGGCTGCCCACGTCGGGCGAAGAGCCGGCGGATGCCCCGGCCTTTGAGAATTACCTCAACGATCCCAAAGACGTGGCCCCCGCCGATCTGGTGACCGAGATCTGCGCACCGCTCACCTCACGGCAATAACATCAGGGCAATAAAACCGGCACCATCGCCGCCACCAGACAGGCGGCCATGGTCCAGTTGAACACCCGCAGCCGCGCCGGGTTCGTCAGGATCCGGCGCAGCTGCAGCCCCAGAACCGTCCAGCTGGTGGTCGAAATACAGCCCATCATCACATAAGTCCCCGCCACCCACAGGATCGCCGGCACATCCCGGCTCGCGGCATACAAAGTGATCGCGCCCAGTGCCATCGACCAGGCCTTGGGGTTCACCCACTGAAACGCCGCCGCCTGCAAAAACGTCAGCGGCCGCCCCTCAGCCTGCGTTGCCTCGGGTGGCGCAGCATGGGCGATCTTCCACGCCAGCCAGAGCATATACAGCACCGACAGCACCGTCAGCACGGTGTGCGCGGGTGGCCAGGCGTCAAACACCTGCATCACGCCCAGCCCCACCGGCACAAGCATCATCGGAAAGCCCAGACCCACCCCCAGCATATGCGGAATGCTGCGGCGAAACCCGAAATTTGCCCCCGAGGCCATCAGCATCAGGTTGTTTGGCCCCGGCGTGATCACCGTCACCAGGGCAAAGATGGCCATTGCCGCAAAGAACTCCCATGTCATCGGCGCACCTTTCCCGTTCCGCGCCCCGTTCTTGCACAGCCCTACGCGCGAAAGACAAGAGCATAACCCACCAGCCACGGCCTTTGCTTTTGCGCGTGCTTTGGTCAAGACTGAACATATGGAAAGACGCATATCTCTGCCGCGCTGGGCTGCGGCGCGCATTGTCGGGCATATCCTGGCCTTCATCGCCCGGTTCATCACCGCCGTGCGCGGCGACTGGCGCGGGATCGAACCGGTGCCGCGGCAACGGATCTATTACGCCAACCATGTCAGCAATGCCGACATGCCGATGATCTGGACGGTCCTGCCCAGCCCGATGCGCCGCCAGACCCGGCCCGTGGCGGCGGCTGACTATTGGCTGAAAAACCCTTTGCGCACCTTTGCCGGGCGCGATGTCTTCAAGGCGGTGCTGATCGACCGTCGCCCGGATCATCGCGTCGAGGACCCGGTGGAAAAGATGCTCGAGGCGCTGGATGAAGGATCGTCGCTGATCCTCTTCCCCGAGGGCAACCGCAACATGACAGACGACCCGCTGCTGCCCTTCCGCGCCGGGCTCTACAACGTGGGCAAGGCCCGCCCGCATGTGGATCTGGTGCCCACCTGGGTCGCCAATCTCAATGAGATCATGCCCAAGGGCGAGATTATCCCGCTGCCGCTCATCTGCACCGTCACCTTCGGTACGCCGATCCATGTCGGCCCGAATGAGACCAAGGATGCCTTCCTCGCCCGCGCCGCACGCGACCTCGTGGCGCTCGCCCCGCCGAAACCGGACCCCGAGCCATGATCCAGATGACCGATACCGTTGGGGACATCCTGTTCCTCGGCGCCGGCGTCGTGGCGCTGCTCACGGCGCTGACGATCTTTGGCGAGGCGATGCGCCTTCGCGTGCCCGACAACCAGATCAACCCGGTGCTGGAAACCTTCATGCAGCGGGTACATTCGTGGTGGGCGATGGTGGTGCTGCTGGCACTGGCGGTGCTATCCGGCATGTTCGGGGTGATCCTGCTCTTTGCCTTTGCGTCTTTTGCGGCGCTGCGCGAATTCCTGACTTTCGCCTACAAACGCCAGGCCGATCACCTGTCGCTGGCGCTGGCATTCTTTGTGATCCTGCCCTTGCAGTACCTCTTTGTCGGGCTGGGTTGGACGGGTCTCTTCACCGTGTTCATCCCGGTCTATGCCTTCCTTCTGCTGCCCATCGTCAGCGCTCTGCGCGGCGATCCCAGCCGCTTTCTCGCCCGCGTGGCGGAAACCCAATGGGGCCTGATGATCTGTGTCTTCTGCATCAGCCACGTGCCCGCGCTGATCACCATCGACATGCCGGGCTACGCCGACCGGTCGGTGCTCTTGCTGGTGTTCTTTGCGCTGGTCGTGCAGCTAGGCGACCTGATCGAGTATTTCGCCGGCCGCCGCATCGGCAAACGCCGGATCGCGCCGGGCCTCTCCCCCAAAACGCTCGAAGGTATGATCTGCGGCGTTGCCTCGGCGGTGGTGATCGGCGGGTTGCTGGCCTGGATCACCCCTTTTGGGGTGCTCGGCGCTGCGGCGATGGCCGGCCTGGCCTCGGTGACGGGCATGTTCGGCAACCTGGTCTTTGCCGCGATCAAGCGCGACCGCGGGCTCAAGGATTGGTCCCACCTGATCCCGGGGCAGGGCGGCTTTCTCGACCAGCTTGACAGCGTGATCTTTGCCGCCCCGGTGTTCTACCACGTGTCGCGGCTGATCTGGTCCTGAGGGTTTTTTCGCTGCCTCACGCAGAATTTTCCGCCGACGGGGCGCTCGGACGCCGAGCAGAGCGGCGATGTCAGCAATCCGTCCCGAAATCGGGGCGAATCGGACGTATTGCTGATTTGGGCGTCTGTGGGGGCGATTCGAAAGCGCAGCAATCCGTCCCGAAATCGCATCGAATCGGACGGATTGCTGGTTTCTGCTTAGTTAACGCACCCGGTTGAACACCGCGTGCGCCGCCTTAAGCGCTTTTTACTGGGCGGCGATCATCTCGGCCTGGCGCACAATCACCTCGGCCTGTTTGATCGACGCGATATCGACTAGCCGGCCTTTGTAGACCGTGGCACCTTCGCCGTTGGCCTTGGCCTCTTCCATCGCGTGCAGGATCTCACGCGCTTCGGTCACGGCCTCTTCGGTCGGGGTGAAAACCTCATTGGAAAGAGCAACTTGCTTGGGATGGATCGCCCATTTGCCAACCATGCCCAGCGTCAGCGAGCGCAGCGCCTGCGCGCGGAAACCCTCGGGGTCACTGAAATCGCCATAAGGCCCGTCCACCGGCAGCACTCCATGGGTGCGGCAGGCGGCCACGATGGCGGTCTGCGCCCAGTGCCACGGATCCCCCCAATATTTGGTGCCATCCCGCAAAACGTAATAGTTTTCCTGCGTCCCACCGATGCCCGTCGTGGCCATGCCCATCGAGGCGGCATAGTCCGCCGCACCCAGGCTCATGGCGACCAAACGAGGCGTCGCGGCGGCGATTTCCTCGACATGGCTGATCCCAGCGGCAGATTCGATAATCACCTCAAATTGCAGGGATTTCTTGCGGTTCTTGGCCTGCTCGACAGCGGTCACCAGCGCGTCCACGGCATAGAGGTCGGCCGCACAGCCGACCTTGGGGATCATGATCCGATCCAGCCGCTCACTGCCCTGTTCCAAAAGGTCGACCACATCGCGGTACCAATAGGGCGTGTCGAGCCCGTTGATCCGCACCGACAGCGTCTTTTGCCCCCAATCGATACCGCCAATCGCCTCGATCACATTGGCGCGCGCGCTGTCCTTGTCCGATGGGGCAACGGAATCTTCAAGATCGAGATTGATAACATCCGCCGCACTCGCAGCCATCTTCTCAAAGATCGCCGGCCGCGACCCCGGGCCAAAAAGCTGGCAGCGATTGGGAACGGCCGGGGCGGGGGGCTGGATGCGAAAGCTCATGTCAGCGCCTTTCGGTAAGGAAATTGCGTATACGTTGGTATGCGGATTATTTTATGTCGGATTGCTGCGCAAGCAAAATTATGCGGCAGAAGCAATGCGGCGCTGCGGCATAAGGCGCTTTGGGTCTGGGGTGCGGTGGCCGGTTGGGTCGGGTGAAATCCGCAATGCGCAAGCTTCTTCGACAATTGCGTCCAAACGTGCACAAATCTTGCAATTGGCGCCCTCCGGTGAGGCGCAATTCGGCACGACTGCGCGGCGGGGCAGGCTACTCTGCGACGGATGGCAGCTGCGCGGCGGAGGTTTCGATGATCCAGACACCCTATCTCTTGTTTCTTGGCGACGCCCCGGATGGGCTTGCGGCAAAGGTGGCCCAAGGCATCCGCGACTGGCGCCCGGAAAACTGCGTCGGCCAATACCGGATGGAAGGCTGCAACGCCGATCTGGGCCTGCCGGAGATGGATCTGGTTCAGGCGCGGGAAGCGGGGGCCAAGACGCTGGTGATTGGCGTGGCCAACCGCGGTGGGGTGATCTCGCAGGCTTGGAAAAAGGTGCTGGTGACGGCGTTGGAGGAGGGCTTTGACCTGGCCTCTGGGCTGCACAACCTTTTGCGGGATGAGCCTGATCTGGCGGCGGTGGCGGAAGCGACGGGGCGGGCCTTGCATGACGTGCGGGTGCCCGAGGTCGATTATCCCATCGCCAATGGCGAAAAGCGGCGCGGCAAGCGGGTGTTGCCGGTGGGAACGGATTGTTCGGTGGGCAAGATGTATACCGGGCTGGCTTTGGACCAGGCAATGCGCAAACAGGGTATGAAGAGCACGTTTCGCCCCACCGGTCAGACCGGCATCCTGATCACTGGCGACGGGGTGCCGCTGGATGCGGTGGTGGCCGATTTCATGGCGGGTGCTGTGGAGTGGCTGACACCGGATAACGATCCCGATCACTGGGATATCATCGAAGGGCAGGGGAGCCTCTATCACGTATCGTTTTCCGGGGTGACGTTGGCGCTGATCCATGGGGGGCAGCCGGATGCGCTGATCCTCTGCCATGAGCCGACACGCAAACACATGCGGGGCTTGCCGGGCTATGGCTTGCCGTCATTGGAGGCGCTGCGCGATATGGCTTTGCCGTTGGCTCAGGTGGCCAATCCAGACTGCCAGGTGGTGGGCGTGTCGATCAACACCCAGCATATGGGGGCGGCAGAGGCAGAGGCCTATTGCGCCGAGGTCGAGGGCCGTCTGGGCCTGCCGACGGTGGACCCGTTCCGGCACGGTGCGGGCCGTCTGGCAGAGGCTTTGGCGGCGCTGTAAGGGGGATGGCGGGACGCCGCTCGGTGCCTTTGGCACCATCGCCCCGCCCGCCATCCCGTGGGCTTGGACGTTGAGCGATCGGAGGAGCGTATGCAGATCGAGGTGACGCGGGATGTGTTCCGGCTGCGCCAGGCCTTTACCATTTCGCGCGGGTCGCGGACCGAGGCGCAGGTGCTGACGGTTCATGTGCAGGATGGGGATTTGCGTGGCTGGGGGGAGTGTGTGCCTTATGCGCGTTATGGGGAGACGTTGGAGTCGGTGACAGCGGAGATCGCGGTGTTGCCTGAAGAGGTGACCCGCGCGGTGTTGCCGGATCTGTTGCCCGCCGGGGCGGCGCGGAATGCGGTGGATTGTGCGCTTTGGGATCTGGAAGCCAAGCGGGCCGGTCGTCGGGTTTGGCAACTCGCCGGTCTGCCGGAGCCGGGGCCGGAGATCACCGCGTATACGTTGTCGTTAGATACGCCTGAGGCGATGGAGGCGCAGGCGCGCGAGAACGCGTTTCGCCCGCTTTTGAAGATCAAGCTAGGCACGCCGGATGACATGCCCCGGCTGGAGGCGGTGCGACGCGGTGCGTACCAGGCGCGCATCATCGTCGATGCCAATGAGGGCTGGAGCGCCGAGGTCTATACCGATCTCGCCCCGCATCTGCAGCGGCTGGGGGTTGCCTTGGTTGAGCAACCCTTGCCTGCGGGCGACGACGATGCCCTCGAGGGCCTACCGCGGCCGGTGCCGCTCTGTGCCGACGAGTCCTGCCATGACCGGGCTAGCCTGCCCGCGCTGAAGGGCAAATACGATGCCGTCAACATCAAGCTCGACAAGGCGGGCGGCCTGACTGAAGCGCTGGCGCTGAAGGCCGCGGCGCAGGCGGAGGGCTATGGCATCATGGTCGGCTGCATGGTCGGCTCCAGCCTTGCCATGGCGCCCGCAGTGCTGGTCGCGCAAGGCGCGGCAGTGACGGACCTTGACGGGCCGCTTCTTCTGGCCGAAGACCGAGACGCAGCGCTGCGCTATGACGCGGCCGGAGTGCACCCGCCCACACCCGACCTTTGGGGATAAGGAGACCCGCCCATGAACCGCACCGTTTACGTGAACGGAGAGTATCTGCCCGAAGACGAGGCCAAGGTGTCGATCTTTGACCGCGCCTTTCTGATGGCGGATGGGGTTTATGAGGTCACCTCGGTGCTGGGCGGCAAGCTGATCGATTTCGAGGGGCATCTGGCGCGGCTCGACCGGTCGCTGATCGAGCTGGACATGCCGAAACCGCCGGCTTTTGACGACCTTCTGGAGATCCACCGCGAATTGGTGCGTGTGAACGAGATCGAGGAAGGCCTCGTCTATCTGCAGATCACCCGCGGTGCGCCGGCGGATCGCGACTTTGCTTTTCCCGATCCGGAAACCACGCCCGCCACGCTGGTGCTGTTTACCCAGAACAAGCCGGGCCTCGCCAACAGCGCGGCAGCGCAGAAGGGGATCAAGGTGATCTCCATCGAAGACGTACGCTGGGGCCGTCGCGACATCAAGACCGTGCAGCTGCTTTACCCGTCGATGGGCAAGATGATGGCCAAGAAGGCCGGCGCGGATGACGCCTGGATGGTGCAGGACGGGCATGTGACCGAAGGCACCAGCAACAACGCCTATTTCATCAAGGGCAACACGATTGTGACGCGCGCTTTGTCGAATGACATCCTGCATGGGATCACCCGCGCGGCCGTCTTGCGGTTTGCCAAAGAGGCGCAGATGCAGGTGGAAGAGCGCAATTTCACCATTGATGAGGCCAAGGACGCCGATGAGGCCTTCATCACCTCGGCCAGCACCTTTGTGATGCCGGTGGTGGAGATTGACGGTGTGACACTGGGTGATGGGACACCGGGTGCGCGGGCGCAGCGGCTGCGTGAGATCTACCTTGAGGAAAGCCGTAAGGCAGCGATCTAACGGGCACGCCGCGGGATGCGCGATTTCTTTGCCATCATCGCGATCATTCTGGCGGTTGTGGCCTTGGGTGTGTTCCGCGTGCCGGATGAGAACGCTTTGGTCACGGCCGGGATCCGGGCGGCGGCGGAAGGCGAGATTTACCAGGAACCCAGGCCAGTCTCTGTCGAGGTGTCGGGCCGGACTGTCACGATTAGTGGGCGGCTGCGGGATGAGACCTTGCGAGGTGACCTGGTTGGTCGGCTCGCGGCGCTTGAGGGTGTCGAAGAGGTCATTGACGAGCGGGTGCTGCTGCCGGAGGCGGCGCCTTTTGTGCTCCGGATCGAGAAGGATGCGGAGGGGCTGCGCTTTGAGGGGGTCGTTGCCAGCCTCGATCAGGCCGCGCGGTTGGGGGAGTTGACCGGGGAGGGGGAGCCTGGCCTGACCCTCGCCACCGGGGTGCCGGATGCGCAATGGGCCGATCTGTCGTATCGCGGGGCCACGGCGCTGATGCGGATGGAGCACGGCGTGTGGGAGATGCAGGATCGCTCTGCGAGGCTGAGCGGACAGGTGCATTTGCCGGTCACCAAACGCCAGATCGGGGCGGCTTTGGCCGAGCTGCCGGAGGGGTATACGCTGGTGCTGGATGTCGAGGCGCTTGACGATGGCACGCCGTACCGTTTGCAGATTGTACGCGACCCGCTGATGGGGCAGCGTGTGACGGGCAAGGTGCCGCCGGATTGGTCTTTGGAGATGTTGGACTGGCTGGGGGACCGGCAGGAGGTGCAAATCGACACCGCCCCGCTGCCGCTCGACCAGCCGGGATTTGCCGAGGCGGTGGCGCTGGCGCTGCCGGTCTTTGCCGAACTGCCTTCGGGCAGTCTGACCGTGGCGCCGGGGCTGGTGAGCCTGTCGGGCGGTCCGGCCAGTCCGGAACTCTTCGCCCGGGCGGAGGCGTTGCAGGACGCGCTACCGCAGGATTATGCGCTGACGCTGGCGTTGGTGCCGGCGGATAGCGGGGCGCCTTTGGGCCTGCGCGTCACTTGGACCGGTGCAGAGGTGGAGATCACAGGCCATGTGCCGCAGGATTTTGACCTGGATCGCGTGGCGGAGAGCCTGGGCGCCCCGGTCGCGGCGATGCAGGTCACGCGCCAACCGTATCCCGATCTCGACAATTGGGCCGGGCCGGTTTGGACCGGGCTGGATGCCCTCGCGCTATTGCAGAGCGGGGTGCTGGAGATCGGCCCCCAAGAGCAGCACCTGCGCGGCGTTGCGGCCGATCCTTTGGCGCGGCAACGGGCGGCGGCAGCATTGGGCGGAGCGGGGTCTTTCGAGGCGCAGCTCGCAGATGACGGCCGTCCACCGGATTTCACCCTGCGTTATGACGCGGCGACGGGGGCGGCGGTGACAGGCAAACTGACCGCGGATCTGACGCCCGCGGCGCTGGCCGGGGCGTTGGGTCTCGACCAGGTGAGAGGCACGCCGACGGTGGCGCCAAGCGGTGACGGGAGCGGGGTGCTTGCGGCTTTGAAAGCACTGGCGCCGGTGCTGGCGGAGGTCGATGTCCTGTCGTTGCGCTTTGCTGAAACGGGCACCGATCTGACGGTTGAAGCGACACCGGGCGCGGACCTCGCCGTGCTGCGCAGCGCCATCGCATCAACAACGCCTGACACGGTAACCTGGGTCGTTGACACTGCCGAAGCCCCTTTGTCTGGCACCCGCCGCACACATGTGATCTTGCAGCACGCGCAGGTGTTTGCCGATGGCTATTGGTTGCCGGAGATTGCGGTCCCGGTGAAAGCGGAGGCGTGCACAAACGCAATGGCCAAAGCTGCTCCTGTGCCCTTTCAACCCGGCAAATTCACACCTGCGCTGGGTGCAACTCCGCCTTTGGCAGAGCTAGCCGCCATCGCGCGGGCCTGTAGCCGGACCGATAGCTTGCACCTGACCATCGCGGGCCTCGCGGACAGCCACCAAGGCGATGCGCTCAACCGCCAGCTCGGCCGTCGGCGGGCTGAAGCGGTGCGGGCGGCACTCATCGACCGCGGTGTGGACGCAGGCAGGATTACCGTGCGCAGCACCGATCCGCAGCCGGGGCGCGAGGCGCTGGTGTTCACCTGGGCTCAGCGCCGATAAGCGGCGGCATGCCGCCCGGCCCAGAGCCCGGTGGCGAGGCAGGCGGTTAGCAGATAGCCGCCGGTCGGCGCCTCCCAATCGATCATCTCCCCGGCGCAGAAGGTGCCCGGACGGGCGCGCAGCATTAGCCCTTGGTCCAGCGCGGACCAAGGCACACCGCCGGCGGTGCTGATTGCCTCATCCATCGGGCGCAGGCCGGCATGGCGGATCGGTAAGGCCTTGATCAGTTTCGCCAGCGCCTGTGGGTTCTCTGGCAGAGGGCGGGCGAATTCCATCAGCAAGGCGAGCGCTTGTGGCGTCAGTTTCAGCGCCTTGCGCAGGAAATTGGCGCGGGTCTGTTTACCCTGCGGGCGGGCCAGGCGTTCTGCAACGGTTTCGGTGTCCAGATCGGGTATCAGATCGACGACCAAAGCCGCCCCTTCCCGCAAACTCGGCGTCAGGGGATAAAGCCCGCCGCCTTCCAGCCCACGCGCCGAAATGACCGCCTCGCCGCGGGAGACTTGATCACCAGCGTGAAACGCCATGCCCTTCAGCGGGGTGCCGAAATGTTTGGCCATGTGCGATGACCACGCCACCTCAAGCCCGGCATTCGAGGGCGCGAAAGGGGTCAACCCGACCCCCTCAGAAGCCAAAACTGGCGCCCAGGCGCCGTCCGAGCCCAGCCGCGCCCAGCTTGCCCCACCCAGCGCCAGCACGGTCACCGTGGGGGTTAGCCGCGCAGGCCCATCGGGTGTGTCAAACGTCAGATCCTCCCTGTCCCACCCGGTCCAGCGCCAGCGCAGGCGGCGCTGCAGGCCCATACCTTCAAGTCGTGACAGCCAGGCGCGCAGCAGGGGCGAGGCTTTCATCGCACGGGGAAAGAGCCGCCCGGTCGAGCCGGTGAAGCACGGCTGGCCCAACCCCTCGGCCCAGTCGCGCACGGTTTCCGGTGTGAACTCGGCCAGCATCGGGCGCAGCGCCGGCGAGGCGTTGCCATAAGCGGCGAGAAACGGCCCGAAGGTCTGCATCTTGGTCAGGTTCAGGCCGGACTTGCCCGCCATCAGGAACTTGCGCCCGATCGAGGGCTTGGCCTCGACCAAGATCACCCCGCGCCCCGCCTGCAACAAAGCGTCCGCGGCCATCAGACCGGCCGGACCGCCACCAATGACCACCGCGTCGGTCAAGAGGCGGCGGGATCGCGCATTTCCACAACGCGATGCGGGTAGGGGATTTCGATGTTGTTGTCTTTCAAGGCGTTCCAGATCAGGAACCGCACCTCGGAGGTGTATTTGTTTTTACCGTCATCCAGCCCGTTGACCCAGAACTCCACATCAAAATCCACGCCGGACTCGCCAAACCCCGCCAGCTCCACATCCGGGGGTTCGGGCTCTTGCAGCACGGCGGGGTGTTTGGCGACGGCGGGGCCGACGATGCCGGGGATTTGGTTGATGTCGGCCTTGTAGCTGACCGAGAAGGACACGGTATAGCGGTTGGCGCTGCCCTGGTCGGAATAGTTGATCACCCGTGTGGTGATGAAATCCTCGTTCGGGACGACGATCCAGCGGCCATCGAAAGTCTCCAGGATCATCGCGCGGGCGGTGGTTTTGACGATGGTACCGGACTCGCCGTTGTCGAGCTCGACATAATCGCCGACGGTGGCCTGGCCTTCCAAGAGCAGGATCACGCCCGAGATGTAGTTCGAGGCGATCTTTTGCAGGCCAAAGCCCAGACCTACACCGATGGCACCCCCCAGCACCGCCAAAGACGTCAGTGGGATGCCCATGATGTTCATGAGCAGCAGGAAGGCGAGGCCGAAGATCGTCAGCTCAGCCGCCTTGGCCGCCAACTGGCGGGTGGCGGGGGGCATCTCCTCTTGTTTCTGGATGTAGCTGCCGGTCTGATCGTTCGACCAGCGGCCCAGCCAGAACAGGATCGACCCGGCAATGAGCCCGCGGATCAGCGCCATCACCGAGAACGAGATATTGCCGAGGCTGATCGTCATGTCGTTCAGCCGGGCGGTGGCGTCGTCGAGGATCCCCAGCGCGTAAAGCGCCATGATCGGCAACAGGATGTACTTGCCCAGCACCTTGAGGAACGGATCCGAGATGATCTCACGCACCAGGATGCGGGCGGCGATGAAGAGGAAGACTCGTTTGCCAAAGGCGATCACCGCGCCGGAGCCAAAGAGCGACCGGGTGACCTGTTCGCCAATGCCGGTGAAAAGCCAGGCCAGAAGCGGCAGAAGAAGCGGCACAAAGATCAGCAGGAACCGCCGCGCGGTGGCGAGGACCGAGGTTGCGCCCTCCTTCGGCGTCAGCCAGCGGGTCAGCACCGGGCCGGCACGGCGGCTGACCAGCCAGGCCAGCGCAAAGGCCGCAGCGAGCAGGGCAAACTGTGACCAGGCCGCGGGTGACAGCAACCAGCCTTGCGCAATCTCCCAACCCTGCAGGGCATATTCGACCACACGCTGGACGATCTCCGGCTGGCCGGTCAGGTCCCACTCCATCGTGTTTTGCCCCTTGATCGTTGCGGATGCTGCGCCACACTCATGCCCCGCAAGCCGTTATGAGGGCAAGAGGTGAGTGTGTCCGACCCGATCTGTCCGCTCTGCGGGCGCCCGATCCCGCCGCATGTGCGCCAAAGCCTGCACCACCTGATCCCCAAGCTGAAGGGCGGCAAGGGCGGGCCGACCGTGCTGCTGCACCACATCTGCCACACCGAAATCCACGCGACCTTCACCGAGGCCGAGCTGGCACGTGACTACAACACGGTCGACACGCTGCGCGGCCATCCGCGGATGGCGGGGTTTTTGAAATGGGTGGCCAAACGCCCGCCAGAGTTCCACAGCCGCAGCGCCGGGGGCCGGCGCAAACGCTAAGCGCCGCCCCTTGCGGGGTTTGGCCCAAGCTGCTTAGAGGGTGCGCAAGCCGTAAGGAGCGCCCAATGACCCACCGTTTCCCGATCCGCGTCTTTTACGAAGACACCGACATGGCGGGGATCGTTTATCACGCCAATTACCTCAAGTTCATCGAACGGGCGCGCAGTGACTGGGTCAAGGAGCAGGGGCTCGACCAGAACGCCATGCGTGAGGAGGACGGGATCGTCTTTGTCGTGCGGCGGATCGAGTCAGACTACCTTGGCATGGCGAAATACGATGACATGCTCGAAGTGCGCACGGTGGTCCGGTCGATGACCGGTGTGCGGCTGATCATGGGGCAAGAGGTGATGCGCGGCGAGGAATGCATCTTTCGCGCCGAAGTGACGGCGGTTTGCGTCACGCTGGATGGCGCGCCGGTGCGGCTGCCGACCGGGTTGCGCAAGCAGGTGCATTAGGCGCTGCAGGCCAAAAGCGGAACTTTGCCCATCGCGCATTCAGGGGCACAGATGACGCCAATGTGTTGGCCTTTCCCCTGCAAATCGGTTAGACAGGCAGGTAACCAGAGCCTCGAACAGAGGCCGACCAAAAAAGAGCAGTCTCATGGAAGCAGAAACCCTTGCCCTGGCGCAGGAGATTGATTTCTCCATGTGGGGGCTTTTCGCGCGCTCAACGCTGACGGTGAAGATCGTCATGCTGATGCTGATCGCGGCCTCGATCTGGGCCTGGGCGATCATCATCGAAAAACTGCTGAGCTATCGCAAGGCGCGGCGCACCTCGACCCATTTCGATCAGTCCTTCTGGTCGGGTGAGCCTTTGGACGAGCTTTTCGAACAGATTGGGCAGGAACCGAAAGGTCAGTCCGAACGGGTGTTTGTCGCCGGGATGACCGAATGGCGGCGTTCACATCGCGAAGATGGCGGGCTGATCCCCGGCGCGCATTCGCGGATCGAGCGCAGCATGGACGTGGCGATCCAGAAAGAGGCGGAAACCCTGCAAAAGGGGCTGCCGGTGTTGGCCACGGTAGGCTCGACCGCGCCGTTCATCGGGCTTTTCGGCACGGTCTTTGGCATCATGCATTCGTTCATCGAGATTGCCGAGCAGCAGAACACTTCGCTTGTGGTGGTTGCCCCGGGGATTGCCGAGGCGCTTTTGGCCACCGGTCTGGGCCTTCTGGCGGCGATCCCGGCGGTGATTTTCTACAACAAGCTCTCGGCTGACAGCGACCGGATCATCGGCGGTTATGAGGCCTTTGCCGATGAGTTTTCCACCATCCTCAGCCGCCA
>JASJCC010000089.1 GCA_030066175.1 Paracoccaceae bacterium | reverse complement strand
AATCCGGCGCCGATCTGCGTGCTCGACGAGGTCGACGCGCCTTTGGACGATGCCAATGTCACCCGGTTCTGCGACATGCTGGACGAGATGGTGCGCCGCGCAGACACGCGGTTCCTGATCATCACGCACCACGCCGTCACCATGAGCCGGATGGACCGCCTCTTTGGTGTGACGATGGCCGAACAGGGCGTCAGCCAGCTGGTGTCGGTCGATCTGCAGCGGGCGGAAAAGATGGTCGCGTGATCGTGACGCGACCGGAGCGGCGAATGGCTCTAGGTTGCGACACGGAGGTACCGCGATGATCCGAACGGCATTTGTCTTTCTTGTCTGCGCGACAGGCGTCTTGGCCGAGCCCTTTGCCATGCGGTCGGGCGATATCGGCTTTGATCCCGACGCCATGCGCGACCGGCTCAGCGGGCAGATCCTGACCTTCTATGATGACGGCCAGTCGGAATATTATGTCGACGGACGTTACACGTATACCTATGCCAATGACGGCGGCACGGCCTATGGCTATTGGCGGGTGGAAGACACGGGCGCGGTCTGCATCGACTTCGTCAACGGGTTTTCGCGCTGCGATCTCTATGTCCGCAATGGCGACCGGCTGTTGTTGATCGACGAAAACGGCGCGCGCTTTCCGGTGCGTGACTAAACCGCCTCGACAGGCTACGCCTGCGGCATGCGCTTGTTTCTGCTGACCACGCTGACGATGGTGGCCTTCGCCGCCAATTCCGTTCTCAACCGCGCTGCCTTGGCAGGTGGCCATATCGAGGCGGTTGGGTTCGGTACCGTCCGGCTCTGGGCCGGGGCGGCGATGTTGGTGGTTCTGGCGCTGGCCCTGCGGCGGGGCGTGCAGATCGGCGGGCCGGGGCGTGTGGCCGGGGTGTTGGGTCTGCTGCTTTATATCTACGGGTTTTCATTGGCCTATGTCAGCCTCGATGCCGGGCTGGGCGCGCTGATCCTGTTCGGCACGGTCCAGGTGACCATGTTCGCCGGCAGCCTGATCGGGGGAGAGCGTCCACCCGTTCTACGCTGGATCGGCGCGGGGCTGGCCTTTGGCGGTCTGGCCTGGCTGCTTTGGCCCGGGCAGGGCGCGTCCCTGAGCCTTTTTCACGGGTTGGCCATGGCGCTCGCGGGCCTGGGCTGGGGGATCTATTCGCTGGCCGGGCGCAAGGCGCGCGATCCGCTGATGGCGACAGCGGCCAACTTCCTGCTCGCGGCCCCCTTGGGTCTGGCCTTTGGCTTTGCCCTGCCGGTCAACTTCGAAGCGTTGCCCACAACGCCCTCGGGTGTCACTCTTGCTTTAATCTCAGGTGCTATCACGTCCGGGTTGGGCTACGCGCTTTGGTACAGCGTCTTGCCCAAGCTTGCTGGATCGGTGGCGGCGGTGGCGCAGCTGACCGTGCCCGTCATTGCCATGTCCGGGGGTATGGTCTTTCTGGGTGAGGCGTTGACCGCGCAGTTCCTCATCGCCTCGGCTTTGGTACTGGGGGGTGTGGGGCTGTCGCTGCTGAAGCGCTAGCGAACGATGGGTTCCAACGGGTCGTATCCCAGCGCATTGCTCCACGCAATCTCCACCAGCGAGGACGGCTTCAACCGCAATCCCGCCGTCTCATCCCGGGTAAAGAACTGGCGCTGATCCACGACACCTTCGGGATCGCGCCACGCCTCTGACAGGGTGCCGTCGATGATCTGGGCGCGAAAGAACAGCTCTACCTGGTGAAAGCCGCGGTCCGGGTCGTGAAACTCATTCACCAGACAGGGGTCGCCGACCGCGATCCGCAGCCCGGTCTCCTCATGCACCTCGCGGGCGAGGTTGTCGGGCAGGCTCTGGCCGCGCTCGACCCCACCCCCCGGCGCGCACCACAGATCGCTTTGCCCGCCCGGCCAGGCATTGACCAGCAACAGGCGGTCGTGGTGCAGAATGATGGCGCGAACGGCCAGGCGCGGGGTGGGCATGTCGGCCTCCTTTGCCCCTTTCATAGGGGCGGGCAGGGTAGTATGCCAGCACCATGCGCCTGATCCTGCCCCTGATCCTGATGCTCCTGCCCTTCGCTGCGCGGGCGGAGTGCGTGGTCATGCTGCACGGACTGGCGCGCAGCCCCTATTCCTTCACCATCATGTCCCAGGTGCTCGAGCTGGAAGGTTACCGCGTGGTGGTGCCCAGCTATCCCTCGACCGAAGAGCGCGTGCAGCTCTTGGCGCAAGAGCTGTTGCCGCTGGCGGTTGGGCGCTGTGGTCCGCGCAAGGTGCATTTTGTCACCCATTCGATGGGCGGGATCGTGCTGCGGGCCTGGTTGCTGGACAACCGCCCGCCCCGGCTCGGTCGCGTGGTGATGCTGGCCCCGCCCAACCAGGGCAGCGAGGTGGTGGATGAACTAGGCGGGCTCGAGGTCTTTGACTGGCTGCACGGGCCGGCCGGCGGGCAGTTGGGCACCGGGCCGAAGGATCTGCCCCGGCTGCTGCCGCCGGTGGATTTTGAGCTGGGGGTGATTGCCGGGGAACGCTCGCTTAACCCGCTCTTTTCGGCGATTTTGCCGGGGGATGATGACGGCAAGGTGTCAGTGGAATCGACCAAGGTGGCCGGGATGAAGGACCATATCGTGCTGCCGGTCACGCATACGTTTTTGATGCAGTCGCCCATGGTGATCGCTCAGGTTGTGCTGTTCCTGCGGGACGGGGGTTTTGATCCCGAGATCGACTGGACTCGCCTTTTCACCGCGCAAGAGCTGGCCTGCCTGATCGGCATCTGCCCCGAGGATTGACGATGTCGCTGACGCTGACACTGACCGGCGCGCGGGTGCTGCGCCCGGGTGGGTGGGAGGATGGGCCGTTGGCCTTTTCCGGTGGGCGGATCGTCGAGGCGCCGGCTGGGCGTGAGGTTGATCTCAGCGGATATGACGTGCTGCCGGGCATCGTCGATACCCATGGCGACGGGTTCGAACGCCATATGGCGCCGCGGCGCGGGGCGTTGCGTGAACAGGCTTCTGGCGTGGTGGCGACGGCGGCTGAACTGGCAGGTTGCGGCATCACCACGGCCACGCTGGCGCAGTTCTGGAGCTGGGAGGGCGGCATGCGCTCGCCCGAGTTTGCGGCAGAGGTCTTTGCCTCGGTCTGCTCGGTCCGAGACAGCGTGCCCGTCGATCTGCGGCTGCAATTGCGGCTGGAAACCCATCTGATCGACAGCTTTGATGCGGTTGTGGAAGCTGTTGAACAGTTCGGGATCAGCCAGGTCGTGTTCAACGATCACCTGCCGCATGAACGATTGGCGCAAGGGCGGCGGCCAGCGCGACTGACCGGGCAGGCGCTGAAGTCGGGACGCAACCCCGAGGATCACCTCGCGCTGATGCAGCGCCTGCACGCCGCCTCGGATCAGGTACCCGCGGCTTTGGATGCCTTGACCGCGCAACTGGCGGAACGCGGCGTGTTGATGGGCAGCCATGACGATCAGAGCGCCGAGGATCGGGCCATTTGGCGCGCACGCGGCGTACGCGTCTCCGAGTTCCCCGAAACGCTGGAGGCTGCGCGCGCGGCGCATGAGGCTGGGGAGCCCGTTGTTCTGGGTGCGCCAAACGTGGTGCGCGGGGCGAGCCACGCGGGCAATGCCTCGGCGCTCGATCTGATCGCGTCGGGCTATGGTGATGCGCTGGCCTCGGACTACCACTACCCCGCTCCGGGCCGCGCGGCCTGGCGTTGTGTCGAGTTGGGGGTGCTCGAGACGCCTGCGGCCTGGGCGCTGGTATCCTCCGGACCGGCGCGTGTGCTGGGTCTGACGGATCGCGGGGCGCTGGCGCCAGGCCTCAGGGCCGATCTGGTGGTGATGGAGAGGGACACTCGGCGGATCGTGGCGACGATTGCCGGCGGGCAGGTGGCTTGGATGAACGGACCGGTGGCCGAGCGGTTTCTGGGGTGAATTGAGGGCTCTGCCCCCGCGCCTGCGGCGGGAGGCTCAGCCTTTGACGATACGGTTGACGTGGCCCATCTTGCGCCCCGGTTTCACGTCGGCTTTGCCATATAGGTGGATGGCGGTTTCGGGTTCTGAGGCGATGTCCGCAAGGCGGTCCATATCGTCGCCGATCAGGTTTTCCATCTGCACATCCGCATGGCGCGTGCCATCTCCCAAAGGCCAGCCGGCAATGGCGCGGATGTGTTGTTCGAACTGGTCGATGGCGCAGCCATTCTGCGTCCAATGCCCCGAATTGTGCACCCGCGGGGCGATTTCGTTCACCACAAGCCCCTTGGGCGTGACGAACAGCTCAACCCCCATCACGCCGACATAGTCGAGCGCATTGAGGATGCGACCCGCCAGAAGGATCGCATCGGTGCGTTGCCCGGCGGTCAGCTGCGCCGGCACGGTTGTGGTGCGCAGGATGCCGTCGCGATGCACGTTTTCGCCCGGATCAAAGCAGGCCACTGCGCCGTCGAGACCCCGCGCCGCGATCACCGACACCTCATGCGTGAAGGGCACAAAGCCCTCGAGGATCGCCGGTGCGCCATTGAGCGAGGCCAGCGCCTGTTCGGCCTGGCTGATGTCTTCGATCCGGACCTGTCCCTTGCCGTCATAGCCAAAGCGGCGGGTTTTCAGGATCGCCGGCGTGCCGATCACCGCAAGCGCGGCGCGCAGGCTGGCGGCGTCGGTGATGTCGGCAAAGGCGGCCGTGGCGAGGCCCAGATCACGCAGGAATTCCTTTTCAGTCAGCCGGTCCTGCGACACGCGCAGCGCCTCGCGTCCCGGGCGGATCGGGCGCAGGTCTTGCAGGATGTCCAAAGCTGCGGTCGGGATGTTCTCGAACTCATAGGTGATCACGTCGACCGATTGGGCGAAACTCTTGAGCGCCGCTTCATCGTCATACCCCGCCGTTGTCACCGCCTCGGCCACCTGCTCCGCAGGCGGCGCGGCCCCCGGTTCAAAGATGTGGCAGCGCAGGCCCAGGCGGCTGGCGGCAACCGACAGCATCCGGCCCAATTGGCCGCCACCCAGAATGCCGATGGTCGCGCCGGGGGACAGGCGGTCTGCCATGTCAGTTATCCACCGGGCTGTTGGGGATCGAGGCCGACAGCGCCTCCCGCCATTGGTCCAACCGCTGCGCTAGACCCTCGTCCTGCAACGACAGGATCCCGGCGGCCATCAACCCGGCATTGGCCGCCCCGGCAGCACCAATCGCCATGGTGGCCACGGGAAAGCCGCGCGGCATCTGCACGATGGAATAGAGGCTGTCGACACCGCTCAGCGCCTTGGTCTGTACCGGCACACCAATCACCGGCACACGGGTCTTCGAGGCCATCATCCCAGGCAAATGCGCCGCCCCGCCGGCCCCGGCGATGATCACCTGCAAGCCACGATCGACGGCCGTCTTGCCATAATCCCACAGCCGGTCGGGTGTACGGTGGGCCGACACGATCCGCACCTCATACGCAACCCCAAGTGCATCGAGCATATCGGCGGCCTCTTTCATCGTCGGCCAGTCCGATTGACTGCCCATGATAATCCCGATTTTGGGTGCGTCCGGCATCATCGCCTCCGGTGTTGAACGAAGGCGCACTATAGTGAGATCGCAGTCAGGGCCAAGCCCCGATCAGGCAATGATATCGGGCAGCAGGCGGTCTTCGATCAGGGCGATCATGTCCTTCAGGCGCAGCTTTTTCTTTTTCAGCCGCTGCAGGGTCAGCGCGTCAGCCGTGCCACGCTCTTGCAGGGCGCGGATCGCCTCATCGAGGTCGCGATGCTCGCTGCGGAAGACCTCAAGCTCGACGCGCAGGACCTCGTCGGTTTTCATCGAGATGTCTGTCGGCGCGTTCATTTCTTTGGCTTCCCCTGGCTCGTAGGGCCTTAAGATACCGATTCGAAACGCTTTCGCCTAGCCCTTGCGTAAAACCGTAACTGTTCCCATATTTGTCGGGCAGGGTCGCCAAAACGGGGCCTGTGCGTGACGGTCGCTTGCACCAAAGGACGTGTCGATGACGAAAATGACCCTGGGATCCTATCCCCACATGCTCGGCTTTGAACAGCTTGAGCGGCTCTTGGAGCGGACGGCGAAGTCGAGCGAGGGCTACCCGCCGTTCAATATCGAGCAAACTTCGGACCATTCTTATCGGATCACCCTGGCCGTGGCCGGGTTTTCCGAGGCGGATCTGTCGATCACCGTCGAGGATCGGCAGTTGGTGATCCGCGGACGTCAGAGCGATGATGGTGGGGACCGTGTGTTCCTGCATCGCGGGATCGCCGCGCGCCAGTTCCAACGCAGCTTTGTGCTGGCCGATGGTGTTGAGGTGGGTGAGGCGATCATGGAAAACGGATTGCTGCATGTGGACCTGACGCTGAGCCGCCCGGAAAAGGTGGTGCAGACAATCCAGATCCGAAAGGGGTGAGCAGATGAACACGAAATACGACTTCCCCGATTTTGAAGAGGCGCGGATTGTCTATGTCCGCCCGGTGGCCGTGGCCGACCTGCCCAAGGATGTCCAAGGGGAGCTCGACGGTCTGGATGAGGTTTACGCCGTGCACAGCGCCGATGGCGAACGCCTGGCGCTGGTCAAAGATCGGTCGCTGGCCTTTATCCTGGCGCGCCAGAACGATTTTGCGCCGGTGACGGTGCACTAAGCGGGCGCTTCGGCCAAATTCCATAGGTTTCAGACAGGTAGGCCGCGCAGGCGGCGTTGGCCTCGGCGCGTCTGATGCCTTGGGGCATGGCGTCTTGCAGATCATGGCCCAGCCTTTGCGGCGTGCAATAAGCGCGCGCCGTGGGGCAGTCGTGGACAGGCAGGCCCAGCCGCGCGTAGTGTCCTGAGAGCCAAATATCGTCGACGTAGAGGGCCATTTCGGGAATGTCTGAGACTGGAGGGTCCAGTCGATCTGCCTCGATCACCACCCCGGCGAACCCCTGCGCAATCAGGTTCGGACCAGTTCGGCCTAGCCGGTCGGGGCCAAAGCAGGAGGCGGCGGTCACTGTACCGGGACGATGCGCGTCATAGAGCGCCTTGGCCCAGCCCGGCGCATAGAGCACGTCATCGTCGCAATACAGCACCCGCGCGCCGCGGCCGCGGAATTGCTGTGCCGCGCCCAGCAGTTTCGTGGCGGAGCCAAAGTCACGATCCACCCAATGCAGGGTCACGCCCTCCGGCAAAGCGGGTGGCGTCACGTCGCCGGGAAAGCGCCGGTACGCTTTTGGTAGGGACAACACAACCGCCTCCGCCCCCTGCGCCAGCAACGCCTCCAATGTCGGGCCAAGCGCTGCGAACCGCGGCGGGATGGAGGTGAGCGAGATCACACGCATGCCCCCAGCAGAACGCGAAACGGGCCGCCCTGCAAGGCGGCCCGCTTGGTCAGACGTTAGTAAACGCGGATCACTGCCCGGCGATCAGGCCCATGCTTTCCAGCTTGAGGATCACCTGATGCGCGCAGTTGTCGACATCGACATTCTCGGTCTCAACCCGCAGCTCGGGGTCTTGCGGCACGTCATAAGGGTCTGAGATCCCGGTGAATTCCTTGATCTTGCCCTCACGTGCGAGCTTATAGAGCCCCTTACGGTCACGGCGTTCACATTCCTCGATCGAGGTGGCGACATGCACCTCGATGAACGCCCCGAAAGCCTCGATATCCTCGCGGACCGCCCGGCGCGTGGTGGAATAGGGCGCAATCGGCGCGCAGATGGCGATGCCGCCATTCTTGGTGATCTCGGACGCGACATAGCCGATGCGGCGGATGTTGAGATCGCGGTGCTCTTTCGAAAAGCCCAGTTCCGAGCTGAGGTTCTTCCGCACGATATCCCCATCGAGCAGCGTCACCGGACGCCCACCCATCTCCATCAACTTGACCATCAACGCGTTGGCGATGGTTGATTTGCCTGACCCGGAAAAGCCGGTGAAGAACACGGTAAAGCCCTGCTGCGAGCGCGGCGGCTTGGTCCGGCGCAGCTCGGACACCACTTCGGGGAACGAGAACCATTCCGGGATCTCCAGACCTTCCTGCAGACGGCGGCGCAGTTCGGTGCCCGAGATGTTCAGGATGGTGACGTTGTCCTTGTCTTCGATCTCGTCATTGGGTTCGTACTGGGCGCGCTCCTGCACATAGACCATGTGTTTGAAGTCGACCATTTCGATGCCCATCTCCTCCTGATGCTCGCGGAACAGGTCCTGCGCATCATAGGGGCCATAGAAATCCTCACCGGCGGAGTTCTTGCCCGGGCCGGCGTGGTCGCGACCGACGATGAAATGGGTGCAGCCGTGGTTCTTGCGGATCAGCCCGTGCCACACAGCTTCCCGCGGGCCGGCCATGCGCATCGCCAGGTTCAAAAGGCTCATCGTGGTGGTCGAGCCGGGGTACTTGTCCAGCACCGCCTCGTAACAGCGCACGCGGGTGAAGTGATCGACATCGCCGGGCTTGGTCAGGCCCACCACCGGGTGGATCAGCAGGTTGGCCTGCGATTCCCTGGCGGCGCGGAAGGTCAGTTCCTGATGCGCGCGGTGCAGCGGGTTGCGGGTCTGGAAGGCGACAACCTTGCGCCAGCCCAGCTTGCGGAAATAGGCGCGCAGTTCGTTCGGCGTGTCGCGACGGCCGCGGAAATCGTAATGTACCGGCTGCTGGATGCCGGTGATCGGACCACCCAGATAGACGTTGCCCGCGGTGTTGTGCAGGTAGTTGACCGCCGGATGCGCCTGATCGTCGGCGCCAAAGACTTTCTCGGCCTCACGCGCCTTGTTCGGCACCCATTTGTCGGTGATCGTCATGGTGGCGAGGATCACGCCTTCTTGGTCGCGCAGGGCGATGTCCTGGCCGATCTCGATCGTTTCGGCGAATTTCTCGTTCACATCCAGGGTGATCGGCATCGGCCACAGCGTCCCGTCCGCGGTCCGCATGTTTTCGACAACGCCGTTATAATCCGCTTCTGACAGAAAGCCCTTGAGCGGGTTGAACCCGCCATTCATCAGCAGCTCCAGGTCACAGATCTGCCGCGGGGTCAGGTCATGCGACGTCAGCTCGCCCGCCTCGACCTTCAGCTTTTGGGCACTGTCGTAGGAGACGTAAAGCTCCGAGATCGGTGCAAGGTTGTTTTGCATCAGTTTACTCCTGTACTTCAAAGGGACGAGGCCGCTGGCGGTGCCGGTCAGTTCGGCATGCAGGGCGTCATATTCGGCGAATTTGCGGGCAAGAAAGCGGTCGGTCAGCCGGTTCTTTTCCGCCGCGCCCTTGGTGGTCAGCGCATAGGTGAACCGCTGCCGCCGATCGGGGCCGGAACGGTCGGTGATCTTGACAAAGCCAGCCTCGGTCGCCGCCCGCAGATAGGTGTTGAGCCGCCCCAGCGAAATCCCTAATGCCTCGGCGGTGGCACGCTGCGACGCTTCCGGCGCCAGATCAAGCTGGCGCAGAAGGCGAAAGAGTTGGTCCTCTTCCGGGATCGCAGGATGTGTCGAATGCGCGTTCATTGCGGGCGGCTCAAAGTGTGTTCAGCGCTGAACACATGGCACACTTCGCACCTGCAGAAAACCCCTGAACTGCCACATCAGCCGCTTGTTGCCGAAATGCCGCTTTGTGCTGGGTGCATGGGTGCGGGGCCGAAGATAAGGCAGATTCCGATAGCGGGATCGCCTGCGGAGGTTCGCATGAAATTGGCTGCCCAGAACACGAAGAATGGACAATAGTGCAAAACTCACAACCTTTGCCCATTTGGTCAACGCACCCTCAAAATGAAGACATGGGTTGACTCAATCGCATTGAAGTCTTCACATGGGGATGGCGCTGAAATATTTCCAAAAAAGGAAAGTAGGTGGTACCCCAATCTGTATTGAATGCACTTACTCCAGAGGAAGAACCTGAAGTAAGCATACCAGAGTGGCTAGCGATAAGTCTGGATGGAGCGCCCACTTTCCAAAGACGTCTTTCTCTTTGGGCTGAAGCGGGGAGAGTTGGACTCAGAGAGGTTATTTCTGAAGACCGGCAGCTTAACGCAAGACTACAGCATACAACTGGAATTGGTTTTGGGTTTTTTGAAACGGACACTGCAACTTCGACGGAAGAAGGCGGTTTCCCTAGAGTGGGTGGATACCAATTCGGCGTTGGGCTCTTTAGCGCTGCATTTGACAGAGATATGGAGGAAGGTGGGCAGCAATCAGTGCCTTTGTTTGGTGGCCGATATTCGCTGCCAATTCTTGATTTCGAAGTGCAATTCTTGCCGCAGAAGGGCAGCGTGGATGGGTTTCCTGCTATTCACTATCAAGATTTTGGAAAAGCTTGCGCTATCACTGCAGGCCATGTGGTGGGAAACGCAACGCCCCAAAAAGAGGTTCCTCTGGCATGCAAGGACTGTGGAGAACCGGCAGTTTTGTACAGGAGGCCGTTGCCAATGATTGACGCAGTGCAAGTCTGCTTTCCCTGTGGCGGTCCAATTTTTCCTTATGGACCGAGGATAGCGGACGACAGCCTGACAACATGCAGGACTGCGAGAAAAGGTGAAACAGTGGAACTTCATCTAGGAGGTTCTGGGTTGCGACGGGGAACCGTGATGAATGATGTGTCGACGTACTCAGAATTTATCTCAGCTGCTGCTCCAATTATTGTTATGATTGACGAGTTTGGTTGCTATGGTGATAGCGGTTCCCTCGTCTCAAGTGTTTTTTCGGACACACGCAATAGGGATGCTCTAAGCATGTATCTTGGAGAAACAAACGCGCAAGACGACACAGGGCACATGAGACGTTACGGTTTCGCTTTAGATCTTAGGCAATTAATCGTAATCATGGGAATTCAGGGCGACATTTATGGAGAATTCAAATGACTAATTTTCAAGTTGTTATCTTGGATCAATCTCGGAAAGATGAGGAAACGCAGGGTGATTTCTACGTCATACAGCACGGAAAAGGTTCGCAGCGAGTAGTAGCGGCTGTTGATGCGTTGCAAGGAGTTTGGCCCATTGTTGTTGACAAACTCACAGAGATCGCTTCGAAGACCTCTTCATTGGCAGAGAACTCTAGCTTTCAAATGTCTTCCATAGAATTCAATATTGGGGTTGAGGCTGGGTTATCAGTCGGGTTGGTAACAAAAGGTGAAGCTTCGGTCTCAGTGGTATTCGAGCGAAAAGACGATACCGATCAAAACTCTTGAAGTCTATGTGCTGGAGCCGTGGTATCCTGGCGAGGTCTGTGACCTGGCAACGCGTGTGGCCAAGTCGATGCTACTGAACAACTAAAGCAACTATTCCGTCGCATTTATCTGTACGTCGGCGCTTTGTTGGGCCAACCCGCGGTCGGCCTCCAATGCAACCGTCCAGCCCTAGCCGGCTGACGTTGCGGCTTGGTGGTATGATCAGGTTGTAGGCGCCGGTAACAACCTAAAGGTAGTGCATGTTCTGGTCAGGATCGCCTTCGAGGCCATCTACTCTGGCGCCGACGACCAGAGCAACCACGAGCGACAGCACGGCTTTCAATTCCGATCGCACGTTCAAATCCAGCGAACGTTCTGTACCGCGGGGAGGCTAACAAACCTGTCATCTCGCGCCTTGTCCCGGGTCAATACTCAGCAACCGGGCAGGCTTATGAGTGTTCAGATCGTTAGGCGAGTTCTTTGACCATCAAGATGGCTTCCGTCGGCTCTTCTCCAAAGTCCGACAGATCGAACGGACGGCGCGCGCGTTCGGCGTATCCTTCGCGCTGGTAGACGCTGATGGCGTTCTCGTTTGTGGCGGCAACGATCAGTGCGAGGCCGGGACAGCCGGTTGTTCGTGCCTGCGCTTCGGCCTCGCGCAGCAGGGCCGTGCCCACACCCTGCCGTCGGCCTTCGGGTACGGCGGCCATGAAATTGACGTACCAATGGCCGGGCGCCTGCTGGCCGAGCTCTTCGACACCCACAAATGCTTCGGGCACCTCGGGCCCGATTGGCTTTGGGGTGGTTGGTAGGACATAGCCGATCAAGCCGCCCAGTTGCAGGCCATCGCGTTCGGCGACAAAGCCGTTGCGATAGCTGAACTCCCCGCCCTCTGCTGCAACAAGCGCGCGGCCGACATCGGATCTGTCCATCTCCGGAGGGGCCATCTCGGCCCAGAGTGCGGGTACCACGCCGCCGCTTGCCATGTCGATGACGCGCAGCAGCAAAGGCGCATCGTCGGGTATTGCCTTGCGGATCGTCATGGGCATGGGTTGCCCCCGATATCCGCCAGCGTCACACGGCACGTCGGATGCCCTTGGAGATCCGTCAAACGATCAACCTCCACGGCACCTATTCCGCCGCTTCGACCTGCGCGTCGGCGCCTTGTTCGGCCAGCCAGCGTTCGGCCTCCAGGGCGGCCATGCAGCCCATACCCGCCGACGTGACGGCCTGTCGGTATTTGTGGTCGGTCAGGTCGCCTGCCGCAAAGACACCCGGGATCGAGGTCGCCGTGCTGTCGGGTTGGGTGACGACATAGCCGCCCATGTGGGTTTCCAGCACGTCTTTGACCAGCTCATTTGCGGGCGCGTGGCCGATGGCGACGAAGACGCCTTTGCAAGGGATCTCGGTAATCTCACCAGTTTTGACGTTTTTCACCCGCACGCCGGTGACACCCTTGGGCATGTCGTCTCCCACAACCTCTTCCAGCTGGTGGAACCACAGCGGTTCGATCTTGGGGTTCTTGAACAGCCGGTCCTGCAGGATCTTTTCGGCGCGCAGCTCATCCCGGCGGTGGATCAGCGTGACCTTGGAGGCGAAGTTGGTCAGGAACAGCGCCTCTTCGACCGCGGTGTTGCCGCCGCCGATCACCACGATTTCCTGCCCGCGGTAAAAGAACCCGTCGCAGGTGGCACAGGCCGAGACGCCAAAGCCTTTGAATGCGTCTTCACTGGGCAGCCCGAGCCATTTCGCCCGCGCGCCCGTGGCGAGGATCAAGGCATCCGCCGTGTAGACCGTGCCGCTGTCGGATTGCGCCACAAACGGCCGAGCGTTAAAATCGACGCTGCTGATGATGTCGCCGACGATCTCGCAGCCCATGGCGCGGGCATGCGCCTCCATCCGGACCATCAGGTCGGGGCCCTGCACCTCGGTGTCACCGGGCCAGTTTTCGACCTCGGTGGTGGTGGTCAGCTGACCGCCGGGTTCCAGACCCTGCACCAGGATCGGGTCCAACATCGCCCGTGCCGCATAGACGCCCGCGGTATAACCGGCAGGGCCGGACCCGATGATCAGAACCTTGGTATGGCGCGTGTCCGGCATGAGGCGACTCCGTCGATTGGCAGCGTTTCGTTTTGATATAGCCGTGCCCGGAGCGGGGTGAAAGGGGGCGCGACCATCGCCTGGCATTCTCTGGGCCGGGGTGCCGGGAGGAAGGGCAGGCGCCAATGAATCATTGGGAATAATCTTGCGCGGATGCGAAATATTATTGCGCACGCCGGCAATGTTGTTATAACTATTGCCATCGAGGTGAGGGGGCTGGACATGCCGACGCACAGGCTTGATCCGATTGATCGCAAGATCCTGTCAGAGTTGCAGGCGGACGGTCGTATGACAAATGTCGAACTGGCGAAACGCGTCGGGATTTCGGCGCCACCCTGTCTGCGGCGGGTGCGGGCGTTGGAAGAGCAGGGCTTTATCCGCGGCTATCACGCCGATGTCGATCCACGCGAATTGGGGTTCGAGGTGCAGGTCTTTGCCATGGTGGGCTTGCAAAGCCAGGCCGAAACCGACCTGCGCGCCTTTGAGGACCGCTGCCGCGCCTGGCCGCTGGTTCGCGAATGCCATATGCTGAACGGCGAGGTTGATTTCATCCTGAAATGCGTGGCGCCGGACCTCAGCACCTTTCAAACCTTCCTGACCTCGGAACTGCTGACCGCGCCGAATGTCGGCAGCGTCAAGACCTCGCTAGTGATCCGCGGGGCCAAGGACGACCCCGGGGTGCCGTTCGAAGTGCTGGAGGAGCGGCTGAGCCGGTCGGCATAGGCGCAGGATTGGTGGGCCCTGACCCTACCGGTCGATCAGGCTCTCGATGACCTCACGATGGGTGCGGGTCATCGTCAACTGGCCAAAATCCTCAATATTGTCCACATTGTCGAACATCGACATGAAAAGCGCCCGCATGTTCTGGCCGAGATTGGCGCCGGCCGCCTTGCCGGGATGGTAGGTTTCCATTTCGACCCCGCCGATGCGGATGATGCCGTGGCGCGGCAGCATCAGGTGGAAGAGTTGCACTGCGCCACCCGGATGCACGGGCAAGAACCGATCGCCATCGGCGTATTCCGACACAGGCGCCAGCACCGTGTCCTGGCCCAAAAGAGCGCGCAGCTTTTCATGCCGCACCGGCATACGCGCCGCGGGGCCGACGAGCAGATCGACCCCGGGCCGGCCCAGGCCAAACGCATCCGCCGTGATGCGTGTCAATCCGGTCAACGTGGTCGTGTCATCGGCGTGACCTGGCACATAAGTGGTGGAGCCGATCATGTGGATCGGC
>JASJCC010000088.1 GCA_030066175.1 Paracoccaceae bacterium | reverse complement strand
AAGAGAAGATCAGGATCGTGCTGGACGGCCTCAAGGGCGAGGACAGTATTTCTGACCAAGCGCGCAGACTTGATCCTGTCCTCCGAACCGCGGTCCGCACGGCGTTTTGACCGCCTTGCAAGAGGCTCTGGCACGGCCACCCCCCTTCGCTTCAGCCGGGGTGATTTGCCTTCCATGCTGCCATTCTCGATCGAAGCCGACCTCGGATCGCAAGACTACCGCATCTCGACGAGCCTGTTGCAGATGCGCGAAGCTGCGACCAGCATTGCGCTTGCCCACGGGTCGTCCAAGGACACGATGTATGTGGACAACCATCGCTTTGATGCCTGGTTCGAGGCGCAGTACAAAAAGTTCGATGGTGGCGCCAATGGTGAAGGCCATTTTGCAGTTGCCTATCTCGGCGCGGATTACCTTTTGACGCCGGACCTTCTTGTCGGTGTGTTGCTTCAGATCGACGATATGGAAGACTTTTCTACGGCGCTGAACACGACGGCCCGCGGCAGAGGCTGGATGATTGGTCCTTATGTGACCGCCCGCTTGGCGCCCAACCTGTATTTCGATGGGCGGATTGCTGCAGGACGGTCGAGAAACGAGGTCAGCCCGTTCAATACTTACGTGGACAAATTCACGACCAGCCGGTGGCTGGCGATGGCGAGCCTGACGGGTGACTTCCAGCGTGGCGCCTGGACAATTCGGCCCGCAGCCAGCCTGTCCTACTACGAAGAGAAGCAGGACTCATATGTGGACTCGCTTGGTGTGCCAATCCCGAGCCAAACCGTGAAGTTGGGGCAGTTGAAACTCGGCCCAACTTTCAACGGTCAGTTCGAGACCGAAAACGGACTGCAATATGCTCCGTATTTTGGCATCGATGCGATCTACAATCTCGGCGAAACGACAGGGGTTACCGTCACCAACCCATCAACACCAGCGACCGAAGGCTGGCGTGGCCGTCTTCAGGCCGGCGTCGACTTCACCACACCCGGCGGCGCTCAGATCAGTTTCGGCGGCAGCTATGACGGTATCGGCCGCAGCGATTATGAAGCCTGGGGATTGAATTTCGACGTGACGATCCCGCTGAGAAAGACCAACATTCGGTGAAATATCGTTAAGGAATACTGCAAGATTGCCAAAACATGTCAGCTTTTCCCACTCGCTCTCATGGCTGAGTTGGGGATGGCAGCTTTGTCCGCGTAGCGGTTACTGGCGCAGCTTTTTTTGAATGTCGGCTTTCGTTTGAAGTTGCTGTTGACGTTGTGGCCGGTTGATAAGCGCTGAGCCGAACTATGACATCGTCATGGTCGTGCGACGCTTCATGTCGACTGCCCGCCTTCATTGGTCTCGCAGGGTCTGAACCGCCTCAACGACTTGACCCACCGACAACTTGATGGCCTTTCGGTCCAAGTAAGCGTCCACGTCGCTTTTCTCGATGCGGGTGGCTTTCCCGAGCTTGGTGAAGAGCAGCTCTCCGCGCTTGTCGGCTTCGGAGTATGTGCTCCGGCTTCCAGCATCATCGTGCAGCATGACGCGTATTATACGGTCGTTCGAAGTTTCTTCAGATGTAATCGTTGCCGCTGTGCCGCAACTGATCTGGTTGCGAACGGCGTCTTCAATTCTTCGTAGGACTGAGGCCACGATTTCAAGGTTCATTTTGCGGTATCCAAGGTCGTTACTGTTGCACGCTCACCGGTGAACGCGCGTGTTGGAGGTAGTCTTTCTGAGGCGCAGATAAACCAGCTGAGTATCTGAGCTGAAATCGATCGACTTGGCCGAAATCTTTTGGAACATGGCTGAGGTTCATCTCGCGCGACCTTCGCCAAAAATGAGGCCGTCGATCCGACGAATTCTGCATGTGCAGAGACTGGAGAATAGACGGAGCCGAAAATTCCCCAATTACTACTTGCATCGGTTGCACTATTCACGAGCTGTTACGTGGGATTCTAAGCTTGGCAAATGATCCCCTTGTATCTGTTCGTTGCTCACCTAAGCTTGGCAAAACGGCGCAAGGAGATCACGGTGACCAAAGGCGACCCCCTCTGGCAATGGAGCGCTAGCGAAATCACGGCGGCTGCGCGGTCGGGGCAGATCACGGCGCTGGAGGCTACCGAGGCGGCAATTGCCCGGATGGAGGCGACCAATCCAGCGCTCAATGCGGTGGTTGAAAGCCTTGCCGATGAGGCCCGCAGTGACGCCTCGGCGCTAGATGCCGGCACGGCCCCGAAAGGCCCCCTGCATGGCGTACCTGTGACCATCAAGGTCAATGTTGATCAGACCGGGCATGCGACAACCAATGGTATACCGGCGCTGAAAAACATGATCGCGGCGGATGATGCACCCGTCGTGCGCAACCTCAAGCGCGCCGGTGCGGTAGTCATCGGGCGCACCAATACGCCGGAGTTCTCGTTCCGGGCCGACACGGACAATCCGCTGCACGGCCGAACGTACAATCCGTGGGGCCGGCATCTCTCGGCTGGTGGCTCGTCGGGTGGGGCGTCGTCGGCGGTCATGGCGGGCATGGGGGCGCTGGCGCATGGCAACGATATCGGTGGATCGCTGCGGTTTCCGGCCTCGGCCACCGGTGCGGTCACGGTGAAGCCCGGGTTGGGGCGTGTGCCTGCCTGGAACCCCAGCCAAAAGGCCGAGCGTGGGATGCTTGCACAAGCCATGTCGGTCCAGGGCCTGATCACCCGCAATGCGACAGACCTGCACCTTGCGATGCCCAGCATGATCGCCCCCGATCCGCGCGATCCCTACCACGTACCGCTGCCCTGGCGCGGGGCGCCGCTTGAGGGCCCCATCCGCGCGGCCTTCACCCGTGACGATTTCGGTTTTGGTCTGCACCCGGATGTGGCGGCGGCGCTCGATGCCGCGGCCTCCGCGCTCTCAGATGCGGGCTATGCAGTTGAAGAGGTTGACGCGCCGCTTGCGCGCGAGGCCGGGGAGACAGGCTACCGCGCTCTGATGGGGGAGGTGAAAGAGCTGATGGGCCCGGATATCCGAAGCTATGGCTCGGACACGCTCAACGCCATCTTCGATGAGTACTACCGCCAGTTCCCGCCTTATGAAGGTGCAGAACAGCTGCGCATGATGGCCAAACGCACGCATTACGCGCGGCAATGGTCGCTGTTTCTCGAGGACTACCCGTTGGTGCTCACACCCTTCCTTCTGCAACCCTACTGCACCGCCGGACGGGACGCGGAAGGCGCCGAGGGTGTGCGTGAGGCGCTGGGGCAGGCGATGTGGTCCTTTGCGATGAACTTCACCGGCCTGCCCGCCGGCAACCTGCCCACGCATGTCGCGGAGCTACCCGCCGGGCCGCAACCAATCGGTGTACAGATCGTGGGCCGCAGATGGCGCGAAGACCTGATCGTTGATGCCATGCAGGCCATCGAAGACCACCTTCCACCGGTTTGCACGACGCTGTGGGAACAGATGGCCTAACACGGATGCGACGGCGCCAGTCTTTAGACAACTATTCCAACTCAGGAAGGGTCGAAGGCGGCTGCACTATGACCCTTTAGTTGTTCGTTGGGCAGCCAGCTTCTAGGGGCCCAAGCTGCTATACAAGAACGCAATTCGATACTGCTACTTTTCCTCACATTGAATTCTCACGGATCTTTGGAGGGCTCTCATACGACATGCGGAACGGTTCGTTGATGATAGGAACTGTCCGTCATCAGGGATTGTTGGTACAGATGGTGGCCTGTTCGAAGCGAGGGTTTGGCTCATCTGGTCGGTTTGATTAAGCGGCGGATTTGCGGTGAGGCAAGCGCCGGGCTTCGATGGCATTTCGTTTGATCCTTTCTCGTTGTTTCAGAATGGTCTGGCCGCGCCCGAAGTAGACATCGGCCGGGGTGAGGTTTTGCAGGCTCTCGTGATAGCGCCGGTGGTTGTAGGGCTCGACGAAGGCATCGATCTTTTTGTTTGAGATCGCCGGGCAGATATTAGTTTTCCAGCAGGATGTGGTTCTTCAGGGTCTGATGCCACCGTTCGATCTTGCCCTGGGTTTGCGGGTGATAAGGAGCTCCGCGGACATGATCCATCTGCCGGTCCTCTAGCCAATTGGCCAGCTCTCCGGAGATGTAATTGGATCTGTTGTCGCTGAGCAGGCGCGGCTTGTGAACGACTGTCGCCCGATCACAACCCGAGGCTTGCAACGCGAGATCCAGCGTGTCGGTCACGTCGCCTGACTTCATCGTCGTGCAGAGCTTCCAGGCGATGATGTTGCGGCTGTAATCATCAAGGATCGTTGACAGATAAAACCAGCCCCAACCGATCACTTTCAGATAGGTGAAGTCGGTCTGCCAAAGTTGGTTCGGCCGTGTAGTCTTGTCCTTGAACTCGTCGGCCGCCGACAGAACCACATAGGCCGGGCTGGTGATCAGGTCGTACGACTTGAGGATGCGAGAGACCGAAGCCTCTGACACAAAACACCTTTCCGTGTCGGTGAAGCGCACCGCCAGCTCGCGCGGCGACAGATCGCTTTCCTTCAGAGCCAGGTCCTTGATCTTCTCTCGCATGGTCTCGGGAATGCGGTTCCAGACCCGCGATGGCCGGGGGGCTGCGATCCTCAAGCGCCTCGGGGCCACCCAAAAGATACCGATCATACCAACGGTAGAACGTGGTCCGGGGAATGCCCAGCTTGTACAATGTGTGTTTGGTCCGCAGATGCGAGCCTTCGACGAGGCGGATGATCTCCAGCTTCTCAGATGCGGGATACCTCATGCGTCGTCTTCCCCATCCGCGATCATGCTTTCTTTTGAGTAGTCGAAGCTCCAGGGCCTGTTCCGCGACAACCTCCTTCAAGTCGCGAGCTTCACGGCGCAGGTCTTTAACCTCGGTAGAGGTAGCCGGACCGTGTCGTATCACCCGCAAGGCGCTTCTTGCCGGCTTCCAGGACCTCCTTCGACCAGCTGTAATCCAAGCTCTGGCAATGCCCTCACGGCGGCACAGCTCAGCAATACTGTCCTCGCCCTTGAGGCCGTCCAGCACGATCCTGATCTTCTCTTTAGCAGAATACCATTTGCGCGCAGCTCGGCGAATGTCTTGAACGACCTTCTCGCCGTGGCTCTGCTTGGTGCCGGGCTTCTGTCTCATCTCCACTCCTTGGTGGTTACGATGTGCCAGAAACCCTCCCTTAACAAAGCGACATAAACTGTCCATTGGCACTGACGTCATGCAAGTGCTACCAAAGTGGCGGAGGCGATGCTGCAGGTTCATTTGACGCGAACCCCAAATAATGACCGTCCTCCCAGTATCAATTGATACCACTTTGGATCCGTCAGGAGAGAAATTGCCAAGTCCGCTAACTAGTGTCGCCACGCCTTCCTCGGGTTCAACCAGAAAAGCACCGGCTCGGCTATCCCAAACTTTGGGACCAATCGTTACCGAACTGATAGCGACACGCCTACCGTCATGAGAATACGCAATATCCCATGCGGCTCTGTCGGCCACGCGCAGAACAGCTGTTTGTGCGCAGGTTAGGGCGTCACATAATCGAGCAGTTCCATCCGATGACGTTGTGGCGATTTGCGTACCATCGGATGAAAAAAACTGCATCGAACACTCTGTCTTCGTGCCCCGATAGCGCAAGTATTTGTTCACCTGTCTGTGCGTCCCAGACACGCGCATCATTGTCCTGATCACCGGTCAAATTGGACACAACCCGTTGTCCATCTAGAGATAAGGACAGGCCGAAGACCCTGCCGGAAAACTTGGTATTTTCACCTGGATTGAAAGAGGCTATTTCCGCGCCGGTCTCAGCGTTCCAGATGCGGGCGGTTTTATCAAAGAATCCAGTTGCGGTTAGGCTGCCGTCAGGCGAAAAAATCTCCCTGCTGATCGCTATTTCATGTGCTGAGAGCGTCGCTTTCACCGCACCACTACTGGTGTTCCAGACCCTTTCGACACCGTCCTTCGAAGCATTGAGCAGCCTGCGCCCATCCGTTGAGAATTCGACGTGGGTCACATAGCCTTCGTGGCGCGTTAAAACACGAACGGTATGCTGCCAGTGATCGGGCTTGTCGCTCAATGCACCCTGAGCGTGGGCTTCTGTCGCAAAACAATACTTAGCTGAATTAGGTAGGCGCGAGCCACAATGCATCCTTCGAAATTCTCATTGCTGAATTCGCCGAGATCCTTTATCATAGACCAAGGATATATGAAATTGAGCCTCATTCGCCATATCAACTTCTTGAGGCATATTTTCTTTACAATATATGACGCCAACGCTGTTCATTCGGAGCAGGCAATACACCATTATCGCTTTTACCAGAAGCAGCTGTTCATTTCGGATACAGCCTCGGTGGGTCTGGACTCGGTCCAGTCCTTCGCTGCAGGCCGCGTTGATGGTAGCTGTGCGGGACCTTGCCGACATTGAACCAAAGGCTGTTTCAGCTTCTGGGTCGTGTAGGGTTTATAGTGTTGGTGCGGCCTAGGAGCTGCAACCACGCGTTCGTCAACAATACTGCCCTGTTAACCGGCACACACCGTACGGGATTCAGTTGCCACTGGTATTTCAATATCGAACTAGTACTTTTGGGGGGGGTGGTGGAAACGTGATCAATTTCGTAAAACACACCACAAGATCACGAAACGATATTTCCTTTCTAAACATCGCTGACAAACTATGGAGCCGAACGGATGTCAGTTGTGATACAAACTCCCCACGCCATGCACGCGTGTTCGGAGCGTCACTCGAAAACAGAACCGACAACTCGTTCTCAAAAAAGGCAGAGCTAAGCTCGTGATGGCTCCCATGCGATGGATCAGAGATGATGCAGACTTTCCCAAATTGCATCATGAGTTTTTGCAGACGAGAGAAAGAGGAATGATCTCCAAAACAATCAAATGCGACTGTATAGGAGAAATTATCCAATTCTTCTATGTCCCCAACCGCACATCTCGCTCCGAAACGTAACGCCAACTCTTGCCTGTTGGGATTCCGGTCCACGATGTCTACATCGTACACGTTTAACAGCGATAGTTAGTAAACACAAAGCAATCCTAGGCAGCCAGCGCCGAGCACGGCCACTTTGTCTGTTTTTCGAATTTCAGTTCTGGAAGCGGCGTGCTATATGTCAGCGGCCAATACTGCTAGCAGTGGGACGGGACTATTCCAATATTGCCGTGGCAATGGGATGAGATTGTCTTTGCTGATCCTAGCCCTAGTGCCGTGGCCATAGTGCGCTACAACTCTATCGCCTGGTGAAATGGACTAGACTTCCTTTCCAACAACCTCGATTTCCCCGATGTTCTCAAAACCAGTCATCCGAGGATAATGTCTTGAAGCGGATCGCATTTCTCCTCGGAATTGGGCGACTTCTGCGCCGGTGCCTATTTAACCAAGAAGGGTTCAGACAATCACCTCATCCGGGCCCAGTCCACAAAGATCTTCAGTGTACCATTTCAGTTGTCCTGGCGACTCTAATAAAAGAACGTCAGAGTGATAGCTACCATCGCTCAACGAAAACGCACGGGGATATCCATCTCCACAACCGGCTCGTCGTACCCAAACCCTTCCAAGAGCTTTTCACGAATTACCTCCTCAAAAGGTTCACGCGCGATTCTGTTGTGCGACATTACGAGCTCAGATTTTTCTCCAATAGCAACCTCGAACTCTTTTAAAACGGGTTCGCCAGGTCGAACTTCACCACCAGAGAATAAGATCGCATTTCGATCCCCGACATAGTCACAATTCCGAAATTGTTGCGAGAAGCCACTCTTGGAATCCTTAACCATGCGACAATCACCACCAAGACGAATTTGCCAAGCTACCCAAGAGGAGTCGGTGAGATTTGTCTCCGCCTTTACAACGCGCCACACATTGGATTTTGATTCCGGCAGGCGAATCCTTGTAACAATGCTTGTATGCTTCTGGTCTATTGCACCTGTAACGTAAACCACTTGTCGATCTCGATCCACCGTCGCGGCCATGTGAATCTCTTGTGCCCTAATCATTTCCAAACTCCCCTGTTCTCGACGCTCATTTGGCTCCAATTAGCCGTACTTTCTCCGACTTGATCGCCCGCCCCAATAGGATGCAGCTTAGCAATAGTCGAGTGTCTCCGATCTGTTGATCCGTAGAACTGATTACCACATTCCGGAAATGCGCGATCACACTCTGGGGGTCGCCGATCTCCTCACCAAACTCATAGTCGAAGGTATCGTGAGTACGTTCCTGCCAAGCCGTCAAGAGCCGCATGACTTCGCGGTGTGCATAGCGCTGAAGACCCTCTCCAAGAACCGACCCGACGCCATTCTTTGTTGATTCGTAGAGATACAGTAGTTCGATTGGCTCCTCTGCCGCAAGCACCATGCCCAGCATTTCGCAAAGCGACTCGCTCTGAAAACGTTGCAGAGCGACGGCTGCACTAACAAGTCTAGGGGGTAGGTCTTCACCTTGAATGTCAAAGCACCTTTGCTGTACCACTGAACCCGCCTATCGTGTTCCGGTGGGGAGAAAGAACGGAGCTTAGGCGCTCCAACGCGAATCTTGCACCCTCAATATTCGCCGCCGCTGGGCCTAATTTTAGACTCGCCAAAACTCCTGATATGTGAAGGCCCGGATGACCAAGAACACCAAGACTGTCGTCAAGCAGGGGTAACCCGTCGGAATCACGCTCGACTGACTTTGGTAGCAATTTGTCTTGCGCCTCAAGGCCGGTAGCGAGAATAATTTGGTCAGCCTTTACCTGTCGCGAATCGCTAAGGCGCACCGTCGTAAACGTCGGCCCTATGGCGAGATCGTCCGCAACAACGCCACGACAAATTGTCAGGCGACCATCGGATTCCGCTGCAACAAAAAAGTTGTGATACTCCGGCATAACGGAGCCACGGCGTTCGCTCGAGAGGACCTCAAGTTGGGCGGATTTGGGTAGTGCGTCAAACTCAGCCTGTCCTTCACGGCGAAAGAACCGATGGGCGACGTCAGCGCATTTGTAGGTTATGTCGCGTCGACGTATTAACCATATCACACGACCGCCCTTCATTAAGTGATCAAGAATAACTGAAGCCGCGGATAAGCCGCTGCCGACAACTGCAATCACCTGATGCGGCGAAACGGCAGGGCGATGTCCAAAGACCCAATAAACTCTGCTCCCCGGGCGACTAATTGCGCGCTCCCAAACCCCGGGGGTTCTACGGCGACGTCTACCGCAGGCCAATATAACCCGATTGGCAGAAATTTTGCCGCGGTCTGTTGTTATTTTCCAAGAGCCGCCTTCCGTCTCAAGGCCCTTTACCTTGCACTGGAAGCTGTTTGCCTGCAGAGCCAAAGTGCAGGCGGTAAAACTTAGATGAGCTCTAAATATGTCAAGCGGCACAATTGAGCGCTCTCCTTTGAAGGCAAGTTCTAATTGCCGGCGCTCAATACTACTTAGCGACTTGTATACTAGGCGTGCAAAATCAGTTAATTGCAGTGCTCCGTCAGGAGCAAGCTGGTGTGTGTACGGACTTCGCATTACTCGTTGACCAATCCTCTCGGCCGACTCGAAAAAGCCATTTGCGAGGGTTGACATGCCATCAAGTATCGCGAATTGGAGCGAACTGTACTTCCGGAGCCAAGCTCCAATCATTGTTCCGTGCAAGCCGCCTCCGACAATTGCTACTTCAATCTGGGACGGCAGCGGTCCTGTTCGGAGCTTTGGGAGCGAGTCGAATAACGGAGAAATGGGTCGGCCAAATTGGCTTCGCAATACCTCGGGATCTATCACAGTAGGAAGGACGGAGTCGCAATCGTAGGAGATATCCTGCGGGCTTATATGCAATTTATTTTCCGTCCGTTCTTCAATCACGTAAAGGCACGGTCCCATAATCGTAGCGCTTAGTCCAGACGTTTCAGCTTGGCAGCCGCCCAGGCCATTCACACATCCTGACGGAAGAGCTGGGTGCTTTGCCACCTTAACAAATGGCAAGCTACAACTTCGGGTTGCCAATGTTTAGTGCTGTAGGGTCGGTAACAGTGGGTTCTGACCGCCATAGACCGCTGACGAATGCTCAAAGGCATCGGTTAATCAGAAAACCTAGGCGGAACCAAAGAAGAAGCGGCACCTTTTTGACCACGCAAAACATGCGGATATTCGCTGCACTGCATGCTGCGAAGGGGTTGGGCTCTATCGAACCTTTGGGAACACGTTTCGGATAGGTCCGGTCTTGGGCAGCGAACGGCAAGCGCCGCCCGCCACTTTGGTCTAGATGTCGATTCGCTCTGTGATGCTCAGCGCGTCCTCAAGTTCGACACCGAGATATCTTACCGTACTGTCCACATTAGTGTGGCCAAGCAGGGGCTGAACCGCACGGAGATTGCTGGTCTTCCGTTGAAATTCAAACACCTTCATCCACCGGAGCGAATGCGTTCTATATCCGCTCGGTTCGAGCTCAATGGCCGCCGCCCAATCGTGTACCAACCTCGCATACTGCCGTGTCGAGATGTGAGGCGACGGATGGAAGTGACTTGGGAACAAGTGCCGACAGCCCCGCGTTTCGGGTCGATCAAACCAGGAGACGATTGTTTCACGCGTATTCTCAGATACTTCGAATTGAACTGGCCGATTGGTCTTGCTCTGAACGATCGTGACCCTCTCGCGGATCCGGTCGCCAACGACAAGATCGCTAACCCTTAGTTTGACGAGTGCACATCCGCGCAGCTTGCTGTCGATGGTGAAATTGAAGAGCGGCAGGTCGCGGAAATTCCTTGCGAGTTCGTGCCGCGCCCGAATGGCCCAAACCTGTGTGGGCAGCAGTGGGCGTTTCTGGCCGATTAGGCGGCCTTTGTTCCAAGCCTTGCGCTTCGGATTGACGGCGGGAAGTTAGATTCTCGGCACATCTAAGCCTCTATCCGTCCCTCCCGGCCCATGCGCCAACACCGCGTTGACCATCGATAGTAGGGCCAAACGTGATTGTCTGGTCTCGGTTCTAGGCATTACGCCGCTGATGTCGCGCCGCATCAGGCCGCTTCGTGCCCAACCTGTGATCCGGATTTCCTGCTGCGTGCGCACGCAGCGTGAAAACCACTGCATGAGTAAAATACCTCATGCCGCTACGCAGCCGAAGCAGTGGCCATTGATGCACAGCACAGCGATGAAATCTGCGGCAAGGAACAGGGTGCGGGACAAAGTGTAAGTTCCCGGCGTTTGCACCAAGTGCGGCTTGTTGCGTTTCACTGACGTCAGAGCAAGTGTAACGTTCGCATCATTCCTCACTTGGGTTGAGAAATGTCCAATCCGCTGCCGCCTAAACTGAAACAATAATCGAACCAGAGCCTCCGTTATGAAACAGCCAAAGCATTCCAAAAAACTCGGACGACAGACACCTGTGCCCTAAAAGTTTCCCTCTACGTTTCAGAGCATTAAGACTCAGACGACTTGGTCGAAGTCCGTACTTGCCAAGCTCCAAGTGGACCCGCGCGGCCCGTCTCCGCCATGACCGCCAAGCCGGGTCCGAGGAGCGAGTCGGTCCGGTCCGGAGAGCCGGCTGGCGGCGAAGATCCAATCCTGGAGCAATCGTTGCGCCCATGTGGATATTATGAAAAGTCTATTTGCAATCATATGGTTGCGAGTTACAATTGTTTTGTCGTTTAAATTGTTTTCAGCTTTCGAATTTTCGTATATTATTTCGTTGTGCGTTGAAGACGACGGCAGATTGATTACCGTACGGGTAGAGCGCGCGTTCGATGGAACACAATCGATTTTGGAGGAAGAACACAATGTCAGAAAAACTGGAACAAGAAATCGCCGATCTTAAACAGCAGGTCGCGGAACTGCAACAGCTGGTCTTCAACCGCATGTCGGTCTCGGAAATGCAGACGGTCCTGGGTCGGAAGCTGTCCGCGGACGATCTGAAGAAAATCGCGGTGGGCGACAAGCTGGTCATGCAGAACCTCATGTTTACGCCGCCGGAGCTTGACGACTGAACATTTCGAGCAGGGAATAAATTGCCATGTACAATCTTCTTGGCGAGGCGACCTGTATCGATATTGTTTCTTTGGTCTGCGGTGGAGAGGGGCGTTATCTGGAGTCTGACGATCTGGTTAAGGACTATCGTCGCAAATTTTCCAGTCAATATAACGTTCCTTTCGCCACGGACGGGGGAACGATGTGGGTGAATGAAACGGATGTTGAAAAATCGCTTCTGTCACTCATTGATAAAGACTCGCCTCTGAATGATTACGAGCGGTATCGCGACTCGAATTTTTTGTATACCGATGAAAAGTATCGCGGGGAGATTTCCGCCGATGTCGACCACATCCGGCGGTCGGTTGAGCGCTATACCGAGACCGATCCGGATTACTGGAACTACTGGTCGCTGATCATTAGCCATATGACATGCCCGAGGACTGATTACACGACGAGGGGCGGGACAACCTCCGGAGCGATCGGGGTGATCTATGCCTGCAACCCGCGCCGCCATGCGGATATTGACCTCAACGAGTTCCTGATCCATGAGGCCACGCATCACGGCGTTTTCTTGTTCGAGTTGTCCTACGGCCTCTACGACTATAATCGGGTCGCCATGCGGGAGAACTACGCGCAGGCGGCGCTGTCTTGCAAGATGCGGCCACTCGACAAAGTCTTGCACAGCATTGTCATCGGTACCGAAATCCTACTGCAAAGGCAACGCCTTGGGCTTCGCCCTGCGGAGCGGCCCTATCACGGGACTACCGAAGAGTTGGCGCAGGGAGTGTGGAGCAGCATCATCGGGGTTCAGAGCGATCCCAATCTCTACGGCCTGCTTACCGAAGGGGGGCGGTGGCTTCTCGATTACTGTGCGCAGGAGCTGGCAGAGGTGGGTTTTGGCCGTCGCTCGCGTTTCATGGTCAATTAGCCATGCTGGGTCTGTATGATGAAGCCCAGTGCGTCGCGCGGCTGGAAAACGAGGTTGGTGCCCCATTTGACGAGTCCTTTTACTCAGCTTATCATGCTTGGCTAGCGGCTATTCAGCCGCAGGTGACGCTGCCGCGCAGGGCGGCCCCCGAGTTCGTGACAGACGAGGCTGACGAAAGAGCCTTGCTGAACTTGTTCCTCTACGAAGATGAGCGGGACGCAAAGACGCCGGTGAACGGAGTCTCGGTCGCGCAGATGTTCGAGGAACGTGACCCGGAGGACGTGGCGCGCAACATCGCGCGGGCGCGCACCGCCTACGAGACGCTGGCCGACTACTCACCGGCGCGGCGACGCCTGTTCGACGCCGTGGTAACGCGGATTATCTCGACGGGGCTGCGCGGGGTCAGTGGCGGCTCGGCCAACAGTTGCATCGGCGTCCTGTGGATCAATCCGCCGAAGAAAGCCTCACCGGATGACGTGGTTGAGTTCATCGTGCACGAGTTGGCGCATACGCTTGGTTACATCGACGAAACCGCTACGCCGCATTTCCAGAGCGAGGCCTTCGGGCAGGTCATCCCGGCGTTTTCGGCGGTGCGCTGTCAGCAAAGGCCGCTTTACCACGTCATGCACAGCCTTTTCGTGGGCTGCGAACTGCTTGCGTTCCGAAAGGAACAGCCGCGCCTCAAGGATTTGCGCCTGCATCCCGGGACGGTGCAACTGCGCACGAGCTGCGCGGCGAGCCTCGCCTCCGTGATGGACCTGCCGGTCGAGAGGATCTTTACCGAGCGCGGGCTGGACGTGGTGTCGGCAATCGGCCGGTTCCTTGCGCGTGAGAAAGCCGCCGCGGACAGGACGCTCGCCGCCGCCGGCGTTTCGTGATTTAGATGCGGGCGTCTGTTCAAATCGTTTCCGCCCCATGGGCCTACCCGTCACTCGCTCCAATCCAGCTTGGCGCGTTGGGTGCGTATCTTGAACGTACGTTCGGCGCATCCATAGACCTTGGGCTGCATCCGGTCTTTCTGGACGCGATGTTGGAGGTGGCGGGTGGGGATTTCATCCATTTCCACGACTACTGGAGCGAGACTCATCGGGAACTGATCTCGATGCTCGGGTTTTTGGCGCGCTTTGGCGGCGCCAACCGGCCGGAGCGGGGCGAGATCGAACAATGCCTTGCAATGATCGCGGAGGAGGCAGAGGCAAGACGCCTGCGGCGCGGCCATTCCGGACGCTTCAGCTTATCCCTGGACTGGCTGGAGGCCCTGACCGACTCGGTCATAAGCCTGACGGACCGGACCATCTTGCCGCGGCTTTCACGCACCGGTGCCAGCATTGTCGGCTTCTCGCTGAACTACAGTCAGGTTTACATGTCCGGCCTCATCGCCCGGCGTCTGAAGGAGCGCTTCGGCGGTCCGCTGGTCTTCGTGTTCGGGGGCGGGTCCGTCAGCCATCCAGTGGTCGTCGACCAAATCCGGACAAAGATCGGTGTCAGCGGGATCGTGGTTCTGGGCGAGGGCGAACGCAAGCTGACCCGGATCGTGCAGACCTGTCTCGACGCGCCGGAAGGAACTGGCGAGCAGGCCCTTATGGCGATGCTAGAGGACCGTGAT
>JASJCC010000092.1 GCA_030066175.1 Paracoccaceae bacterium | reverse complement strand
CCGGACACGGCAATCCCGATGCCCACCAACACGCAAAGGATGGTGATCCAGGTCGCGACCCCGGTGCGTTCGCCGTGCAAAAGGCCGGCGAGGAGCGCCGACCAGCCGCGCGCATCGCGCCGAGCTTGCGGTGATCTTTACCCGCGTCGGCATGGCACTGATCGTCGTGCAGTTCTTCAACGCTTTGCTGTTTCCTTTGGGCATTGCCAATGCGCCAGTGCCTGTTGTGCTCTTCGGCGTCGCTACGGCGCCGGTCTGGTCGGCGCTCCTCGCCGGCCTTTTGCACGGCGAACGCACCGGGGTCGCGACCTGGATCACCATCCTTTGCGTGTTGGTGGGCATCGGGATTGCCGTGTCCGGCAAGGGGGACACGACGCTGAACACCGGCGCCGTCTTCGGCGCGCTCTGCGGGCTGGGCGTGGCGCTGATGCTGGCGCTGAACTTCGTGACCCTGCGCCACAACCCGTCCGTACCGATCCTGCCGGTGATCGGTACTGGCGCTTACCTTGCCGGTGCGACCGGCTGGGTCGTCACGGGCCCTGCACACATGGCGGATGGCACGCTCTGGGCCATTCTGATCACCGGACTCATCATCCTGCCCGTGGCGTTCTTTTCGCTGTCTTATGCCTCACGCCACACGGCCGCGGCGAATGTCAGCCTGCTCTTGCTGCTGGAGACGGTGCTCGGGCCGCTCTGGGTCTGGGCCTTTCTGGCCGAGCCGCCCACGACGCGCATGATCGTGGGCGGCGCGATCGTGGTGGGCAGCCTGGCCGCCTATCTGTGGTTCGGAGCACGCAGGCGCGCGGGTCAGGCCGCCTGAGCCCTGCCGCCCTGACCGCCACTGTGCCGCCGGCGGCGACCACGACCCGGCTTGCCGCCGCGACGCTTGGGCGGCGTGATCTCTACCCCTTCCCAAGCCCGACCCGACGCCACCGGCAACACGATGCCCAAAAGCTTCTGGATGGCGCGCAGTTCCTTGACCTCGTCACTGGCACAAAAGGCCACGGCCTCGCCATCGCGCCCGGCCCGCGCCGTGCGCCCGATCCGGTGCACGTAGTTTTCCGGCACATTCGGCAGATCGAAGTTGTAGACATAGCGCACCTGCGGGATGTCCAGACCACGCGCCGCCACGTCTGTGGCCACCAACACCCGAATCTCTCCGGCCCGGAACGCGGCCAAGGCCCGGTCCCGCTGGCCCTGGCTCTTGTTGCCATGGATCGACCCGGCGGCGAACCCGGCCTTGTCCAGCGCCTTCATAAGCCGCTCGGCCCCGTGTTTGGTGCGGGCAAAGACCAGCGCCAGCTCGTCCCGGTGCCGGTCCAGGTGTTCGATCAGCAAAGCCGGCTTTTCGGTCTTGGCGATGAAGTGCACAGATTGCGTGATCTTGTCGGCAGCCTTGCCCGGCGGGCTGACTTGCACACGTTCCGGGTTGTCGAGATAGCTCGCGGCCAGCTCTTCCATCAGCTTGGGCATGGTGGCCGAAAACAGCATCGTCTGGCGTTTTTCCGGCAGGCGGCCGACGATCCGGCGCAGCGCGTGGATGAACCCCATGTCGAGCATCTGGTCCGCCTCGTCCAGCACCAGAAAGCTGGTCGCCCGCAAATCGACCGCGCGCCGATCGATCAGGTCGATCAGGCGGCCGGGTGTGGCCACCACGATATCGGTGCCCTTGGCCAGCCGTTGCGCCTGCGCGTTGATCGACATGCCGCCGACCACCAGCCCGATCTTGAGCCGCGATCCTTCAGCCAGCGACCGCAACACGGTCGCGATCTGGCCCGCCAATTCGCGGGTCGGCGCCAGCACAAGGCCTTGAACCTCTTTCGGCTTGGGCCGTCCCAGCTCCAGAATGCGCGCCATCAGCGGCAGGCCAAACGCGGCCGTCTTGCCGGTGCCGGTTTGCGCCAGGCCCAGCACGTCCCGGCCCTCCAACGCATGCGGGATCGCCCCTGCCTGAATTGGTGTCGGGCTCTGCATCCCCATTTCGGCCGCCCGCGCCACCAGCGCCTTGGGCAGACCCATCGTCTTGAAGTCTTTCATCAATTATCCTTTGGCCCTGCCCCTTTGGCACGGCCTTGCACGGGCATTCCGCCCGTCTTGTGGAAGAACGGTGACCACGCCCGGCTCATGCCCAGATGCGCGCCCGTCCCTGCTCCACGCGTGAAAATGGAAGCGGTGCTTTCCCATTCCCTCGGCCCAATCATCGGTCCGGGGCGGCTCACGCGGCCCTGGGGGAAAGCGTCGACGCACCACATGGGTCGCCACAGTGGATAAGTCAAGCGCTTTGGGGTCTTGGCCTTTGCCCATGGCTTTGGCACAAAAGACGTCAAAGAGGACGCGCATGCCAGACACCATCACCGAACGCTGCGAGGCCAAGGGCCTGCGTATGACCGGCCAGCGCCGCACCATCGCGCAGGTTCTGGAACAATCGCAGGACCACCCGGATGTCGAAGAGCTGCATGCCCGGGCCGTGGCACAGGACCCCGGCATCTCAATCGCGACGGTCTACCGGACGGTCAAGCTGTTCGAAGAGGCCGGCATCCTGGAAAAGGTCGATTTCGGGGACGGCCGCGCACGATATGAGGACGCCGAACGCGATCACCACGATCATCTGATCGACCTGCAATCGGGCAAGGTGATCGAATTCGTCGACCCCGAGATCGAAGCGCTGCAGGAAAAGATCGCGCAAAAGCTGGGTTACCGGCTGAAAGGCCACCGGCTCGAGCTTTACGGCGTGCCTTTGAAAAAAGACTGACCACCCGCCACAAGCACAAGGCGCCTGTAACGCGTTGCACCAGCCCTCCCGCAGAATAAATGGGCGCGGTAGCGCGCCTTTGGATCACCGCTGGCCACCAGAAAACCGCGTTCAGAGGTCGAGCGCGATGTTCACCCGACGGTTCTGCTTACCCTTGTTTTCGATCTTGCCAAGCCGCAGTCGCCCAATCTCGCCTGTCCGCGCCACATGGGTGCCGCCGCAGGGCTGCAGATCGATCTGTTCGGCGCCCTGCCCGATCCGCACCAGCCGCACCTGCCCCGCCCCGCGCGGTGGTTTCACCGACATCGTCTTCACCAGACCCGGATTGGCGTCGAGCTCCGCCTCGGTGATCCACTCTTCCCGCACCTCCAGATCGCGGTCCACCAGGGCGTTCAGGGCTTGCTCGATCGCATCGCGATCCGACGGCGGCTGCGGCATGGCAAAGTCCAGCCGACCACTGCCTGGCCCAATCGACCCGCCCGTCACCGGCAGCGGAATCACCACCGACAACAGATGCAGCGCCGTGTGCACGCGCATATGTTTGTAGCGCCGCTCCCAATCCAGCACCTGCACCACTTGCGTGCCTTTCGGCGGCAGGCGCGCGGGTTCTGCCGGCACCAGCACACATGCCCCACCTTCGCCTTTGACGGTGGTCGCGATGGGCAAGCGGTGGCCGTCCCATTCCAGAACCCCGCTATCGCCCGGCTGACCGCCACCCGTTGGATAGAACAGGGAGTGATCGAGGATCACACCCCCTTCTTCGGTATGCCCGGTCACCACCCCCGCAGCCTCACGCAGATAGGGATCGTCGCGGTAAAGCGCCTCTGTCATGCCGATCCCCCCTGCTCCGCATCATCCTCTTTACCGCCGTCCGGCTTGGCCATACCCGTCAGCGCCTCCGGGTTACGCAGCCAGATATCGCGCTGTGCAAACGGGATCTCGATGCCTTCCTCGGCGAAACGCTCGACGATCTGGTGGCGCATCTCGGTCCGCACGCCGAGGCCGTAATTGATGTCGCGCAGCACCGCCCGGATGCGGAAATCGAGCGAATCCGCGCCAAAGCCGACAAAATCGACCGCCGGCGCCGGGTTCATCAGCACCATCTCATGTTCACGTGCAATGCCCAGCAGCACACGCTCCACCTTGCGCGTGTCCGAGCCATAAGCCACCCCCACTGGAATCATGATCCGGCCCAGCACATTGCCGCGGGTGTAGTTCGACACCGTGCCCGACACCAGATCACCGTTCGGGATGATCACGTCATAGCGGTCAAAGGTCTCGATCCGGGTGGAGCGGACCGAGATATCCTTGACCGTGCCGTGGGTGCCGTTCACCTCGATCCAGTCGCCTTCGGAGATTGGCCGTTCGATCAGCAGGATGATGCCCGAGACAAAGTTCGACACGATGTTCTGAAGACCAAAACCGATGCCGACCGAAAGGGCACCCGCGACCAGCGCAATCGACGAGAGATCAATCCCGCCCGCGGTGATGCCCACCACGGCCGCCAAGAAAATCCCGACATAGCCAACGCCCGCGACAATGGCGTTCTGGCCGCCCTGGTCGATCTTGGTCTTGGGCAGGACCGAGGTCTTCAGCCCACCCTGCAACAGCCGCGTCAGCATATAGCCGATAGCAAAAAACAGGATGGCCACAATGAAATCCTGTGGCGCGATCCGTGTATCGCCGATGGCAAAGCCTTCGCGTGCGCGGGCCCAAAGCTCGGTCAGGTCAGCAACGCGGGCACCCCAGATCAGCGCCAGCAGCGGCAACGACGATAGCGTCAGCGCAAAGCCCGCCAGCACTGGCACCAGGCTTTCCGCCGCATGCGGGCTGCGCCCGGTGATCAGCCGGTAGAGATCGTTGACAAAGCGTTGCAGCACCAGCACCAGCCCGGCCAGCGCCAGGGTCTGGATCGCCGGGAACACCAGCGCTTCGCCCACCAGCCCATAGCCGATGGCCGACATCACCGGCCCGATCACCGCAATCAGCATCGCCGCCCGGCCCAAAAGGCGCGACATGCGGAAGCGGAAATTCGGCTGCTCACCGTCATAGGCGGCATCCACCGCCTCGTTGCTCTCCATCTCGGCCTTGGACAGGATCTGCCCCATCCGGAACAGCATCAGGCCGGCCAGCACCAGGATCGGAAAGCCCAGAACGGCCGCGGTCGCGGGCGGGTAATTGTCGAACGTCATGGGCACGTCGAGCACGTCCCAGATCACCAACAGGAGGGTGATGATGTTGACGTAATAGCGCGCCTCGGTCCGGCGGGCGGGGGCGATGGGCAGGGCCGCAACCCGGTCATCGGGGTGGAACACCTGATCGGCCAGCCAGCGGATCCCTAGAAGCACACCGGCCCAAAGCGGCACACTTTCCAACAGCAGCGTGGTGCGCACCCCCAGCATGCCGGTAGCAAAAAGCGCCTCGGTCAGCGCATAGATACCCGCCAGCGGCAGCACGATCTGACCCAGCGAGATGCCAAAGCTCCAGACCCCGGTGCCTCGCCGCGTACGTTCGCGCATGTTGTCGACAACGCCGCGCACCCAGCTTTGACCGCGCATCAGCAGCACAAAGGCCAGCGCGAGCAGCCCCAGAACCAGCGGCAGATTGGCCCGCGCTTCGGCGCGCAAGGCGTCGCTGGCGAAGTTCCGGGTCACTTCATCGATGAAGTTATAGGTCGACTCGGCCAGCGTCTCGATCGCCTGCGGCCAGAGCGCCGGATTGACCGGCGATGGCCCCAGCTCCAGCAACGCGTTGGTCTGGCGTGACCGGATGATGCTGTCGATCTCGCCAATCAGACCGTCCGCGCGGGTATAGGCCTCTTCCGCGCGCAGTACCGGCGCGCGCGCCCGCGTCAGCTGTTCGTTCAACTCGGCCCGGCGGTCGGCAATCTCGGTGGGCTCACCCCCATCCTCGGGCACCGGCCCCAGCGCATCGAGCTGCGATTGCAGCGTGGCGATGCGCGCCGTGCTCAGATCCTGCGCGTCGAGAAAGCGTTGCCGCCAGTCGGCGATAGCCAACCGCAACTCTTCCAGCGCAGCACTGGACGCGCGCCCGGCTTCGATCACCTGTTCAGCACTGGCCGCGCGGTTGGTCCAGGCCTCGTAATCCACGGCTGGCGCGTCCTGCGCCAAGGCGGCGCCAACGCACAAAAACAGGCAAAGCCAAGCCGCCGTTATCCATGTCGCAAAACGCGTCATACGTCCTCGAATACGCCGGGAATGCTGGCCGGCGCCCGGTCGAGCCACTGCGGCACTGGCAGGCCTTTGGAACGCAGGAAATCCGGATTGTAGAGTTTTGATTGATAGCGCGTGCCGAAGTCGCAGAGGATGGTCACGATGGTGTGCCCCGGCCCCATTTCCTGCGCCATCTTGATCGCGCCGCCGATATTCACGCCGGTCGATCCGCCCATGCACAGTCCCTCTTCGGCCAAGAGGTCAAAGACGATGGGCAGCGCCTCTTCATCGCTGACCTGACAGGCGAAATCGGGGGTGAAGCCTTCCAGATTGGCGGTAATGCGCCCCTGGCCGATGCCTTCGGAGATGCTGGAGCCGTCGGATTTCAGCACTCCCTCGGTGTAGAAGCTGTAAAGCGCGGCGCCCATCGGGTCGGCGATCCCCACCTTGACACCTTTGGGCTGCAGCGCCATGCCGACACCGGCCACCGTGCCGCCCGAGCCTGCCGCGCAGATGAAGCCATCCACTTTGCCGCCGGTCTGCTCCCAGATCTCGGGCCCGGTGGTTTCCACATGCGCCTGGCGGTTGGCCACGTTGTCGAACTGGTTGGCCCAGATCGCGCCGTTAGACTCCGTCCGCGCCAGCTCTTTGGCCAGACGGCCGGAGTAACGGACGTAATTGTTGGGGTTCTTGTAAGGCGCCGCGGGCACTTGCACCAGCTCAGCCCCGGCAAGCCGCAACATGTCCTTCTTTTCCTGGCTCTGGGTTTCGGGGATCACGATCACCGTCTTGAAGCCCATCGACGCCCCCACCAGCGCCAAGCCGATGCCGGTGTTGCCCGCCGTACCCTCAACAATCGTGCCGCCGGGTTTCAGCAGGCCCTTGGCCACCGCATCGCGGATGATGAACAAAGCCGCGCGGTCCTTGACCGACTGGCCCGGGTTCATGAATTCGGCCTTGCCATAGATCTCGCAGCCTGTCAGTTCACTGGCCTTGCGCAGCCGGATCAACGGGGTGTTGCCGATGGCGTCGGCGAGATCTTTTGCGATGCGCGTCATGGCGCTCTCCCGTGCTGCGTTTTACTGGGTGTAGGACGCGGCCCCGGCAAACTCAACCCGCTGCGCGCAACCGCTCACGATGGCGTGCAAGCCACAAGAGCATCATGGTCAGCGGGCCAGCATTGATCTCACCCGTATCGATCAGCGCGAGGGCATCCTCCAGCGGCACCACATGGCTGCGGATATCCTCGTTTTCGCTGTCGAGCCCACCCAGTTGTGTCTCGCGGCCATCCAGATCGCAGATCCCTGCGTAGCAATGAAAGAACTCGGTGCTGTAACCGGGTGAGGCGTAAATCCGGTTGATCAGCTCCAGGCGCCCGAGTTCTAGCCCGGCCTCTTCGATTGCCTCACGCCGCGCGGTGGTTTCGGGGTCTTCCCCGGCATCGATCAGACCCGCCACCGGTTCCAGCACCCAAGGCGCCGGATCGCCGCGCATCAGCGGGCCAAAGCGCAATTGCTCGATCAACAACACGCGATCACTTTTCGGATCGTAAGGCAGCACAAGGGCGGCATCGTAGGACACAAAGCTTTCGCGTGGCACCGGATTGGTCCAGCCCCCGGCATAGCGGCGGTGGTGCAGCTCAAAGGCGCGCAAGCGGAAAAACCCGTCAAAGCCGCCACGGTCGCGCAGAATCTCCACATCGGCGGCGGTCATCGTGCTGCGCAGAGTTTGCGGCGCCGGCTGTGCCGCAAGCTGGCGTGACCAGGCGCGCGCCCTGAAAAATGGCAAAAGGGATGCGGCCTCTGTGATGTCCATTTTGCGAAAATGCATCATCACCTCGGCCGCGGCATCCAGGGTCAGGCTGCCCCACTGATCGGCCCAATCCTCTAGAGACCAGGGCGCGCCTTGGGGCCAGCGCCCCTCTTGCGGGAAATAGACCTGCGCCGGGGCTGGCCCGTCCGCCGTGCGCACCGTCACGTCACGCAGATCATAAACAAAGCCACCTTCGTAGAAATCCAGCCGCGCCACGTCTTCATCCGTCAAGTCGCGCAAGAGCACGCCCTCCGCCACCGCCCCCATTTGCGCCACGATCATCGGAAACGGCTGATCCTGCACCCAAAACACCGCGTGATCGTGCAGTTGCGCCGGCTCCGCCTTACCCGCGGCCCCGCCCAGCACAAGCTCCAGCAAAGGGGCAAACCGCAAGGTTCCGTAGAAAAACAGATCGGGCAGGGCCTACCTCCAGCGCCCGGCGGCAAGTTCGGTCAACACGCCGGAAACGATACTACCCACCAGCAAGAGCAGGATCACCCGCGGATCGATCATTTGCTGACCAAACTCGATCAGGATCTCAAACACCGCGGCCAGCGCCTCGACCGGGCCATCATAGCGGTGGCGCATGGCAAGGCCGGTCATTTCATTGATCGCTTGAATGAAGAGCCCCCAGAACACCAACGCCACCGTACCGGTAAAGCCGTTGGAGATGGCCGCCGACATGCCGCGCCCAGCCCGGCCGCCAATGATCAGCCAGCCGCAGACAAACCCGATCCCGGTGTTCAAAAGCGAGAAGATGCCGAAATCGGTGCTGGCGGGCAGGAGCGTTTTGATCAGTTCCGAGGTGGCGAAGGCCAACGCCGCCAAGCACAGGCCTGCGATCAATTTGGCGGCGGTGGGCATGGCGTCAGCTGGGCCTCGTCACGGTGATCTGTGTGACGTCACAATTACCGCTGTGGAAGGTCGCCGCGCAAGACGTCAGGTAAAAATTCCACATCCGGCGAAAGCGATCATCAAAGCCCAGACGCGCCACCTCGTCCCAGCGTTCGTTGAAGGTATCGTGCCAGCGGCGCAGCGTCTGACTGTAGCTTTCGCCGAATTCGATGGACCGCGCCACATTGAGCCCGGCCTTCTCAACCTCTTGCCGCAGCACCACGGGGCTGGGCAGCATCCCGCCGGGAAAGATGTATTTCTGAATGAAATCAACGCCTTTGCGATAGATATGCCAACGCTTGTGCTGCACGGTGATGATTTGCAGCGTCGCGTTGCGCCCGGGTTTCAGCCGCTCGCGCAGCGTGTTGAAATAGACCGGCCAGTATTTTTCGCCGACCGCTTCGAACATTTCGATGCTGGCAATGCCGTCATATTGCCCGGTCTCGTCGCGGTAATCCTGTAACTTAAAGGTCACGCGATCCGACAGCCCGGCCTTGGCAATTCGCTCTTGAGCGTAGTTGAACTGCTCCTGGCTGATGGTCAGGCCAGTGACTTTCAACCCACGTTCCTTGGCAGCATATTCGGCAAACCCACCCCAGCCGCAGCCGATTTCCAGCACGTGGTCACCGGGCTGCGCGCCCATCTCATCGACCATGGATTTGTACTTGGCGATCTGCGCATTTTCTGTGCTTTCCTGGCCGGTCTCAAACAAGGCCGAGGAATAGGTCATCGTGTCATCCAGCCAGAGGCCGTAAAACTCGTTGCCCAGATCGTAGTGATAGCTGATATTCTTTTTCGCCTGACGTTTGGAGTTGGACTGCAGCCAGAACCGCATCCGTTCATAGGCGCGCGCCAGCTTCATGCCGGGAAAGCCGTCATAGACGTCGTCATTGTCGGCATGCACCAGATCCATGAACGCCATCAGATCCGGCGTGGTCCACCAGCCGTCCAGATAAGCTTCGGAAAAGCCCAGATCGCCATCGCGGATCAGCCGGCCAAAAAGATCGGGGTTGTGCACATGTAATTCCGCCACCGGTCCCGGCGCTTTGCCGTCAGCCCGAAAGGTTCGTCCGTCGGGCAGGACAAAGTCCAACCGGCCGCGGTTGATGCCTTTGACGCCCTCGAACACACGCGTGAAATAGCGCGGCAGGCCGGTCTGGTTCTTGGTGTCCGTCAGGATCATGCGCATCCCCTCGCTGTCAAATGCGCTTGACAGGCTATAGCCCGGTACGCTGGTCATACAAGTGTTAACCTTTGATGTGTCTCAGAAATCCCGTGCCTCATAGGCCGCAAGCGCGCGTTTGCGCCCTTCGTCGGCGGCCACAATCGGATCGGGATAGATGTCGTCGGGTGAAAGGTCCCAGCTGCGCGGGATCGCCTCGAAATAGCTCAGCGCCTCGGGTGCCGGATTGCGGCGGCCCTCGGCAATCCAGCGTTTGACGTAAGCGCGATCCTTGTCGAACTTATCGAGCTGGGTGACCGGATTGAACACGCGGAAATACGGCGTCGCGTCGGGGCCAGAGCCCGCTGACCACTGCCAGCCCATCGCATTGCTGGCCGGATCCCAGTCGATCAGGCAGTGCTCAAACCATTTCTGGCCAATCCGCCAGTGGCACATGAGATGCTTGCAGAGATACGAGGCGACGATCATCCGCCCACGGTTGTGCATCCGGCCGGTCACATAGAGCTCACGCATCGCGGCATCGACAAACTGGATACCGGTGCGGCCCTGTTTCCAAGCCGTGACCTCGGACCAGCTTTCATCCTCGTTCCAGGGAAAGGCGTCCCAATCCTCTTTCCAGTTGCCATTCAGGATCCGCGGGGTGTGCCACATCAGGTGATAGGCAAACTCGCGCCAGACCAGCTCTTTCAGGAAGGTCTCGGCGCCGGGTTTGCCCTCTTCCAGCGCGCGGCGCCCGGCCTGCCAGCATTGCGCCGGGCTGATTTCCCCCAGGGCCAGGTTTTCGCTGAGGCAGGACGTGCCATCGGTGGCCGGCAAATCGCGGGTGGTGTCGTAGCCGGCGACCTTGGTGGCGATGAACTCGGCCAGCCGGGTCTGCGCCGCCTCTTCACCCAGCCGTACATAAGGCCGGACAACGTCCGCCCCGCGGTTCATCGCAGCGCCCAGGTTCCAATCGTGCAACCGCTCACTTGCAGGCCACGCGTCGGGGGCCAGGATCGTGTCCGGCGTGGGCAGCGAGGCGGGCACCGCGCGGTCCTTCACCGAACGCCAAAACGGCGTGTAGACTTTATAAAACTGGCTCGTCTTGGTCTCGACCGTCCAGGGTTCGAACATCAGATGGCCGGTAAAGCTACGCGCCTCTATACCGGCGGCTTTCAACGCCTCTTTGACCTGGGTATCGCGCGCAACGCTTTCGGGATCGTAGGCGCGCGACCAATAAACCGCCCCGGCGCCGGTGTCGGCGATCAGGCCTTGCAAGGCTTCCAGCGCGTCTCCGCTGCGCAGGATCAACGCGCTGCCTTTCCCGGCCAACCGCTCCGCCAGGTACTCAACACCCAAGCCCAACCGCCATTTCGGCGCTGCCCCCAACCCGTCGACCAGCCCGTCGCGGATAAAGACCGGGATCACCGGGCGGCCGGTTTCCGCAGCCGCGTGCAAAGCGCCATGGTCCGAGAGGCGCAGATCGCGGCGGAACCAGACAAGAATGGGTGAGGTGTCGGACACGCTGGCCTCCGGTTTTGTCAATGACGGGCAACCTAGAGCATCTAGCCGCCGGACAAGAGCTTGGGCCAGCGGAATTTATGGCGATGCCTCGCTCAGACCACCCCAAGCTTGACCGATACAAGAACGGCACCAATTCCCGGAGAAAGGAGAAACACATGCTGGACGGGAAATCCGCGCTAAGCCTTGCCGCGCTTTTGTCGACGTTCGTGATGAGTGGCACCGCGACGGCTGAACTTGACGTACGCTTTGTCGAAGGGGCGCCAAAGGATCGGTTCGTCTTTGCCAATGCGGGTGACTGCGCCATGGGGCAAGCCACGATCCTTCTGGACCTTTCAGGTTCAGCCGCCGGGCTGATCTTTGACACCACGGGCAGTGGCGCCGGTGTCGAAGTTTTTCAACCGCTGGAAATCGTTGCGGGCGCTGAGCAGTTGGTCAGCCCGCCAGTTGTGAAGGATGGCGATACCCGCGCGGTTCTGCACCTGCGCGGGCTGGCGCCCGGTCAATCCGTGGCCTTCACCATCGACGTGGACGACACGGCCGGCGGCCGTGAAATCACCGTTTCGGGCAGCGAGATCCTTGGGGCATTCGTGGTCCTGACCGCAAGCACGGAAACCCGCGCCGGTTTTGACCAAAGCGGGCGCGCGGTGGTGCCGATGCCTGCCTGCTCAGGCTGAGGAAGCGGCTACAACACCGCGTCGAGCGCCTCGATCAACTGGTCGATTTCTGATTGGGTCGTGTAGTGGGTAAAGGACAGGCGCAGAACGCCCCGGTCCGGGTCCACCCCCATGCCCTGCAACACGCGCCCGGCATAGAAATCGCCGCCGCCGGCCATGATCCCATGCGGTGCGAGCTCTGCGGCAACCGCTTCTCCGGGTCGATTGAGCGCCAGGGCAACGGTCGGCGCGCGCCCCTCCGCGCGCTCCGGCCCCAAAAGCCGCACCGAATTGCGCCCCTTGAGGGCATCGAGCAGCGGTTGCAATAGCGCAACCTCATGCGCGCGCATCAGGTCATGCACAGCCCCCGGCGCTACCTTGTGATGCGCCGCCAGCGTGTCGACATAATCCACCATCCCCGCACAGGCCGCGACCTGCGCATGGTCCGGCCCGGCCGGTGTGAAGCGTTTGTAAAGCACATCACCGTTAAAGACATGCCCCTGATTGGGCAGCGCCATGCCCAGTGCGCGGCGCAAAACCATGATGCCTTGATGTGGGCCATAGGTCTTGTAGCTGGAAAAGAGATAGATATCCGCGCCCAGGCTGCCCACATCCGGAAAGCCGTGCGGCGCATAGCTGACCCCGTCGACGCAGACAAACGCCCCCGCCGCATGCGCGAGCGCCGTGATCTCGACCACCGGGTTGATCTCACCCATCACATTGGAGCAATGCGGAAAACACACCAGCCGCACCTTTTCATCGAGTAGCTGTTCCAGATCCGCCGGGTCCAGATGCCCGGTCTCGGGGTCGATCCGCCATTCGCGGATCTCGAACCCATCATCAGCCAACCGCCGCCACGGGCCGGAATTCGCCTCATGGTCTTGGTTGGTGACAACGATGGCGTCGCCGGGCGCCATGAACTGCCGGAAGGCCTGCGCCAGCACGTAGGTGTTCTGCGTGGTCGAGGGGCCAAAGCTGAGCTCGTCGCCCTCAACGCCCAAAAGCGCGGCAAGGCGGGTCCGCGCCTCGTCCATCTCTTCGCCGCCCAGGCGCGATGCCTCGTAGGGCGCGTACGGTTGGACCTTGCGCTGAGTGTAGAACCGCGTCAGCCGGTCGATCACCGGCTGGCAGGTGTAAGACCCGCCTGCATTCTCGAAAAACGCCTGGCCCTGCAAGGACGGCTCGGCAAAGGCCGGAAACTGCGCCCTGACAAAATCCACATCCAGCATCGCACCCCCCTCCCGTTTCATCCCGGGGGCAGAAAACCGCGCGGAGAAAGTCCCGTCAACCAGGGAAAGGCGATTGCCCGCGGATCAGCAGGGCCTGCGACCAGAGCAACGGCACGGCGAGCGCCGCCGGCAGCAGGGCCAACAGATGCGCACCGGTCAAGTACCAACCCACAAAGCCCAGGATCCAAAGGATCACCAGCACCAACCCCACCGCGCCCATCAGGCGCAGCGCCAACGTGAAGGGCAGAATCCGGATCAACCCGGCAAAGAGCATCCGCCCCCCATCCATCGGAAAAACCGGCGCGAGATTCCCGAGACCGAGGATCAGATTGAGCGCCGTAAAGATCGTCAGCGCCACCTGCGCCTGCGGGTCGGGTGACAGGGCCAAGGCAATCAAACTGGCGACAAACACCAGCAGGTTCATCACCGGCCCACCCAGAACCGCCATCACGTAGGCGCGGCTGTTCGGCTCAGACGTAAAGATGCACGCCCCGCCGCCAAAGTTGAGCTCGATCGCTTTGACCGGCAGGTTCTGCCAGCGCGCGGCAATCGCGTGCCCGACCTCATGCACAAAGGTGGCCAGAAACAAGAGCGCCAGGAATTGCATGGTCCAACCCGACCCGTCGAACCCGCCGGCAACAATCAGCAGAATACAGAACCACAGCGCGCTCTGCTTGACCTGAATGGGAAACCCCCAAGGGCTGCGCCACTCGATCAACGCCTTTTGCGTCAGTACCATTTTTCTGCCTCACTCGTCTTTGGAAGGAGTGTCTTTCAAGAGTTTGACGAGAGTTTGGCGCTGGCGCGGCGGTTGCTTTGACACCGCTGTTTTGGCCCAATGCGGGCCCGGCGCCCCCATCGACGGAACCGTGACGAAGGCGCCTTTTTGCGATACTTATCAGGCGTTTACGTCGACAACCACCCGGCCTTTGACCTGGCCTTTCAGGATGTCGGCGCCCAGCTGCGGCAGGTCCGACAAGGTCGCCGGCTGGATCATCGCCTCAAGCTTTTCCATCGGCAGATCGCGCGCGATGCGCTCCCAGGCGCGTTGGCGGTTCTCGAAAGGTTGCATGACGCTGTC
>JASJCC010000001.1 GCA_030066175.1 Paracoccaceae bacterium | reverse complement strand
AGCCCGCGCCAGACATGCCCCATCGGGCGCTGCGCCTTGAGCCCAGTGCTGAGTGTGCCCTGCCAGGCGAGCCAGCCTAGGATCACCGGCATGGCAAAGAACGACCGGAAGAACACCGCCTCGCCCGGGGGAACATCCGCCGAGGTCGCCTTGATAAGCGAGGCCATGATCGTGAAGAGCAGGACAGAGGTCAGTTTCAGCGCAATGCCGCGCATCGGGGACATGGGGTGGTCCTTTCCGGGGTGGTGGCAAAGTGATCGGACTCGTGCGGAAGGTCAATCAGACCCCGCCAGGGGCACCGGCCTCCAAGGGCGGACTGGGGCTCTGCCCCAGACTCCGAGGTATTTTTGAACCAGAGAAGGCAGGACCGTTGGCGCGATTTCCGCTGTGCGGGCGTTAAGGGTAATCGGTGTTACGGTTAATCGCAGGTGAGAAATGCACCAGATTTGGCGCCGAGTCTTCCGTTGCCTGCCGAAAGCAGCGCGCGCTGTCGCGTCACATGGTTTCCAGGCAGTGGCGGCGGAAGGCGCGTTTTAGCATGTCGAGTTCGGCGCGGAGGAGCTCGACCTCGGCGCGGATGTCGTCGCCGAGCACTTCGCCGGCAATCATGGTGAAGCTTTCGAGCACCGCGTCGGCATGGGCGTCGATGATCAGGAAGGTCTGCACACCGTCGCCCACGGCCTCGATCGGGACGGGCACTTCGACGACCCAGCGGCCGGCCTCGGCGGTTTCGGCGACGGTGACGCCACGCACCGATTGGTCGCGCAGGGTGACCATGATTTCCGGCGGCGCGACGGTGCCTTGCTGGGCGACCAGCAGCCCCTCCCACATGCCTTCCTTGAAGCGTGTCTTGGTCAGAGAATAAGCGCTCATACCCCGGTCTTTCATAATCAGAGTTCGGCCCGTTTGCGGCGGCTGAAGGTCAGGTCGCGCAGGATGATCTGGTTCATTTGCGGGCCTTCAAAGATCAGGTCCAGCCACATGCGTTCGACCCGCTTTTCATTGAGCTTGGTGTAGGCGAGGTCAAATTCGACGCGCACTTCCTCTTGGTGCAGGGGCAGTTCGCGGACAATCTGTTCGGTGTTGGGGCCGTGTTTGATGTTGAGCCGGGCAAAGATTTCGATCCGCTTTTCCATCTCGACGATGGTTTCCAGCCGTATCAGATGCTTGCGGCGCAGGTTCTGGTGGGCAACCTCGGGCAGGTCGATGGCGAGCGACAGGTACGAGCCGTCGAATTTGAAGACGTCGAGCCGCAGGCCATAGGCGGCAAGGTCGGCCTCACGCATGTTGCGCAGCTGGCGCAGGGTGATCTCGGAATGATGGCAATCGTGAAACAGCGTCGCCTCGCGCCCCAGCATGGTTTTCGACTGCACGGTCGAATAGCCCGGCACTGGCAGCGGGCCGCACCAAAGCTCGGGCCGCCAGGCCCAGTCGGCATCGACGGGGCGCGGAAAGGACTGGTTGCCCAGCATCGGCAGGGCCAGGCGGCTTTCGGCGACGTGAATGAGCTTGTCTAGATGCTGTTTCAGGCGGCGGGCATTGGCGCGTTGGCGGCGCAGTTCGGGAATGTCGGTGTCGCGCGCAGCATCGGCGGCACGGGACCAGCGGCGCAGCACACCCTGGTGCAGCGTGCGGTCGATCCATCCCTGCTTTTCGCCTGCCATGGGGGCCTCTGTTACCTTGGTCTGCTCTGGTCGGGGCGGTTCTGCGCCTCTTTCCTAGTATGACATTACTTAACGATTGAATAAACGCCTGAGAAGGCCCGGTTCCCGGACAGGCCTGTCCGCGGTTGTGACAGGGGCTGCGGCGGGTGGGCTGAGTTCCTGGATGCGTGCCTTGACCCGGCGCAGGAAGTCGAGCCCGGCGGGGCCGATTTTGGCGCTGTTTTCCGGCGCATAGAGGGCGAGGCCGACAAGGTAATCCCCCTGCAGAAAGGCCGCGCGCCAGTGGCGCGGATCGCCGCCTTCGAGCAATGCGTCGCCGCCCTGCGCCAGGAGCGCGGCAACCATGTCGTCGGTCTGATCGCCTTCGAGCAAGGGCGCCTCGGCCAAGGCAGCGAGGGCATTGGGGTCGGGCAGGGTTTCGCCTTCCTGTTTGCTTCCGACCGTGACGGTGACAAGCGACGGGATGACCGGGCTGTTGGTCTCACCAGCGGTGAGGATGTGGCACGAGGCGATGACGGCAAAACCGCGGGCGGGGCGCGAGTCGAGCGTTTCGGGGTCGATGCAATAGCCGTCGGGGCCCGCGACGATCACCTTGCCACCGGCCAGCGGCACCTGGGCGAAAGGTTTGGCCAAGTCGCTGCCGCCCGGGGGCCGCAGCAAGCCGGCCAGAAAGCCGCCCTGCCGCGTGTTGCCATCGGGGTTGGACACCGGCGCGCTGGTATCACAGCCCGCCAGCAGGACACCGGTCAGCGCGAGGACCGCCCAGCGCATCAGATATCGGCGTAAATGTGCTTTTCCGCCTTGCCGCCTGGGTGGGTCACCGCGCCCTTGTAGGTTTCGCCCACCAGCTGGGCGAATTTCCACAGCGCGCCCGAGGCATAGATCGTGTCACGCGGGCCGGACCAGTTTTCTTTGCGCGCGGCCAGTTCATCGTCGCTGAGGTCCACCGACAATTCTCCGGTGGTGGCGTCGATGGTGATGGTGTCGCCGTTTTGGATCAGGGCAATCGGGCCGCCATGCGCCGCCTCGGGGCCGACATGGCCGATGCAGAAGCCGCGGGTGGCGCCGGAAAAGCGGCCATCGGTGATCAGGGCCACCTTCTTGCCCATACCCTGACCGCTGAGGGCGGCCGTGGTGGCGAGCATTTCACGCATGCCGGGGCCGCCAGCGGGGCCTTCGTTGCGGATGACGATGACCTCACCCTCTTTGTATTCGCGCGCCTTGACGGCGGCAAAGGCGTCTTCCTCGCTTTCAAAGATCCGCGCCGGGCCGACAAAGCGCTGGTGCTGGGTGTCGATCCCCGCCACCTTCACGATGGCGCCTTGCGGGGCGAGGTTGCCCTTGAGGCCGACGACACCGCCGGTCTTGGTCAGCGGGTTGTCGATCGGGTAGATCACCTTGCCATCGGCCTCACGCGTGACCTTGTCGAGCTCTTCTCCGACGCTGTAGCCGCTGGCCGTCATGCAATCCTCGTGGATGAGACCCGCCTTGCGCAGTTCCTTCATCACCACGGGCAGGCCGCCGGCCTCGTAGAGGTCTTTGGCGACGTATTGCCCGCCGGGCTTGAGGTCGACGAAATAGGGCGTGTCGCGGAAAATCTCACAGACATCGTCGAGGAAAAAGTCGATGCCGGCCTCATGCGCGATGGCTGGCAGGTGCAGACCGGCATTGGTCGACCCACCGGTGCAGGCCACGACGCGGGCGGCGTTTTCCAGCGATTTCAGCGTGACGATGTCGCGCGCGCGGATACCGTTTTCAATGAGGTCCATGACGGCGCGGCCCGAGGCCTCACCATACTGGTCGCGAGATTCATACGGTGCAGGCATGCCGGATGAGTTGAAGAGCGCGAGGCCCACTGCCTCGGACACGCAGGCCATGGTGTTGGCGGTGAACTGGCCGCCGCAGGCCCCGGCCGAGGGGCAGGCCACGCGTTCCAGCACGTCAAGCGCCTCGTCTGAGAGCTCGTTGTTCTGGTGGCGGCCAACCGCCTCGAACATGTCCTGCACGGTCAGGTCACGCTCGGCGAAATCGGCCGGCATGCCCGGCACGGCCGGCGCCTTGCCCGGCAGGATCGAGCCGCCGTATATGAACACCGACGGCACGTTGAGCCGGACCATCGCCATCATCATCCCCGGCAGGGATTTGTCACAACCGGCAAGGCCAACCAGCGCGTCATAGGAATGGCCGCGCATCGTGAGTTCCACCGTGTCGGCAATCGCCTCGCGCGAGGCCAGGGAAGAGCGCATGCCCTCATGCCCCATGGCGATGCCGTCGGTCACGGTGATGGTGGTAAACTCACGCGGGGTGCCGAAGGCCTGCTTGACCCCCATCTTGACCGCCTGCGCCTGACGGTTCAGCGCGATGTTGCAGGGCGCCGCTTCGTTCCAGCAGGTGGCGACGCCAACGAGGGGCTGGTGGATCTCTTCCTCGGTCATGCCCATGGCGTAGTAATAAGACCGATGCGGCGCGCGCTCGGGCCCTTCGGTGACATGGCGGCTGGGCAATTTGGCTTTGTCGAACGGACGCTTGAGCATTGTACGCTCCTCCCCTGAAACGCTGTTTGACCCGGAATAGCCAAGGGGCGCGGGCGGCACAAGAAAGAAGGCGGCTCTTGCGATGTATGCCGGTTTCGCGCAAGGCTGTGCAAAACGGATTTCCACGGGAGGGATTTGGCAATGCGGACACGCGCGGCAGTGGCACTGGAAGCGGGCAAACCGCTTGAGGTTATGGAGGTGAACCTGGACGGCCCCAAGGCCGGTGAGGTTCTGGTCGAGATCAAGGCAACGGGCATCTGCCATACGGATGAGTTCACCCTGTCGGGCGCCGACCCCGAGGGCATGTTCCCCGCGATCCTCGGCCACGAAGGCGCCGGTGTGGTGATGGAAGTGGGCGAAGGTGTGACCAGCCTGAAGCCCGGCGATCACGTGATCCCGCTATACACCCCGGAATGCCGGGAATGCGACTATTGCCTGCATCCCAAGACCAACCTCTGCCAGGCGATCCGGACGACGCAGGGCCAGGGTGTGATGCCCGACGGCACCTCACGCTTTTCGATGCTCGATGGCACGCCGATCCTGCATTACATGGGCTGCTCGACCTTTTCCAACCACACCGTGCTGCCCGAGATTGCGCTGGCCAAGATCCGGGAGGACGCGCCCTTCGACAAGGTCTGTTACATCGGCTGCGGGGTGACCACCGGGATCGGCGCGGTGATCAACACCGCCAAGGTCGAGATCGGGTCGCGCTGCGTGGTGTTTGGCCTGGGCGGGATTGGTCTCAACGTCATCCAAGGGCTGCGGCTGGCGGGGGCGGACCAGATCGTTGGTGTCGACCTGAACGACGACAAAAAGACGATGGCCGAGAAGTTCGGCATGACCGACTTCGTGAACCCGTCGGAGGTTGAGGGCGATCTGGTGCCCTACCTGGTTGATCTGACGGGCGGCGGTGCGGACTATACCTTTGACGCCACCGGCAACGTGCAAGTGATGCGCGACGCGCTGGAATGCGCGCATAAGGGCTGGGGCGAGTCGATCATCATCGGTGTGGCGCCTGCGGGGGCCGAGATCTCCACCCGTCCTTTCCAGCTGGTCACCGGCCGGTCCTGGCGCGGCACGGCCTTTGGCGGCGCGCGCGGGCGCACGGACGTGCCCAAGATCGTCGACTGGTACATGGACGGCAAGATCGAGATCGACCCGATGATTACCCACACTATGAGCCTGGATGACATCAACAAAGGCTTTGACCTGATGCATGAAGGCAAGTCGATCCGGTCGGTCGTGGTCTTTTGACCGGGCGTTGCGCAGGTTGAGACTGCGGGAGCCTCCGGCGGGAGTTTTTCTGGCAAGATGAAGCAGGGGATCACGCTCCGCCCCTATCGGCGCGAGGATGCCGAGGTCGTGACGGCGATGCTGATGCCGGTATTCCGCGCTGGCGACACCTATGCGATCGACCCGGATATCTCAGAGGCCGACGCCCTGGCCTATTGGACCGGGCCGGAGCGGCGGGTCTTTGTCGCCGAAGAGGACGGGGTCGCCTTGGGCACCTACTACATGGTGCGCAACCAGAAAGGCGGCGGGTCACATGTCTGCAATTGCGGCTACATCACTGCGCCTGCCGCCCAAGGCCGCGGCGTTGCGCGGGCGATGTTGGCGCATTCTTTGGAGGTGGCGCCAGGGTTTGGCTTCACCGCCATGCAATACAACTTCGTCATCGCCACCAACACCCGCGCCATAGAGACCTGGCAACGCGCCGGCTTTGACGTGGTCGGGCGGTTGCCGGGGGCCTTCCGGCATCCAGTCGAAGGTGAGGTGGACGCGCTGGTGATGTATCGGCGGTTGTAGCAGCACGCCGGCGGAATTGCACGAAGTCCCTTAATGCGCATTCTTTCAACCACGGCATTGCTAGCAATTTTTGGTTGCTTTCGTGTCTTTGGGCCAAGTGACACTGGCAGTTTCACCTTAAGAGGTTCTCCAAAAGAGAGAGGGCCTTTTTCAGGTTTTCAGCTTTTGAGAGGTACGCTACCGTTGCGACTGCGGCACTACTACCGCCTACAATTATTGTAGTATTTTTGATTATTCGCGCTGACTTTTCAGTTATGTTGTCTATCCTTTCTGCTGTCTGACTAACGCGAGAAACGGTAGCAATAATCCATGCATTAGCGATAAGCGCTGTGATCCTGCCGGCGGCCAGAGCTCGTGCAGACAAGGGTGATTGGCTATTCCTTGAAATCTCTCTAAGCGTTTGTATTTCTCTTTTGAGTGCATCATCAGAGACAACCTCCAATTCCTCGCTTGCATTTAAAACTGCAGTGAACGTTTCTTCGTTTTGAATTATAATTTCTCCATACTCCTTTTCTCCTGTTTGGTTACCTACATCTTGTGTCGAACGATCCGCCAGGCATTGCAATGACTTTGATATATAATTGAGTGAAATCCGTATGGTGGGATTTTTGTCCGGGCGCAGTTCTTGGTCAACGTTGCCCTGATGCAAGATTTGCTCTCTTAGCAGCTGCAAGGACTCAAGCAAAAAAGTCTCATCTGATGCATTATAAATTGATAGCTCCAAGCAAAAAGAAACCTCCCTCAATAGACCGTAAGTATTTTCATCTAGCTTTAGGTTTTCCAAGGCAAGTTGAGCAAACTTCAAATATTGAGGATCTATTTCTATGGAAGTTTCTTGGTGAGTAAGGAGCCCATCAATTTCACGGATTTTGAGAATTTCTCTGTCCTGAGTAACCTTGGATGCTATTGATATCTTTTTCGAATTACTCTTACGATTGCTTTTGGCATCGACTTTTTTATTTGATGTACTATCCTGGATTTGCTGATTCAAATCTGTTTTGGCGCTGGGCGCATCCATCAATTTGGCCAAAAAACTGCCTACTCCACGTCGAAACGAGGCTAAAGGTCTTAATTTTTGTAATTGTAGAATGGCGTCTTGGGCAAACTCGCCCTGCGGGTATTTGCGCAGATACCGTTCATAAGCGGCGGCGACGTTGATGGACCGGGCGAGGATGTAGAGTTGCCATTCCTCGGTCAGGGCCGCATTATCGGCCTCGGCGGTTTGCGCGGTTTGACGTGCCTCGGCGCCGAGGATCTCGCGGACGTCGTCCAGCACCTGCGCCAACCCGTCGTCGTCGAGCCCGCCCCCGTGGATATCGACCATCTGCAGGCCGCGCAGATCGGGCGGCAGGTCGAGGTCGACATCTTCGACCATCACACCGAGGTAGTGGTTGCCCTTGCCGGCCTTTTGCAGATCGCGCGCCAGGCGTGCCTCTTTGCGGACCCAGTCCGACCCTGCCGCTTCGCGCGTCCAGAGCACCAGGGTCAGCGACGCCGTGCGGATCATCGTGTCGATTGCGTCGCCGAATTCGTCATTCTTACCGATATTGAGATCGGTGACCGCCGTGTAGCCCGCATCGATCAACGCGCGTTTGACGCGCTCGGACAGAGCGCGCTCCTCACGTTTGTAGCTGATGAAGACGTCAATCTTGCTGGTCATACCAATCACTTGGGTTTGCCGATGCAGCTTAAACGCGATTCGCGTGTATGGTCCATTCTGTCCGACGTTCTGACGCGTCAGTGGGACGTTTTTGCTGGCCGCAACCATGTGCCGATTGTCCGGCGTGCCGGAGGGCGGGGCGGGCTGCGATGAGGTGGCTCGTCAGGCAGTGCCAGCTTTTGTATTCTATCCCTGATTGAACAGCGGTGCCGTCGGTTTCGCTGAGCTAAGGAGATTGGGAATGTCATTTACCATGAAACGACGCGATGCGCTTTTGTCGGGGGTGGCGGCGTTGGTGGGGGTATCCCTTGGCGCGAGGGGAAGCGCGCAATCATCGGCAGTGATGCCAGAGCCGGATGTGTTCATCATTGGGCATGTGGACCATGGCAAGACGACCTTGGCTGCGGCGATATCGTCTGCGTATGGCGCGGATCTGTCTTATCCTGAGATCAACGAAGCCTCGCTGGCGGACTCTCCGCTGACCGAGTACTCTAGGCAAAAGGTCGGGTACAGCTGGGACGGCGCAAGTGTGTCTTTGCTCGACTTTCCAGGCCATGCGGACATCATCAAGTCGATGATCTTTGGAAATGTGCGCCCAAAAGGTGCCATTCTTGTCGTGAACGTCACGGACGGCCCTATGCCTCAGACAGGACATCATCTTGAAATTGGGAATAGGGTCGGCATTCAAAACCTCGTCGTTTTTCTGAACAAGACAGACATGGTGAACGATGACTACCCGGGGGGCAGTGTCGGGTTTATGGAAAGCGTCGAGAGGCACATTCGAGAGCTGCTTTCCGCGTACGGCTATCCGGGTGAGGAAACGACGATCATCGCCGGGTCGGCTCTGGACGCCCTGGAAGGCAGAGACCCTGAGAACGGGCAAGCGAAGATCAACGAATTGCTGACGGCCGTGCAGAAGGAAATCTTGCAGGCACCCGCTGCCGATACGGGTTCTGATGGCACGCCCAAGACCACTTTTGACTCAGAGCTCTATATGCTCACCACGGGCGAAGGCGGGCGACGCAGGCCGTTTTTCCGTGAGCACCGCGCGACCTTTCAATTCTCATCCGGTGCGGTGGTTGGGACCATCAGATTGTCGGAGGGAACGGAAATAGTGAATCCGGGGGACAACCCTTGGGTGACCATCACACTCGATGCGCCGCTCTCTATCGGACAATTCCAACGGTTTGTGATTGTGGAAGAGGGCATGCCCATTGGCGCGGGCGTGGTGTCGGGGTTTTGATTTGGCCACTCTGATGATGGGGCCTGCGGCAGGGCCATCCGTGGACATGCACGCGGACGGGGCGCGGAAACCGCACTAGGGTTTGGCTTTGCCTTCCAGGGGCAGTTTGACAATCTCGAATGTTGGGTAGGCGGCTTGGGGTTGGGTTGCCCAGGCCTCGGCCTTGCCGGTTTGGGTGACGAGCAGGACATACAGCTTTTCGAGGTTCCGCAGCACGCGTTCCGCCGGGTCTTCGCCAGGGAGGACGCGGCCGTTGAGCAAGTTCGAGACCTCGCCATCCATTTAGCCAAGCTGGATGTCCCGCAGGTCGCGCAGCGCGTCACCTTCGAGGGGATGGCCGGCGAGGGTTTGTAGCAGCGCGGCGATCCAGTCTTTGAGCAGCACCACGTTGGCGATGATGTCCTGCGGCAGGGCGTCAGGGTCGAGCGGGTCGGTGCTGATGAAGCTGCCGACAACAAATCAGCCGGATCAGGACACTCCGGTCTTCACGGGATTAGACACGAATGCTTTTGTAAAAGCCTTCCCACCCCTCCGGCTCGGGGTGCTGCGACACAAATTCTTGAAACTCCGCGGGGCTGAGGCCTTTCAGCCAGGAGTCGAAAGCCAAAGAATAGTCTTCTCCAGGGCCCATCCTCCAGCCCATCGAATGCCTTTCGTAGTCCGGAACCGCGCGCCAGGGGGGCTGCTTGAAATCAACGGCTTGCGCGTTCATTTCCGACTGTGCTTGTTTCAGAAAGGCTATGAGCTTTGGAGAAAAGCTTCCGTCGGGAAGCAATTCGGCTTGGACATCGATGCCGCGGGTTTTTCTATTCATTTCGGAAGGCTAGCAAAACACAGCACGTTGTCCAACAGTTTGCACTCGGCCTTGATAAGTCCTGGCAGATCCACGCTCGAACAGTACCGATTTCGTAAAGCGCGGCCCAATCTGGTATGCGGCTTCATTTGCGATCCTAAACCAGGGTAAGATCGCTGTCAGACACCTAGCTGGCCGCGACAAAGTCACCTGGATTTTCCAAGACCCAATCCAAGACGTGTTTTTCCAACTGCGTGAACCAATTGGATGCGTCATCGTTCCGATCAGGCGCGTAACAAGCGTCCTCAAGCGCCTGAAAGCGTTCCTCGTCATCATCACGCCATGCGGCCTCAAGGTCCGCCCAGAAAGGATCCAGATCATCCCCGGTTGCCTCGGGATTGAGACGGGCATGCTGGCCAATGACATCGAGGAAGCGTTGCGCAGCAAGCGAATAAGCATCCTGCATTTCTTTGGGGCCGAATTCGGATAACAGTTTCTCTGCATCCAGAATAAGGCCGGGGCAGTTATCAATGAATTGCGCGACGCCGCCATTGGTGATTTGTCCGACAAGGCAGGTCTGCGTATAGAGTACCCACTGGCCCTTGGTGATTTCGCCGTTTGAGACAAAGGCGGAAAGCCCCTTGATGGGATACGCTTGGTTCATCTCTCTCAAGCGTTCTTCAATGGGCGGTGACAGGTAGTCTTCGAAGGTATCGTAGAGCTGATAGCTAAGTGGTTCTTGCGGATTGCGCCGTAGGGTTGTATCGGCAGGAGCCAACAATGGGGGCATCTGGATGTCTCCGGTGAAAAGGCAAAAGAAGGGATACTTGGGTTTTTCGGGAAGGCAAGCGTATAGGTAATCCACTTTCTCATAGGACCCTGTTGCCTTGAGCGGTCTGCGAAACGCATGCCCGAATCCCTTCTGAATGCTCGGGCAACGGCTTGACCGCATTGCTCTCATACCAGCGTGGTCCTAATCACACGCTCCAAATCTGGTAACCTGTTGGCAAAGATTGGGCGTTCATGAACCAGAAGGCCGGGTGGAGAGGCGACATGCGACCGGAGGTCAAATCGTTTGTGGAATTGGGCCCGCTGCCTTCCATTGACAGCGGGCAGGACGCGATTGCACGGGCTGAAACCGCGTTGCATGCGATCTCGCAACCGGTGACGGATGCCGAAGCTGAGGCCTTGTTGGACTGTTTTGGCGCGGATGATTGCTTTGGACTGGCCTGGACGTTGGTGCACCTGATCGAAACCTCGCCAACCCCGCTTCCAAGGTCCGCGCCCGGGGAAGTGGACAATGCATGGCTTCACCTGCTCCACGCGCGCGCACAAAACGCGCTTTAGGCCGCGTGGGCCCATCTGATCGGTCAGGACCCATGTGTCTTTTGCTCAAGTCCCTATCACCCGCACACCCGACAGCCTCTCTATCTTGCGGGCGGCCACTGATGTCGCGGCGCGCCCAATTGTTAACGAATTTGATCCAGCGCATGGCGCAAACCGATTCGCTGTGGTCTTATGAAGCTGCAGGGGGGGATTCATGCTTGCCGTCATGATCACCCTGCCAGAGCACCGGAGTGAGAGCCCCCGCACCTTTCGGGGTGAGGGACCGGCACCGCACCGGAGGCGGGGACCTGGAGGAGATCGTGACTTTTGCGGCGGCGTGAATCGCGGCCCGGTCGAGCGCTTCGGCCGGGCCGCTGCACGTGTCAAGAGTGGCCTTTGGTCTCATTGAGTGGTCCCGCACGTTTTGCCATCGTGGAAATCGAGGGGTAGTGATGCCGCGCAGTCAAAGACTGGGCGGCTGGTCTGTATGAGGGGCCAGAATGATCGACATGCCAATCCCCGTCCGGGCGATTGAGGGCGACGCGACAGGCCAGGCGCGCGCCGGGCTGTCGGATGCCGCGCTCATGGTTCTGGCCCAAGAGGTGATTGTCAGGTTGGCGCGTTGGGCGCGGGACACGACCGCCGAACGGGCCGCCGAACGCCCGCCGGTGGTGCCGCCCGATCTTGAGGTGCTGTGCGCCGCGCTGATCGGCGAAGACCCGATGATCCCCAAGCAGATGATCCTCGATGCCCATGCGCAGGGCGCCTCACATGAAGAGCTGTGCCTCTGGCACATCGGTGCCGCGGCGCGCCATCTGGGCGAGATGTGGGATGAGGATCGCATCACCTTTCGTGACATGGCGGTGGCAGCGGGGCGTATGCTGCACCTCTTGCGCGATATCCGGGAACTGGCGCCAGCCTTTGCGCCGCGCGGCGATCAATGCGCGCTCTTTGCCACGGTGCCGGGCGAAAAGCATGTGCTGGGCATCACCATGGCCGCGGACATCTTTCGCAAGGATGGCTGGGATGTCGACTTGCGGCTGAACAGCACCGAGGTGCAGCTGAGCGACATGGTGCGCAAGGGCGGCTATCCGATCGTCGGGTTGTCGGCGGCAACACCAGACCGGCTGCGGGCCTTGGCGCGGGTGGTGGTGGAGCTGCGGCTGGCCGCGCCCAAGATCCTGATCTTTGTCGGCGGCAATATCGCGCGGCTGGAGCCGGACATCGCGGTGCGGGTCGGCGCCGATGGCGCGGCATGGGAAATGCATCGCTGCCGGCAGGAAATGAACCGCCTGCACGAATTGCTGCCCTCGATCCTGCGGCCTAACTGACGCTCGCGATCACCGCGCTGACCGTGACGATGCTGGCCGTGGTCGACAGCAGGATCGCGGCCGAGACCCTTTGCGGTGCGATGCCGTAATGCTGGGCGAGGATAAACACATTGCCCGCCACCGGCAGCGCCGCCGCCGAGATGATCACCGCCGCCTGAAAGCTTGTAACGGGGAATAACCAGAACGCCGCCCCGGCGACAAAGAGCGGGTGCAAGAGCAGTTTGCAGACGCTGAGCCAGCCGGCGATCACCAGGCGTTCGGCGGATTTGGTGGCCAGCGACGCACCGATGGCAAAGAGCGCGCCGGGGGTGGCGGCGTTGCCGAGGATGGTCAGGAACTCATTGGCCACCGCAGGCACCGTCAGGCCACTGGCCGACACGGCAAGGCCCAGCACAATCGCCACGATCATCGGGTTTTGCAGCAGGCCAAGGCCCACTGTTTTCAGCATCGCAAGTGACATCCGCCCGTCCCGCGACCCGGTGACAAGGATCACCAAAAGCGAGGAGAACACGATCAGGTCGATCGCCAGTACCAGGATGATCGGGCCAATCGCCGCCTGCCCCAGCAAGAGCGCCAGCATCGGCACGCCGAGAAAGCCGGTATTGCCGATGGCGGCACACTGTGCCTCGATCGCCGCGGTGGGCGTGTCGAGCCCACGCAGGAACGCCACACCCATCGCCACCGCATAGACAAAGGCGGTGCCCCAAAGGTAGGCGGCGGCGACATTGGCGTCGAAGATTTCGTCCAATGACAGGTTAGCCGAGAAGCGGAACAGCATCGCCGAGAGGGCGAAGTAAAAGACAAACTTGGTTAGATAGGCGGTCGCCTCTTCGGGGAAAAACCGCGCGCGGGCAGCGCCATAGCCAAGGCCAATCAGCGCAAAGAACGGCACGGTTTTCAGAAAGACCTCGAGCATGGGGTCTAGGTGGCACGGGGGTGGCGTGGCGTCAATCAGGGCGGCGGGCGGGCGCGCGGGCACGGGGGCAGTCCTTGACCCACCCCGGCACGTGCGACGCTGTTGCGCCGGGGGCAAGCGGCGCTTATGGCTGAGGCATCGGTGTAGCAAAAGGCGCAGGGCTTGGCCACAGCAGAGCAAGAGACGGTGCTTGACGGCACGTGGCGGGACCGGCTGACCGATGCCATCCTGCGTGGGCTGATCGCGCTGAGCCGGGTGCTGCCCTACCGCTGGCGGGTGCCGCTGATGGGCTGGATCGCCGAGCACGTGATTGGCCCGCTGGCCGGTTGGCGACGGCGCATTCGGGGCAATCTGCGCTACGTGATGCCCGATCTGCCCGAGGCCGAGGTGCGGCGGCTCTGCCACAAAGTGCCCAACAACTTTGGCCGCACGATGATCGAGATCTACTCGGGCGCGGATTTTGTGCGCCACGCGCAGGAGGCGAGCTTTACCGGGCCAGGATTGCAGGCACTGGAGGCGGCGCGGGAAGAGCAGCGCCCGGTGATCCTCAATACCGGGCATTTCGGCAATTACGATGCCGCGCGGGCGGCGCTGATTGCGCGTGGGCATGATATGGGCGCGCTCTATCGGCGGCTGTCGAACCCCTATTTCAACGAACACTATGTGCAGGCGATCTCGACCATCGGCACGCCGATGTTCGAGCAGGGGCGCAAGGGCATGATGGAGATGGTCCGCCACGTCAAACGCGGCGGTGTGCTGGGCATCCTGACGGATCTACATGCCCCCGGACAGCCGAGGCTGCAATTCTTTGGCAAACCGGCGCGGACCTCGACCGTGACGGCTGAGCTGGCGCTGAAGTTCAATGCTGCGCTGATCCCGGTCTATGCGCGACGCAAAGCCGATGGGCTAAGTTTCGAAATTGTGGTGCAAGAGCCCATTCCGCATACCGACCCCGAAACCATGGCGCAGGCGGTCAATGACGGGCTCGAGGCGCTGATCCGCGAGAATATGGAGCAGTGGTTCTGGATCCACCGCCGCTGGAAAACAAAACGCGCCGCGCGGTAGAGCGTTCGGCGAAAACGTTGAGGCTGGGGGCCGTTGCGGATTGGGGCGAACCCCGCGCCAAGGTAATCTCCGGCGCCTGTAGCAAACAAGCTCGCAAAAAAATCAACCTCTAACCATTTGACCGGCACGAGCGCCAATCCGATCATTACAGACGGCAGTTCAACTGCGGCGCTCAGGGGTCAAGTGTGCGGACATAGAGAGCCTGTACGTAAGTCGGCGACGAAAGGTACAATCACCTATGAAGCGGACTGTTGGCTCAATTGCCAGACGACATGACCCGCGCGGATCAGGGCGCAGACAACCACTGTGACCGACACTTTCTGCAAAAACAAAACAAAGACAAAACACAGCCGCAAAGCAGACGACGGTTGCTTGGAAGTGTCGACAGCATATTGGACTGGAATGAAGAGCGTTGAGACCGCAGCAGCGACCACTCCAATCAATAAGTAGTGAAAGATATGATTATCCTTTTCCAGAATTTTCTGGACGTTTTCCACGTTTGATATCGCAATCAGCAGGGCAGCGATTGGCAGGTAGTAGGCCATGTACCCGCAAGCCGCCCTCAGGTCTTCGAGAATGGAGTCGATATCTCTTCCTTTGAAGCGCTCGGCTGTGCGCAAAAAGGCAATATCGTAGAATAGATACAAAGCGATCAGAGCGAAAATTAGTTCATCGATCTTGTAGATACTGCCAATCGGAATGAAAACCGCCGCGAAGACGTAAACGAATATCTGCGGAAGGAAACTGAAAGAGCCGTCTTTTATCGAGAATGGTTTCAAATACCCTACCTCTCGCTCGTAATCGACAACCAGCGTGTTTTCAATGCCAGTGTGACAAGCCCGCGCCTTAGCTGTCAATGCGCAAGTCTTGCGTGCACGGTCCAGCTACCGTTTGTTCGGCAGTTGTGGCTCAACCAGGCTCATAACTGCCATTTTCTGCTGCGTAGAAAGGTCAGGGACTGAGCGCAGGATTTCGACTCTAAACGCGACGGACCGCACATGCGGAAACGGAACCGTCCCAAGAACGCAATTCTCTAGAACGGTATATCCAGATCAGGTTTTGCGGAGCGGTCTGGAGCTGCATGCCGCCTCTCAGGCAAAGCGCGTCGTGTCGCCGGTCTGATCTATGTACCAGGCGACGATTTCGGGTTCGACATTGCGCAGGGTTTTTGGCCGGTAGGGTTCAAAATCCGGAGACTTTGCCTCGGCTGTCCAACGCTTCATCACGCTGGGATGCACCTCGGTCAGGCTGTCCGGGCCGGGGCGGTCGATGGGATTGCGGCGCATCAGCCAGTTCATCCCCCCCGTCGGCGCCTCTTTGGTGTTGCGCAAGGGCCCCATCGGGTCGCAACCTTGGGTGACGGCGCTGAGATGCTGGGCGCTGAATTGCAGGCCGCATTCCATCGCGCCGTCGAGCATCCATTCCAACGCGATGTCCGACAGGTCGGTGATGTCGCCCCCGCCCCCGACCGATCCGTGATCGCCGAGGAAATACTCTTCGCGGTAAGGCCGGTCGGCGCTGCCGCTCTCCGCGTTCAAAGGATCGACGTTTTCCCACTTGGTGGGCAGAAACGACTTGCGGTGCTCATCGATGGCAATCGCGTGGCGGGCGGATTTCACCATGCTGGACAGGTTCGCATCGTGGAACCGGTATTTGCGGGCGGTCAGGGATCCCAGCAGCGGGATATGCGCCGGTACACCCAGCGCGCCGACGGAATCCCAGACACCCAGATACACCACTTTCAAGAGCGGCACCGTTTCCCGGCCGTTGGCGGCGCGCCAGTCGATCTCTTTTTGGCTGGTGGCGACGCGGGATTTTAGCGTGTCGGCGCGAAAGCGGTGGCTGTCGTCCGTGTTGGGGTGCAGGTTGTCGTCGCCCAGCGTGCGATAGCGTTTCACCGCTTTGGGGATCATGTGGATGTCGTCGCGGGCGATGATCCCGCTGGAGCGCAGAAACCCGGTCAGCGACCGCGCGGTATAGGCGCCGCGGGAAAAGCCAAAGACATAGATCTCATCCCCCGGCTCGTAGATGAAGACGAGGTGGCGATAGGCGTCGGCCACATTCTCCATCAGCCCCCAGCCCAGCGCACCGCCGAGCACCTTGTCGGCAAAGCGGCTGAGCTTGGTGATGCCTTCACCGGTGCCGACGCCAGGGATGTAAAGCGGGATCTGCACCACCCCGACTGCGTCGATCGGTTTCAGCGCCTGCGCGGTTTTCACCACGTTGGTGGGGGTTGGGGTGTCGGTCCGGTTCCATGTGCCGTCGCACAGGATGACGATGCGTTTCACGGGGCTCTCCTGAAAATTGAACGGGTACTGGAAATACCCCGTCAGGATAGCATCGCGCGGGCGCGGAACCCAAGCGTTTTGCGCCGCCCCTAGCCGCTGCCGATCAGCACCCCGGCGGCAAAGACCAGCGCGCCACCGAGCACCACCTGGAACGCCGCACGGAAGAACGGGGTTTCCATGTATTTGTTCTGGATCCAGGCGATGGCCCACAGCTCGATGAAGACGACGATGATCGCGGTGATCGTGGCGGTCCAGAAATCCGGGATGAGGTAAGGCAGCGCGTGGCCAAGACCGCCGATGGTGGTCATCACCCCCGAGGCGATGCCGCGTTTCACCGGCGATCCGCGGCCCGACAGCTGGCCGTCATCCGATGCGGCCTCGGTAAAGCCCATAGAGATGCCGGCACCGACCGACGCGGCAAGACCCACAAGGAAGGTGGTCCAGGTGTCCTGCGTGGCAAAGGCGGTGGCAAAGATCGGCGCGAGGGTCGAGACCGAGCCGTCCATCAGCCCCGCCAGACCGGGCTGCACCCAGGTCAGGATGAACTGGCGTTTGGCCGAACGATCCTCGGCATCGCGAGCCTCTTCATCCAAGTGTTCGTCTTTTAACTCGCCCGCGCGGCTCTGGTGCCCGGCCTCGGCCGAGGCGAGATCACCCAGCAGTTTGCGGGTGCCTGCATCCGAAGTGCGTTTGGCGGCCATCAGGTAAAAGCGTTCGGCCTCACGCTCCATCGCCTCGGCCTCATCGCGGATACGCTCAAGCCCAAGGTTCTGCACCAGCCAGACCGGCCGGCGGGCATAAAAGCCGGCGACATGTTCGCGGCGGACCAGCGGGATGACATTGCCAAAGCGGGTTGCATGCAGGTCGATCAGCGCCTTGCGGTGGCCGTCCTCCTCGACCGCCATGCCGTCAAAGACCGCGGCCGTATCCGGGAATTCCTCTCGCAATTGTTCGGCATAAGACCGGTAGATCCGGGCATCGTCCTCTTCCGAGGAAATTGCCAGAGCCAGAACCTCTTGCTCACTCAGATCGTCAAAATGCCGGCGTTGGGTGAAAAAACGCATGCCCGCCTCTCTTTTTAGAACGGTTCTAATGTAACGCGGCAATGGCATGCTGCAAGTGCAAAAAGTGAACCGAGTGGTTCAGATTTATATTGACAACTAAACCAAGTAGTTTACTTAAGTGAACAGACCAGTTCAGAAAGGACCCTGACATGAAAGCCTTCACCCTCGCCATCCTCCTCTCGCTGTCTGCTGGCGGGGCCGCTTTGGCCAACTCGGCACCGATGAGCCTGCCTATCCTGACCTTCCCGGCGCCCGACGCCACGACGCAAGGCTGCAGCGCCCCGGCGACCGGCCAGATCGTATGCCAGTGAGGCGATGTAACTTGCCCAAACTGAACTGTCTGGTTTATAGGTACAGAGGGGTTATGAGGAGCGTATGAATGACGGCAGAGGCAACCACTGTCCGCAAGGGGCGTAAGTTCGATCAGGTGCTGGATGGCGCGCGCGAGGTGTTTTTGCGCGACGGGTTCGAAGGCGCCAGCGTCGATGACATCGCCCGGGCGGCCGGCGTCTCAAAAGCCACGCTTTACAGCTACTTCCCGGACAAACGCCTGCTCTTTATGGAGGTGGCCTCGGTGCAGTGTCAGCGCCAGGCGGACGGCGCGCTGATGACGATGGACCTGACCCAGCCACCCCGCGTGGTGCTGAAAGAGGTCGCGCGCACCTTTCTGGGCTTTATCTTTTCCGACATGGGCCAGCGCATCTTTCGCATTTGTGTGGCCGAGGCCGATCGCTTTCCCGATCTGGGGCGGCAATTCTATCAAAGCGGCCCGATGCGGATGCGGCAGGCGCTGGTGACCTATTTGCAAGCCGCGATGCTGCGCGGCGAAGTGCAGATCGACGATATGGACCTCGCCGCCGACCAGTTTGCCGAGCTTTGCAAGGCCGACCTCTGGCCCAAGCTGATCTTTGGCCTGAAAGACAGCTTTTCCGATGCCGAGATCACCCGGATTGTGGATGGCGCTGTCGACACCTTCATGGCACGGTACGGCACATAAGCGGCCCTGCTGACCGGGCCGAAAGGCCACGGCAGGAGGGCGGCATGGAAATCGTTTCGGAAAACCGGTGTTTTGGCGGGGTTCAAGGCGTGTATCGGCACGCCTCGGCGGCCTGTGGCTGCGACATGACCTTTGGACTATTCCGGCCGGAAGAGGCGCAGGACGGCCCGGTGCCGGTGCTGTGGTACCTGTCGGGCCTGACCTGCACCCATGAAAACGCGATGATCAAGGCGGGGGCCCAGGCCTGGGCGGCTGAGCATGGCATCTCTTTGGTCTTTCCCGACACCTCGCCGCGTGGGGACGATGTGGCGGATGACGAGGCTTATGATTTGGGCCAGGGGGCGGGGTTCTACGTCAACGCCACGCAAGCACCCTGGGCGCCGCATTTCCGGATGTGGGATTACGTGTCTACTGAACTGCCCGACTTGCTGGCTGATGCCGGCCATATCGACCCCGACCGCCAAGGGATCACCGGTCATTCCATGGGGGGACATGGCGCCTTGACTTTGGCGATGAACCTGCCCGGGCGGTTCCGGTCGGTATCGGCCTTTTCCCCCATCGCGCATCCCAGCACCAGCGACTGGGGGCGCAAGCAGCTGGGCGCTTATCTGGGCGCGGATCAGAGCACCTGGGCGCCGCATGACAGCACGCTGATGATGCGCGAGACGGGGTTCAACGGGCCGGTGCTGGTGGATCAGGGCAGTGAGGACCAGTTCCTCGACCTGTTGAAACCCGAGGCGCTGGCCCAGGCGATGATGGAGCGGCGGCAAGAGGGCACGTTCCGCATGCAGCGCGGCTATGACCATTCGTATTTCTTTGTCGCCAGTTTCATGGAGGATCACGTCGCCTTTCACGCCGAGGCGCTGTGGGCGTGACGACCCTTTACGTCGACGCCGATGCCTGCCCGGTCAAAGACGAGGCCGAGCGCGTCGCCACCCGCCACAGGGTGCCTATGAAGCTGGTCGCCAATGGCGGGCTGCGGTTGTCGCGCAACCCGCTGGTCGAGGTGGTGATTGTGCCCGAAGGTCCGGACGTGGCCGATATGTGGATTGCCGACCGGGCCGGGCGCGGCGACGTGGTGGTCACCTCGGACATGCCGCTGGCGGCGCGCTGCGTGGAAAACGGCGCGCGGGTGCTGCGCCATAATGGCGAGGCGCTGACTCAAGCCAATATCGGCGCGCAGCTGGCGACGCGTGATCTGATGGCCGATCTGCGCGCGGCGGACCCGTTTCGCCAAGGCGGCGGGCGGGCGTTTTCGAAAGCCGACCGGGCGCGGTTTCTCGACGCTCTGGAGCGTGAGATGCGCGCCGCCCTGCGTGAGGGCGCGGCATGAGCGTGCAGGCGGTGGTCTTTGACATCGGCAATGTGCTGATCGAATGGGTGCCCGAGCGGTTCTATGACCGGGTGATCGGCCCCGAGCAGCGCCGCGCGATGTTTGCCGAGGTCGACCTGCACGGTATGAACGACGTGATCGACCGGGGTGGGGATTTCTTTGAAACCGTGCAGGCGTGGGCGGAAAAGTACCCGCATTGGCGCGCCGAGATCGGCATGTGGCATGACAATTGGCTGGAGCTGGCAACGCCGGAGATCCCGCATTCCGTTCGGCTTTTGCGCGCTTTGCGCGACAAAGGTGTGCCGGTCTTTGCCCTGACGAATTTCGGCATCGGGACCTTTGCGGTGGCCGAGCCCGCCTACCCGTTCCTGCGCGAATTCGACCGGCGTTACATCTCGGGGCATATGGGCGTCATCAAGCCCGAGGCGCGGATCTATGAGATGGTCGAAGCGGATAGTGGCGTGCCGCCGGATGGCTTGCTCTTCACCGATGACCGGGCCGAGAATATCGCTGCGGCCACGGCGCGCGGCTGGCAGGGGCATCTGTTTGACGGTTCACAAGGCTGGGCGGACTGCCTGGTCCGCCATGGATTGCTGACAGAGGAGGAGGCGAGATGACCACCTTCATCCCGTTCGCGGAAGGTGAGGCGCGGCTGGATTGGCTGGGCCTGACCGACGCGCTGGAGGTCGGGCACCGCCTGCCCAAGGCAGAGATCGAGGACACGTTCCTCTATCGCGGTGACGACACGCTGCTGAACCGGACGGCCTGGATCGACGGGCTGGGGCTCTTGGTCAAGGCGGCGACGGTGTTTCCGGGCAACCCGGCGCGCGGCGTGCCGATGATCCACGGCGCGGTGAACCTCTTTGACGATGCCAGTGGTGATCTGGCGGCGGTGCTGGACTTCCACCTTGTGACCAAGTGGAAGACCGCCGGAGACAGCCTGCTGGCGGCGCGCAAGCTGGCGCGCCCGGACAGCCGCGATATCCTGATTGTGGGCGCGGGGACGGTGGGGCGGTCTTTGGTGCAGGCCTATGGCGCCTTGTTCCCCGACGCGCGCTTTACTGTCTGGAACCGCACCACTGCCTCCGCCCAAGCGATGGCCGACGAGATGGGCATCGGCTGGACCGACGATCTGGCAAGCGCCGTGGGGGCGGCGGATATCGTCAGTTCGGCCACCATGTCGGGCGCGCCGTTTATCCAAGGTGAATGGCTGCGTCCGGGCACGCATCTGGACCTCATTGGCGCCTTCAAGCCCGACATGCGGGAGGCTGACGACACCGCCTTGCGCCGCGCGCGGATCTTTGTCGACAGCCGGGACACCACGCTGCACCATATCGGTGAGTTGAAGATCCCGTTGGAGGCGGGTGTCATCACACCCGAGGACATTGTAGCCGATTACTACGACATGGCAGCGTTCACGCGGCAGGACGCGGAGGAAATCACGCTCTTCAAAAACGGCGGCGGGGCGCATCTGGATCTGATGACCAGCCGCTATATCCTCGACCGCTGGCAGGGTTGATCGATGGAGTTTGTGCTGCTCCTTCTCCTGCTGGTCGTGGCGCTGCTGCCAGGGCTGCGGGAATGGCAGCGGCGCAAGGTGGTCGATCTGCAAAGGGACGCGCCGGGACGGTTTGCCGGGCTGTCCGGCGGGCGCACGCATTATCGCTGGTTCGGGCCAGAGAGCGGACCGGTCATTGTCTGCGTGCACGGGCTGACGACGCCCTCGCCGGTGTGGGACGGGCTGCGGCAGCGGTTGGTCGAGAAAGGCTATCGCGTGCTGACCTATGACCTTTACGGGCGCGGCTATTCGGATGTGCCGCGGGGGCCGCAGACCCCGGGTTTCTTTGCCCGGCAACTCAGCGAGCTGCTGACCCATGAAGGGCTGCAGGAGGATGTCACGTTGATGGGTTATTCGATGGGCGGCATCGTTGCCTCGACCTTTACCGCGGAGGAGGATCATCGCCTGCGCCACCTGATCCTGATCGCGCCCGGTGGGATGGGCCACGATCTGGGATCGCTGGCGAAACGGGTGTTGGATTGGCCATTCATCGGCGACTGGCTGTTTCACATGGTCTGGCCCGGGCAGCACCGCGGCTATGTCGAGGCCGAACGCGGGTTGCCGACCACCGTGCCGGACATTGCCGACGTGCAACTGGCCGAGCTGGACCGGCGCGGCTTTGTGCCCTCGGTCCTGTCGTCTTTGCGCGGGGCGCTTAGGCATCCGTTGGAGGACGCGCATCGCAAGATCGCACAGCAAGGCCTGCCGGTGCTGGCGATCTGGGGCGACGCCGATACCGTCATCCCGATCCGCGCCATGGGCCGGTTGACCGAATGGAACCGCCAAGCCAGACACGAGGTGATCGAAGGGGCCGGGCACGCGCTGGTCTATAGCCATACCGACGCTCTGGTGGCGTTGCTGCAACCGGCGCTGGCGCGCAACGACTAGGCCGCTGCTACCGCCGTTGCGGGCCGTTCACGAACGGGCAGGTGAACGATGGCGCTGAGCGCGCCGACACCGACACCGATCCACCAGACCATGGTGTAGTCGCCCGTCATGTCATACATGCGCCCGCCCAGCCAAACGCCGAGGAAGCTGCCCAGCTGGTGGCTGAAGAACACGATCCCATAAAGCGTGCCCATGTAGCGCAGCCCGTAGATATGCGCGATCAGGCCCGAGGTCAGTGGCACCGTGGCGAGCCACAACGCGCCCATGGCGACCGAGAACAGGATCACCGACAAAGGCGTGATCGGCAGCAGGATAAAGAGCGCCGCCACGATGGTCCGCCCGGTATAGATGCCCGCCAGCAGGTATTTCTTGGACCAGCGCCGCCCGGCCCAGCCGGCGGCCAGCGTGCCGGCGATATTGGCCAGACCGATGAGCGAGATTGACACCGCGCCCAGCGCCGAGGTCGTGGTGATCCCGACGCTGTGCAGCACGCCACCGGGCAGGATCGGGCCGCACATCTCGGTCACGAAGGCCGGGAAATGCGCGGTGACAAAGGCGAGCTGGTAACCGCAGCTGAAAAACCCGATGAAGATCAGCGCAAAAGACGGGTCGCGCCCGGCACGCAGCAGGATCTGGCCCAGGCTTTCCTCAAGCTCGGTCTTTGTCGCGGGCGGCGAAGGCACCCGCATCAGCGGCAGTGTCAGCAGCACCAGCAGAATGGTCGCGGCAAAGACCAGGAAGACCGATTGCCACGGCATCTGGGTCAGCAGGAACTCGGCCACCGGCGCGCCAAAGACCTGGCCGGCACTGCCCGCCGCGGTGGCGATGGCGAGGCTCATCGAGCGGTTCTCGTCACTCGAGGCGCGGCCGACAACGGCGAGGATGACGCCGAACCCGGTACCCGCAATGCCGAAGCCCACAAGGATTTCGTAGAACTGGTGGGCGGTGGGGGTGACGGCAAAGCTCGACAGCACGAGGCCGGCTGCATAGGTCAAAGCGCCCAGCACGATGGCGCGCTTGTCGCCGATCTTTTCGGCGATGGCGCCAAAGATCGGCTGGCCGATGCCCCAGGCAAGGTTCTGGATCGCGATGGCAAGGCTGAACTCGGCGCGCAGCCAGCCGAACTCTTCGGCAATCGGGATCTGGAAGACGCCAAAGCTTGCCCGGATGGCAAAGGAGATCAGCATGATCACGCAGCCCACGATCAGGACGGGGGTGAAGAGCGGGGTTCGGGTGGTCATGGGTGCCTCCTTGGCGTTGGCGGATATTGCCGGGAATGGTGAGGCGGTCAATTGCAAAGAATTGACGGTTCACATCAGGAAATTTGATGTGACGCGCGGGCGGGCCAAAACGCCCCCTACACAAGCGCCGCGCAGCACGGTATGCGGAAGTATGCAAAGCGTTGCCGACACCTATGAGGCCCGCGTGGCCGAAGGAAAGCTGATCCCCGATGACGCCCAGATCGCGGCCCTGCCCGAGCTGGAGCGCATCCGTGCCGCACTCGCGCAGCCGGTGAAAAAGGGGCTCTTTCGCAAGGCGCCGGAACCGCCCAAGGGGCTTTACCTTTGGGGTGGGGTCGGGCGCGGCAAATCCATGTTGATGGATCTCTTTGTTGATACGCTGGGCGTGACCGCCCGGCGGGTGCATTTCCACGCCTTCATGCAAGAGATCCAGGCCGAGATTCATCGCTTGCGCAGCGATGGCGTCGAGGATCCGATCAAGCCGGTGGCCAAGGCGGTCAGCGACGCGGTGCGCCTGCTGGCGTTCGACGAAATGCAGATCACCGACATCACTGACGCGATGATTGTCGGGCGGCTGTTCCAGCAGCTGTTCGATGCCGGCTGCGTCGTGGTGACCACGTCGAACCGGGTGCCGGATGACCTCTATAAAGACGGGTTGAACCGGCAGCTGTTCCTGCCATTTATCGCTTTGCTGAAAGAGCGGATGGTGGTCAAAGAGCTGGTGTCGGACCGCGATCACCGGCAGGATCGGCTGGCCGGCGCGCAGGTCTATTTCACGCCTTATGGCCGCGAGGCGCGAGGGCAGATCGATGCGCTGTGGTCAGAGCTCACGCATGACAACGAAGACACTCTGACCCTGCGCGTGAAAGGCCGCGAAGTGACCTTGCCGCGCTATCACAACGGGGTGGCGCGGGCGTCGTTCTTTGATCTTTGCGGGCGGGCGCTGGGGCCGGCGGATTACCTCGCCCTGGCCGAGGCCGTGCGCGTGCTGGTGATCGAGGATATCCCGCAGCTCAGCCGGCAGAATTTCAACGAGGCCAAGCGCTTTGTCACCCTGATCGACGCGCTCTACGAGGCGCGGGTCAAGGTGATCGCCTCGGCCGCGGCTGTGCCCGAAATGCTCTATGTCGAAGGCACCGGCAGTTTCGAATTTGAACGCACGGCCAGCAGGTTACGCGAAATGCAAGCGGCGGATTGGGCTGTTTAACAGGCAAAAAAGGAGGGTCCCGAAGGACCCTCAAGACTGCTCACTTCGGGTCTTCTGCCTGAATGTCATAACTCCGGGATGATCAGAACCATGCCCGCCCGGATATCACCGGGGTCGGACATCTGGTCTGGGTTGGCCTGCAGGATCGACAGGTAGCTGACCGTGCTGCCGTAGAATTTGAACGCGATCCCCGGCAGGCTGTCGCCCTCTTGCACGGTGTAGGTGCGGGTAGGGGCCGGGGTTGGTGTAGCGTCTTTCAGACGCTGGCTGAGCGCGGCCTGCATCGCGGCGGGGTCGGGGGTGGTTGCCGCCTGAGGGGTCGGCGCCGCGGGGGTGTCGGGCTTGTTGAATTCGCTGACGATGCCATAGCTCATGGTGCGCAAGGCTTCCATCACGTCGTCGTTGTCATTTCGGCCGGCGGGGGGGCGGACGGACGGGACCGACGCCGTTTGGGTCGGCGCAGGTGTGGGCGTGACGGGCTGCGGCGCGGGGGCTGGCACGGCTGCGGGCTGCGGCAAAGCGGGTGTCAGATCAAGCGGCGCAGGGGCCGCGCGGGTGACCTGATCCTCGACAATGATGGCTTGCGGCCGGTCACCCGACATCCACAACAAACCAGCGGTCACCACGACAAATGCGACGGACATCAGGGCCAGCCGGATCATCGGCACCCCCGGCAGGCGCCTGCGGCACCGCGTATTGCCAGTCCGACATGATGACGTGCCATGACCTGTCCCCCATCGTCGTCCCGGCACCAACAGTGGCAGACAGCACCGTCCGACGCCTCATGCATAGTCGATAGCCGCGCTATACGTCAACATATGGTTGTGCCTTCAACCTGTATGATTAGGGCTTTTCTTGACCACTATGGGTGGATTAGGGCGCGGGCAGAACCAGGCGCTGGCCCGGGCGCAGGTCATCGGGCCGGGTGAGGAAGGCCTGATTGGCCGCAAAAAGCGGCCCGGTCATGTTGACGTCGCCGTAAACCTTCTCGGCAATTGAGATCAGGCTGTCGCCCGCCTGTACGACATAGGTATCCGGCACGACCGGCGGCTGAGGGGCGGGCGCGGCGTTGCCGTCTTCGAGCGACCGGCGCACGATGGTGTGCAAAAGGCTGCCCGGCTGGCCCGGCGCGCTTTCACGGCCCGTGGCGGTGTTGAGGTTCGACAGCGTGTCCCACGTCATCTTGCGCAGCGCCTGGTCATCCATCGTGCCGGAGGCGGTTGGCGCAGCCATGCGCGGCGCCGGGGCGGGCTGGGCCAAAGCTTGCGTCGCGGGGGCGGCGATCTGCGCCGGAGCGGTGGGGGCCAAAGGCGCCGGTTCGGCGCGGGTCACCGGCTCGGGTACATCGCGGGACGGGCGCGATGACCCAGGCTGATAGATCACCAACACCAGCGTGATGGCGACAAATCCGGCGGCAAACAGGAACATACGGATCATGGCACTCTCTTGGGTTCACGTACACTCATTGCCCGGCCGCGGTGCTGAGCCCCAGCGCCGTCCAGGTCTGATATCCCCCCCGGTAGTACTTTAATTTCTCCGCCGGGTACCCGGCCTCGAGCAGGCTGCGCAGCGCGACAGGCACCTCAGGCGCGGCCGGCCCATCGGCAAAGAGCACCAGATCGTAGGCGCCTGAGAAATCCCCATCCCGCACACCCAAAGCGCTCAGCAGATCGGCGCGATAGGGGTTGTCGGGGGCCAGCGTGGCCGAGGGCACGTTGACCGCGCCCGGCAGAGTACCCACTCCGTAGCCCGCTGGCAGACGGGCGTCGATCAGCAGGCCGCGGCCATCCGCCACGAAGAGATCGAGGAAATCCAGCACCTCAAGCTCGCCAATCGTGGCGACCCCGGGGGCGGCCATCATCGGCTGAATACAGGCCGGCGGACAGGCCGCGCCGTTGCGCGAGACGGTCACCATCTGGCCGCTGAGCGTGACGTCCAGCGTCGCGCGGCCCTCGCTGATCCGGGTTTGTTGGGCAATAGCGGGCAGGGCCGTGAGACTCACGACAAAAGCGGCCAGGTAGAGACCTTGCGACATCTGCTCGTCCTTTGCCGGCGGTTAGCGCGCCTGTTTTGCTATGCGTTGCCGCAAAATATAGGGTATCGGGCGCGAATCAGTCAATATGCTGTCGCTTTGCGTGTGGGAGATGTGAACTGGGTTTCAGCCGTTTTCGCGCAGGACCGCGCCTGCGAGGTAGAGCGAGCCGCAGATCAGCACGCGGGCCTGCGGATCTTTTTGAGCAATATCGTCCAATGCGGCGCCTACGCTGTCGGCCGTGCGGGCGGTGATGCCGACCTTCTCGGCCATCGCAGCGGTGTCTTCGGCGGGCAAAGTGGCGGCTTCACCGGGGATGGAGACGGCGGTGAGGCTGTCGGTCACCGTGGCGAGCGGCGCCATGTAGCCGCTGGCATCCTTGGTCTTGAGCATGCCGCAGATCAGATGCGTGGGCCGTGCCGGCAGAGTGGCCAGATGCGCCGCCAGCGCCTGCCCGGCCGCGGGATTGTGACCGCCATCGAGCCAGAGTTCGACCTGCGGTGCGGCCTCGACCAGCGGGCCATGGCGCAGGCGCTGCATCCGCGCGGGCCATTCGGCGCGGGTGACGGCGGCCTCAATCGCGTCTTCGCCAAAGCCCAGATGGCGCAAGGCGGCCAAGGCGGCGCCGGCGTTCTGCAATTGATGCGCGCCGGGCAGGTTGGGCAGCGGCAGGTCGAGAAGGCCGGTGTCGTCCTGATAGACCAGCCACCCGTGTTCGCTGTGCACATGCCAGTGCTGGCCGTGGCTGAGCAGTGGAGCGCCAACCGCCTGGGCGCGGGCCTCGATCGCGGTTTCGGCCTCCTCTGCTTGTGGGCCGACGATGCAGGGCACGCCGCGCTTGAGGATCCCCGCCTTTTCGCCAGCGATCTTGGTCAGCGTGTCGCCAAGGAACTGTTCGTGATCCATCGACACCGGCGTGATGATCGTCAGCGCCGGTTTGGCGATGACATTGGTGGCGTCAAGACGACCGCCCAGCCCAACCTCCAGCAAAGTGTAATCCGCCGGGGTCCGCGCCATGGCCAGAAGGGCGGCGCAGGTGGTGATCTCAAAATAGGTGATCGGCGCATCGCCATTGGCGGCGTAGCATTCGTCCAGCACCGCGGTCAGCGCGTCCTCGGAAATCAGCTCCCCGGCCAGCCGGATCCGTTCGTGAAACCGCGCCAGATGCGGCGAGGTATAGGCATGCACGGTCTTGCCCGCGCCTTCGAGCCCGGCGCGCAGCATCGCCTGGGTGGAGCCTTTGCCATTGGTGCCGGCGATGTGGATGACCGGCGGCAGGTCGTTCTGCGGACTACCCAACGCATCCAGAAGCGTCCAGACGCGATCCAGGGTCAGGTCGATGATCTTGGGGTGCAGCGCCATCATCCGTTCGAGGATGACGTCCGAGCTTTGCGCCGTCATTCGGTGGGCTGCGCTTCGGCCGGGGCGGGTGCCGTGGTATCCTCCGGTCCGGGCGGCGGCAGGTCCCCCCAGGTGGGCGGCGGCATCTTCATCAGCATGCGGCAGATCACAGTCAGTTCATTGCGCATTTCACGCCGGTCGGTGACGCGGTCGAGCATACCGTGGTCGAGCAGATACTCGGCGCGCTGAAAACCCTCGGGCAGCTTTTCGCGGATCGTCTGTTCGATCACCCGCGGCCCGGCAAAGCAGATCAGCGCATTGGGTTCAGCGATCTGCACGTCCCCCAGCATCGCGTATGACGCAGTGACGCCCCCGGTGGTGGGATGGGTCAGCACGACGATATAGGGCAAGCCCGCCTCTTTCAGCATCTGCACAGCCACCGTCGTGCGCGGCATCTGCATCAAGCTGAGGATGCCCTCTTGCATCCGGGCACCGCCGGCGGCGGAGAACAGGACCAGCGGACGGCCCAGGCGCACGGCCTCTTCGGCGGCGGCGATGATGGCGTTGCCGACATACATGCCCATCGACCCGCCCATGAACGAGAAATCCTGCGCAGCGGCCACGATGGGGGTGCGGCCAATCTCGCCAGTGGCGACCAGCATCGACTCTTTTTCCTGGGTCTGCTTTTGTGCCGCCTTCATGCGGTCGGGATAGCGTTTCTGGTCACGGAATTGCAGCGGATCGGCCAGCGGTTCGGGCACCGAGACCTCGTTGAACACACCCCCGTCGAACAGCGCGTGAAACCGGTCGCGCGGCGAGATATACATGTGGTGGCCGCAATTGGTGCAGACATTCAGGTTGTCGCTGATTTCGCGGTGAAACAGCATGGTGCCGCAGCCATCACACTTGGACCAGAGGTTTTCGGGCACTTCGCGGCGCGAAAAGATCGAGTTGATCCGCGGGCGGACGTAGTTGGAGATCCAGTTCATGTCAGCGGCTCTTGCTGTTGGCTGGCTCTGACTTAAGCCTGTGCCCCGCGAATTGCAATCACAGGCGCAGGGCGACCCGGGCGGCCAGCCAAGAGACAATCAGCATCGCAAGGTCGAGGGGCAGCAGCGCGCGGACCGCCTCGATATCGTCGGAACCAAAGGGCAGTTTCGACAGCGCAAGGCCCGACATGTCGCCTTGCATCGAGGTGATGGCAATGGCGACGAAGTTGTTGACGAAATGCAGCGCCAGCGCGGGGCCAAGCGTGCCCGAGCGCGCCGTGAGGTCCGCCGCCAGAACGCCGAAGACAAAGGCCCAAAGCGCAATCAGCGGGGCGTTGGGCCCGTAAACCCCCGGCGCATAATGGCCCAGCGCAAAAAGCGCCGAGGGCAGCGTTAGCCAGACCAGCGGATGCCGCAGACGGGCGGCCAGTTGCGACTGGATATAACCGCGAAAGAGCAGCTCTTCGCTGCCGGTCTGAATGAGCAGCCCAAGCACGGTCAACGGCAGCAGCGACAGCCAGGTGCCGAACGCCAGACCCGGCTGCGTCTCGCCCGCGTATGACCAGGGTGGCAACAGCATCACAAGCGCGTAGAGCAATACCAGCGCCACGGTCACGCGCCGGAATTGCCGCCAGGCAAGGGCCAATGGCCCGATCAGCTGCAGCACCCCGCGCCGATGCACCATCTGCATCGCCACCAGCACGCCGATCGCCATGAACCCCATGCTAAAAAGCAGGATCAGCAGGCCAAAGGGCGTAGAGGCGGTTTGAAGCAGGGTGAGAAGGCTCCAATACGCGTCTTCGCCCAGGATGAAATGCACCGCGCCAAAGAGCGCCCGGGTCAGCCCGAACATCACCACAATGGCCACGACAATCCCAAGACCCAGACGCCAAAGCTGTGCCGAGGGGCGGGCCGGGGCGATCAGGGTGTCGTGGGGGGCATAGCTCATGCCGGGCGGGAGGTGGCCTGCCGCAACACATCCAGATAGCCCGGCGCCGTGGTCATTTTGGGGCCAAGGCCCTTGCCCAGCAACATCGCATGCAGGCGCGGCAGGTTGTGGGCGGGGATGTGCATGATCAGGTGATGCTCCAGATGGTAATTCACCCAATAAGGCGCAAAGAGCAGACGTTCCAGAGGGTTGGCCAACGTGGTGCGGGTATTGCGGAACGGATCGTCGCTGAACTCGACCGCGCCGTGTTCGGCAATGCTGCGCACCCGCAGGGCCAGTTGGAACCATGTCAGCATTGGCAAGAGCCAGAAGGCCAGCCAGTACCACCAGGCGCCCAAAGCCCAGAAGACGGCAAAGATCACCGCATTGGCGATCAGCGCGCGGCCGAGGACCGGGCCGGAAAAGGCCTGGGCGAGGTCCTGCGCGGTGGGCTGGCCCTCGACCTCGCCCGCCATCTTGAAGGCAAACATGATCTGCTGGGCGCGCTGCTTGATCCCGGTCTGGCCGGTGAGGTCGCGGATCAGCTTGCGCCGCAGCGAGGCGCGGGTGGTGGGAAAGGGTTTGGACAGCCGCAGGTCGGGGTCTTTTTCGGTCTGGGTGTGGCGGTGGTGGGTCAGGTGGTAATGCCGGTATTCGGCCAGATCGGCCAGGATCGGCCGGCCGCAAAGCCATTCGCCGACCCAATTGTTCAGCCAAGGCGTGCGGAACATCGCGTTATGCGCAGCCTCATGCATCAGGATCGCGAGGCCCAGTTGCCGTGATCCGATCACGATCACCGCCAACAGAAAGGTCAACGGGTTGGGCCAAAGCGCAAACAACGCCACCGCCCCCAGGATCAGCCCCCAGCAATGCAGGATCAGCCAGGTGCCCCAGAGATCGGACCGGGCAGACAGGCTGCGAATCTCGTCGGATGTCAGATAGGCCTTGCCGGGTGTCATGGCGCTTCCTCCCTCACAGGGTTGATGATCCGCCCGCAGGCCTGCCCCTGTCAACACTGACGCCCCGTCGCTATGCCCGGGCAAAGACGGTCGAAAAGGCAGGTGTGCGGCGCGCCAGGGCCTCGACTCGGATGCCGATTCACACTAGAACAAAATGTGAACAAATTAATTGCTGCCATGCCACATCGCCGTGTCCTATCGCTCTGGTTTCCGCGCCTTGGCGCCGAACGGCTGATCCGCCAGTCGCCATGGCTGGCCGATCAGCCCTTTGCCGTGGTCGAAGATACCGGGCAGATGCAGGTGCTGTCGTCGCTGTCGCAAGCGGCCTCGGAGGCCGGGTTACACAAGGGGCAACCCTTGCGCGATGCCCATGCCATGTGTGCCGGTCTGATCACCCGTGCGCAGGTCCCCCAGCGCGAGGCCGCCTTTCTGGGCGCGTTGCACCGCTGGGCCGGGCGCTTTTCGCCCTGGGTTGCGCAGGAGGCGCCCGATGCGCTGGTGATCGACCTCACCGGCTGCGCGCATCTCTTCGGCGGGGAGGAGGCGTTGGCCCTTCAGGTGGCACAGGATTGCACCGATCTGGGCCTGTCGGTGCGGCTGGGCATTGCCGACACGTTGGGTGCGGCCTGGGCGCTGGCGCGGTTCAGCGCGCAATCCGCCAGCCCACATCGGTCGGGCGATGCCATTGATCAGGAGGCTTATGCAACCCGCGCCCGCGCCGGCAAGCGGCGGCATTGGGAACGCGGCGGGGCGGCACCCGCGACCGCCATGGCCCCGGCACAAGACAGCAGCCGGATCGCCGCCCCGGGGCAAAGCTATAGCGCGCTGGCGCCGCTGCCCGTCGCCGCGCTGCGCATCGACAGCCATGTGCAGCAGCAACTGGCCCGGCTGGGCCTGCGCAGCATCGGCGATCTGATCGGCCAGCCCCGCGCCGGGCTGGCGCGCCGGTTCGGACGCGGGCTGGTGGACCGGCTGGACCAGGCCATGGGCAGCGCCCCGGAACCCATTGCGCCGGCCACCCCACCCGACCGCTTTGCCATGCGCCTCACCCTGCCCGAGCCCATCGGGCTCGAGGCGGATGTCGCCGCCGGGGTGGCCCGGATGCTCGAGCCGCTCTGTGACAAGTTGCGCACCAAGGGCCGGGGGGCGCGCAGCCTGCGGCTCGAGGCGCATCGCTCGGATCACAGCATGCAATGGCTGACGGTGATCGCCGCCAGCGCCACGTATGATCCGCACCGGCTGGAGCCTTTGATCCGGATGAAGCTGCCCGAGATCGACGCCGGCCCCGGGATCGACATGCTGCGGCTTGAGGCGGTGCGGCACGAACCGCTGCATGACCGCGCCACCGCCGGACACCTTGAGGCCGCACGCCGCGGTCAGGCCCGGCGCAGCCAGGGTGCGGCGATGGAGGACCTGATCGGCCGGCTGGGCGCCCGCATCGGGATGGAGGCGATCACCCGCCGGCATCCAGGCCAAAGCCATATCCCCGAAAAAGGCGCCCAGACGCTGGCGGCGGCCTGGTCCGAGCCTGCCACCGACTGGCCACAACCCCCGGTCGCCCGGCCGCTGACGCTCTGGCGCCCCGAACCGGTGATGGCCCCCGACACGCCGCGCCTGCCTGCCCGGTTCCGCTGGCGCGGGCGTGATTTCGCGCCGGTGGGCGCCACCGGGCCGGAACGCATCGCGCCCGAATGGTGGCTGGACGATCCCGACTGGCGCAGCGGCCAGCGCGATTACTGGCGGGTGGAGACCGACCGCGGTGACCGGCTGTGGCTCTTCTACGCCCATGGCGCGGCGCTGGGATCAGGCTGGTTCTGCCAGGGCGCGTTTGCCTGACAGGCGCCCCGGAGACGCGACAGGCTGGCCTCTGGCACCTTTCCCACGCGCCCGCTAAGAGGCGTCCAGCGCAACAGGAGACCCCGCATGCTCGTCGCCACGCTGATCGCCAAACCCGGTTCGCTGGACCCTGCCCTTGTCGAAGCGCTGCGCAATGCGTGGGGCGGCGGTACGGCGTCATGGCTGTCGCCCGACGAGGCGGCGGAATTCCCCCTGCCCTCCGCGCCCGACACCTTTTCCCACACCCGCGCGACGCTGAGCGATCAGGGCGTCGACCTGAACCTCCAGCCCGCCGAGGGCCGGCGCAAGGCGATGCTGCTGGCGGATATGGACAGCACCATGATCCAGCAGGAATGCATCGATGAGCTGGCCGAGGTGGCGGGTGTCGGCGCCCATGTCAAAGCCATCACCGCCCGCGCGATGAATGGTGAGCTGGATTTCGAGGGCGCGTTGACCGAACGGGTTGCCTTACTGGAAGGGCTGCCCGAGACGGTGATCCAAGACGTGCTCGACACCCGCATCACCCTGATGCCCGGCGGGACCAACCTGCTGGCGACGATGAAAGCCCATGGCGCCTATTGCGTGCTGGTCTCCGGTGGCTTCACGGCGTTTACGCAAGCGGTCTCGGCTCGGCTTGGGTTCGACGAAAACCGCGCCAACACTCTGGAGATTTCTGATGGCCATCTGACCGGCCGTGTGGTGCCGCCGATCCTCGGCCGCGCCGCCAAGGTGCAGGCATTGGAGGAGATCGCCGCGCGCCTGAATCTGGCAGAGGCGCAGGTGTTAGCGGTGGGCGACGGCGCCAATGATCTGGGTATGTTGGACCGCGCCGGCGCGGGTGTGGCGCTGCACGCCAAACCGTCGGTGCAGGCGCAATGTGAGCTCCGTGTGAACCACGGCGACCTGACCTCCCTGCTCTACCTGCAAGGCTACACCAAGTCAGAGTTCGCCTAAAGCTCCCGTCCCGCCCGAAACTCGCCCCAACGCAGCACCGCCGTCGCCCCCAACTGCGCAATCAGCCGCGGCGGGAGCTTCTGCGGCGGCGCTTCGGCCAGCATCCAGTCGAGCAGCTCCGACGACTCCCCTGAGGCCAAATCCGCCGCCAGCATACCCGCCAACGTGCCCTTGGCCGTGCCCAAACCGTTCTGACAGCAGGCCGCATAGAGCCCCGGCGCCACCTCCCCAAAGGCCGGCACCGAATTGCGCGACAGGCACAGCCGTCCGCCCCAGCGATACGCCATCGACACGCCGCCCAGCATCGGAAAACGCGCGGCAAAGGCGCGGTCATGGCTGCGCGCGACGTCCCGTATCCGCGCCTCCGACACCTCCATCGACGGATCATAGGTAAAGCGGTTGCGCACCACGATCCGGTCGCCACCAGTGCCCGAAACCCGCCGCACGGTCGAGCCCAGAGGATCCGCCGGCGTCACCCCCCATTGCCGCTGCCCACCCAGCCGCGCCTGTTCCTCCGAGGTCAACACCCGGGTCATCGACGCATAGGTAAAGACATGCATCAACTGCCCGGTGAAAAAGCCAAAGCTCTCCGCATGCCCGTTCACCGCCAGGATCACCTTGGGTGCCGTCACCTGGCCATTGGGCGTCGTCGCGACCCAATCCCCGGCCCAATCGAGCCACGTCACAGGCGACGTCTCATGCACAGACACCCGGTTCGACACGATCCCCTGCGCCACACCGCGGACAAACAGCGCCGGCTGCAGGATCACCGCGCCGGGGGTGTAAAGCCCGCTGCGGTAATAGCGCGTCCCGGTCATCTCAAACATCTGCTGCGCGTCCAGCATCTCATGCGTCTCACCCATACTGGTCAGGTGCTGCGCGTAGTCGAGATTGTGTTGATGTCCCTTCTCGGTCGCCGCCGCGTTGGTCTTGCCGATGGGGGCAAAAGCCTCACCCACCAACCCAAACGCTTCAGCCGTCTCCCGTGCAAAACCAATGCCGGCCCGGTTCGCCTTGGTCTGCGCCAGATCATGCTCCAGCGCCCCGCCATAATCGTCACTGGTCAGATCATGCGGAAGATCGACCATAAACCCCGAATTACGCCCTGCCGGCCCCTCCGCCACCCGCCGCGCCTCCAAGAGCACGATCCGATCCCCGGGATGCAGCAAAGACAACCGCCGCGCCGCCGCGAGCCCGGCAAAACCCGCCCCAATCACCAGCCAATCCGCCGTCACCGCGCCCTCCAAGGGCCGCGCGGCCCCCGGTTCGGGCAAAAGCGCGTTCCAGGCCGCAGGCCCCGGATCCACCGGCAGTTTCTTGACCTCGATCGACGTCACAGACCCGTCCTCTTCATCTTGCCCAATAAACTCCCCGCGGAGCGTCCCACCGGCTGCCGAAAGCGCCGCCGCTCAGTGATCCTGGTTCAACGCCTCCGCCGCCGGGATCTCCCGTTCCCGCCGGGCGATGTAATCCCGCAGCGCCTCGTCCACGCCCGCATCCAAACGCGGCTCTTCATACTCGGACAGCAAGGCCCGCGCCCGGATCAGCGCCCGTTCGGTGATCTCGACCGACCCTTCGGCCTGCCATTGCTCGATCGAGTTGTTGTCGAACATCTCGGGCATGAAAAACGCGCGCTGGAAATTTTCGAGCGTGTGCGGATGGCCAAGGTAATGCCCGCCCGGGCCAATATCGGCCACCGCTGCGACCGCCGCGTCGAAATCATCCCAGCGGATACCCTCGGCCATGCGGTAGGCCATGGCGCATTGTTCGGCATCGACAATGAACTTGGCCATCGAACAGTGCATCCCGGCCTCGTTCCAGCCCGCCGAGTGCCACATGTAATTGGCCCCCGCCATATGCACCGCCATCTGCGTTGTGGCGGATTCGTACCCTGCCTGCGCGTCAAACGTCTTGGCCCCGCCCAACGTGTTCGAGGTGCGCCATGGCACACCATAAAACCGCGCCATCTGGCCGATCATCAGGTTCATCAGGCTGATCTCGGGTGTGCCCGCCATCGGCGCACCGGACTTCATCGACACGGTCGACAAGTAGTGACCATAGATCGCCGGGCAGCCGCGGCGGATGACTTGCGTATAGGCCAGCGCGGACAGCGCCTCGGCATTGAGCTGCGCCACCGTCGGCGCGACCGAGGCGGGCGTATTGGCCCCGCCGAGCACAAAGGGCGAGCACAAGACCGGCTGGTTGCGCCGGCAAAACGCCCGCATCGCGCCCAGCATGGTTTCGTCCCACACCAGCGGCGAATTGCCGTTGCAATTGCCGGTCACCACCGGGTGCGTCTCCATATACGCGTCACCAAAGAGGATCGCGCACATCTCCATCACGTCTTCGGCGTTCTTCGGGCTCGTCGTCATACCCATGAAGGTCTTGTCCGAATGCTTCATCGACGAATAGGTGATGCGCAGGTGCCGGTGGCTGATGGGGTGGTCAAACGGCTCGACGATGTGATGCGCCGTCGAATGCATCGCCGGCAGCATGTGGCAAAGCTTGTGGAAATTGGCGAGGTCGTCGAGCGTCGGGTTGCGCCGCACGTCCTCCAGATCGCGCAGGTAGGGCGCGCCGGTCATCGGTACAAAGATCGCGTGATCGCGGCCAAACGGCAGGTTGTTGGCTGGGTTGCGCGCGGTGTAGGTGAAGGTCTCCGGGATCGTGGCGATCAGGTCGCGTACGAGGTGCCGGTCCAGATAGACTGTCTCCCCCTCCACCTTGGCCCCGGCCCGCCGCCAATCGGCCAATGCGATCTCATCGCGGAACACCACGCCGACGTTCTCCAGGATCTGCATCGACGCCGCATCGATCCGCGCGATCTGGTCACTATCCATCGGCTCGGTCAGCGGCAGGCCGCGCTTCAGCGCCGGCAGCATGGTGATATCCCGCGTCTGCCGCACCGCCTTGCGCGCGCCACGTCCGCGGCGTTGGGTTTTGTCGGCAAGAACTGTCATCCGAACCTCGCCATAATCAGTTCAACAAGAGATTTGCGCCGAGGTTTCTGTACTTCTTCCATGGGATCGGGATGATCCAACAAACTGACCAGTCGTCCGGCCTCCAAACGGACGGACTTGACCCGTACATTCAGATCGAAAGGGGCATTCCAATCGGCCTCATCAACACGTTCATTCAGGCGGCTGAAAACCGGGGAACGGGCGCAAAGTATGGCAATGTCGTTCGGCGTCAGCGTGCCATCATTGACAGCATCGAAAAACATTTGTGTCAAAGGGTCGCCGACAAGTGACTGAAACACTTCTTGGCCGTTTTCATCCTGAAGCGAGAAACCACAAGAACGGAACGTGACATCCCAGTCGGGATGACGCTCGCACTCGGTATATGCCGCAAGATAGGGCATCAATGTAGCAACCAGAACCGTCTCAGCCGAGTCACCGTTGAGCGGCACATACCTTCCATACGTGGCATAGTGGCCCGCCAAGACAACAAGGTCTAACTTCGAAGTCTGTTCAAAATGGATCATCCGACATTGTCCCCCGCTGCGGGATCGCTGAGGTCGATCCAGATGGTTTTCAACTCGGTATACTGGTCATGGGCGTGCACCCCGTTGTCGCGCCCGCCAAAGCCGGATTGCTTGTAGCCGCCGAAGGGCGTGGTCAGGTCACCCTCGCCATAGCAATTCACCGTCACGGTGCCCGCCCGGATCGCTCGTGCGGCGCGCAGGGCGGTGCGGCCATTGGCGGTGAAGACCGACGCGGCGAGGCCGTAATCGGTGTCATTGGCCAGCGCGATCGCCTCGTCGGTCGAGGCGACCTCAATCACCGACAGGATCGGGCCGAAGATTTCTTCGCGCGCCTTGGGATCGTCGCGGGTGACCTCGTAGATCGTTGGGGGCACATAGGCGCCTTCCGCCGTGCCGCCAGCGAGCGCCTTGCCACCCAGATAGCCGGCAACCTTGGCGCAATGATCCGCGTCGATCAAAGCGCCAAGATGATTGGCCGGGTCCAGGGGATCGCCGGTCTTCCAGTCGCGCAAGCGGGCCAGCAGACGCCCCATCAGCGGTGCCTTGACCGCCTTGTGCACGATCAGCCGCGACGCGGCGGAACAGTTCTCCCCCATGTTCCAGAACGCCGCGTTGGCGATGTGCTCGGCCACCAGATCGAGGTTTTCGGCATCCTCCAGCACCACCGCCGGGTTCTTGCCGCCGCATTCCAGAACGACCTTTTTCAGGTTGCTGTCGGCGGCATAGTGTAGAAACCGCCGACCCGTGTCGGTCGATCCGGTGAAGCTGACCATGTCCACATCCATGTGCCGGCCTAGCGGTTCGCCGACCGAGGGGCCATCGCCCGGCAGCACCTGCAGCACACCGCGCGGCAGGCCGGCCTCCGCCGCCAGTTCGGCGACGCGCAGGGCCGTCAACGAGGTCTGCTCGGCCGGTTTCACGATCACCGAACAGCCCGCCGCCAACGCCGGGCCGATCTTCCACGCCAGCATCAAGAGTGGGAAGTTCCACGGCAGGATGACCGCCACCACACCAATGGGTTCGCGGACAATCAGGCTGATGGCGTCATCGCCGGACGGACCGGTTTGGTCATAGATCTTGTCGATGGCTTCCGCGTGCCACTTGAGGCAGGCGATGGTTTCGGGGATGTCGACGGTTTCGCAATCGCGGATCGGCTTGCCGGACTCGAGGCTCTCCATCACCGCCAATTCTCGGCGGTTACGGGTCATCAGCTTGGCGAGGCGGATCAGTACGTCCTTGCGCTCGGACGGGTGCAGGCGTGACCAATGCCCCTGTTCGAACGCCTCACGCGCCTTCACGACGGCGAGGTCCACATCCTCGGCGCCGGCGGTGCTGATTGTGGCCAAGGTCTCGCCGGTGGCGGGGTTGGTCGTTGGCATGTCCGGGCCGGTGCCGCGGCGATACTTGCCGTCGATAAAGGGCGTCGCCGGAAAGGACAGATCGGCAGCGATGGCGGCGTATTCGGCGCGGGTCAGAAGATCGGTCATGTCAGGTGCTCCTGTCGGAAGACGCTGCAAGGCGGAACTGTCGGATGCCTCCGGCGGGAGTTTTTTTGGCAAAATGAAGCGGGAGTTGGTTTTCCCTTGTCATGACGATCCCCCTTCGATGGCGGCGATGGTGCGGTCCATGGTGCGGATCACCTGTTCCAGCTCGCGCTTGTCGTCTTTGTTGAGCGGTTGCAGTGGTTTACGCGGCGGGCCGGCGTCGATGCCGCGCAGGGTGAGGCCGAACTTGATGCACTGGATGAACTTGCCGCCCTGTTCGAGCACCCGCATCAGTGGCAGCATCGCCGACATGATGGCGCGGCCTTTGGTGAAATCCCCCTCGACGGCGCAGGCGCGGTAGAGCGCGATATGCGCCTCGGGGGCAAAGTTCGAGCCTGCACAGACCCAGCTGCGCGCACCCCAGGCGAAGAATTCCAGCGCCTGGTCGTCCATCCCGCAGGAGAGCGCAATATGCGGATAATCCCGCGCCAGCATGTGCAAACGGTTGATATCACCGGAGCTTTCCTTGATGGCGCGGAAGTTGGGTGAGCGGCCGAGACGATCCAACGTCTCTTCATCCATGTTGACCGACATCCGACCGGGGTAGTTGTAGAGCATCACCGGCAGGTTCGCCGCCCGGTCGATGGCCAGCGCGTGCAGCGCAATCTCGCGCCCCGTGGGATAGGCGTAGGGCGGGGTGGCGACGAGGATCGCGTCGGCGCCAAGGTCACGCGCGGCTGTGGCGTAACCCACCGCCTCTTCGGTGCGGATGGAGCCGACGCCAACGATCAGGGGCACCCGGCCGGCGATCAACACATTGACCCGGCCCATCATGTCGATGCGTTCCTCGGGCGTTTGCGCGTAGTATTCGCCGGTGGTGCCAGCGACGATGATCCCGTGCACGCCAGCGGCGATCAGGTGCTCGACAACCTGTGCCAACACTGCTTCGTTCAGCGAAAAGTCCGCATGATAGGGCGTGACGAGCGGGGTGTAGATGCCTTCAAACTGCATGGCGGGTATCCGATTGGCTGGCGACGTCCAAAGGCAGCGGATCGGGGCGGACGAACCGCTCCATCCGGTCGCGGGAGAGATCCCAGTGCTGCAAGGTCAGCTCGACCGCCGCGGCCGGTTCGCGGTTTTCAATCGCTGCGATCATCGCGTCATGCTGTTGCCCGGCCGTCTCCACCAGTTTGCGTTCATCCGGGTTGCCGGGGCGGTAGAAGGTCTGGCTGAGCCTTGTGTGGTCGATCAGCATACGGTTGAGGCTGGGCTGCAGATAAGGGTTCTGCGCCATCTCGCCGATCTGTGCGTGAAAGCGGTGGTTGCACATCGCGGCCTCGCCCGCGTCACCAGCCCTCGTGGCGGCGAGAAAGGCCTGTTGCGTGGCCTTGAGCGGTGGCAGCTGATCGTCGCGCCGGTTTTCGGCCGCCAACCGGGCGATGGTGGAGTAGACCAGGGGTGCAGTCTGAAAGAACATCCGCATGACATGCAGGTCCATCGACGCCACGCGCGCGCCGCGGTTCTGTTCGATCCGCAGATAGCCTTCGCCCGCCAGCGTCTGAAACACCTCGCGCAAGGGGGTGCGGGACAGGCCGTATTCGGCGGCGATCTGAGTTTCATCCAGCTCGGCCCCCGGTGCGAGGTCGAGCCGCAGGATGCGGTCGCGCAGGGCCTGGCGGCAGGTGGATTTCTTTGATTGGGCCATGGCATGTCCGGTTTGTATACTTATTGTGTACAAACGGTATGCGATTCGAGTCAATCACGGTTTGAGTGTCTGCGGCCGAGACTTTCGATTGGCGCCCTCAGAGTGGCCAGATCAGCGGCACCAGGAACAGCACCAGCGCCAGAGAGACCATCGTCAGCGGCGCCCCGGCAAGGATGAAGTCTCGCAGGCGGTAGTGCCCCTTGCCGTAGACCAGCAACAATGCGGGTTCGAGCGGGGCGATGAAGGACAACGATGCTGAAAGGGTCACAATCACCGCCAAGGGGCGTGGGTCGACCCCCAGGCCCGCTGCCGTGGCCACCGCAATCGGCAACATGGTCAGCGCCGCGGCGGCGTTGGACAGTGGTTGGGTCAAGACAACCGTCAGCAATGACAACGCGATCAGGACGGCTGTTATCCCCATCGGCGCGATGAATACCAACAGGCCCTCGGCGATCAGATCGGCGGCGCCGGTTTGTAGCATTGCGAGGCCGAAGCTCGACATGCCGCCGATCAGGATGAGGATACGCCACGACACCATCGCAAAGGCGTCGCGCACGTCGAGGCGCCCCGCCAGGATCAGGCCAAGGACCGCCGCCAGCAGCGAGACGCTAAGCGGCAGCAAACCCAGGGCCGCAACAGTGATCGCCGCCAAGGTGACGCCCAGCGTAACCCAGCCCTCGCGTCGGCTGGGCGCCAGGGCTTCGGCCGAGCGCAGCATGTAGAGGTCGACATCTGCATCGACCCGGGCCAGCCCTTCGGGTGTGCCCGCCAGCAGCAGGATGTCACCCGCGCGCAGGCGCATCAAGCCGATGCGGGCTGGGCGTTCATAGCCGGCGCGGCGCAGGCCGATGACAGTGACATCGGGCGCCAGCGTGCGCCGCATGCTGGCCACCGACAGCCCGATCCAGCGCGACCCCGGTAGCAGGATCGCATCCGCGGTTTCACGCACCGGGCCATCCTGGGGCAGGCCATCGACCTCAAACCGCGGGTCGCTGACCAGCTTGGCGAGCGCCGTGCCGGTGGCGCTGACGATGATCTGGTCGCCCTCATGCAGCTTGCGCCTTGGATGCGGCGCAACGCGGCCTTCGTCGGTTTCCACGGCAAGCGGTTCGGCGCCCTGATCGGTCAGCGCCAATTCGCTCAGCGCCATCTCCGCTGCCGCGGACCCGGGCGCGACGATCAAGCCGGCAAGGAACGGGTCTTCCTCCTCCTCGGCAGATTTGGACGCCGCGCTGGAGCCGGCAAAGCGATTGCCCAGCACCACCACGGTGGCGACCCCAGCGGCCGTCACCGCAACGCCGATCACGAAGAACTCAAAGAGCGAAAACGGCTCCAGCCCCATCCGGGTGATGGCGCCGTTGGCAGCCAGGTTGGTCGACGTTCCGATCAGCGTGGCCGACCCGCCCATGATTGAGGCAAAGGCCATTGGCATCAGAAACCGCCCCGGATCGGCCTTGACCCGGCGCGCGGCGCCAATCGCAATGGGCATCATCACCGCCGTGGTGGTGGTGTTGCTGAACACCATCGACAGGCCGGCGCTGCTGGCCATCAGCCGTGCGTTGATCATGCCTGGCGAGGTGCCTCGGTCACCGGCCAGACGCGCCGACAGGCCGCTCATCGCGCCCGAGTCCGACAGCCGCCGCGACAGGATCATGATGCTGGCCAAGACGACAATCGCCTCGCTGGCAAAGCCGGCAAAGGCGTCCTCAGGCGACATGATCCCGGTGCCCGCCAGGATCACCACGAGGCACAGCGCGGTAATCTCAGGCGCGACACGCTCGGTCGCCAGCAGCACGGCCGCGACGACGAAGAGCGCAAGCAGAAAGGCGATTTCCAAGGACATGAGGCGGGCCTCAAGCGATATCAGGGTGCCCCCATTGTGAGGATCGGGGCGCGCCTGTCCATGTTTCGTTTACCGGCGAGGGGTGGCGACCGCTTGCAGGTCAAAAGCCGTTGACCTTCCACTGGCGGGAAACTTTAACGTCTTGAGCGAGGGTAGAAGCCGCAATGCCACGCCTCGCGCAAAGAATGAGAAAAGAAGACCGATCATGCTCAGAGCCGTTTTCGCCGCTGCCTTTGCCGTGCTTGCAACCGGGGTGTTTGCGCATTCGCCATTGCAGGGGACGTCGCCGGCGGATGGCGCTGTTGTGGCGGCGGCGCCGGCCGAGGTCAGCCTGACCTTTGGCCGCAATATCCGGCTGACGCGGGTCAGCTGGAGCCATGCGGAAGGCGGCTCTGGCCAGTTCGATCTGGCGGGACAGACGGCGTTCACCACGGAATTTGCCCTGCCCTTCGACGGGGTTGGGCCGGGCCGTTATGTGATCGAATGGCGCGGGCTCGGGGATGACGGCCACCCGCAGAACGGCAGCTTTACCTTCGTTGTCGAGTGAGATGCCGGACGCCTGGGGGATCGCCACGATCGGTGCGAAATGGCTGCTCTATCTGGGGGTCCTCGGGGCGTCGGGCACCGTGTTTTGCGCGTTGATATTCAACCTTGCGCGAGTCCGGCGGCTGGCGGTGGGATGGGCTTTGGTTGGCCTTGTCGGCGCGGGCCTGACTTTTGCTTTGAAGGGTGTGGCGCTGACCGGCAACTCCTCGGGCATGACCGACCCGGAGATGCTGGGGCTGCTTTGGCAAACGCAAAGCGGGACGTCCCTGATGCTGCAAGTCACAGGCTTGGCTGTGGTGATTCTTGGGCTGGGGTTGGGGCGCGTGGGTCTTGTTCTGTCGGCCCTAGGCGGGGTGCTGGCGCTGGCGTCTTTTGCCGTGCTGGGCCATGTGCAGGACCGCGGCAGTTGGGGGCTGGTGGCGGTGCTGCTGGTGCACCTGACGGGCATCGCGTTCTGGATCGGTATCCTGACGCCGCTGCGACGTTTGGCCAGCGACATAGACGCTTTGACAGAAGCCGCCGAGTTGGGCCACCGTTTTGGGCAAGCCGCGCTTGTGATGGTGCCGCTACTTCTGTTGGCCGGGGGTATCATGACCTATGCCCTAGCGGGCTCCGTCACCGCGATGATCAGCACGGCCTATGGCCAGACGCTGCTTTTCAAGATCGCCGTGGTCGCCCTGCTGCTAGGATTGGCGGCCGCGAACAAGCTGCGCTTTGTGCCAGGCCTGCAGGCGGGTGACGCCACCGCGGCCCGCCATCTGACCCGCAGCATCACCCTTGAATGGGTCGCCATACTGGTGATCCTTGCCGCCACCGCTATCTTGACCACCACGCTCCCCCTGCCGACATGAGGCCTCTGATGAACCGACGCGACTTTCTGATGACATCTGCCGCGATGGCCGCCCTTCCAAAGGCCGGCCTGGCGACCGGGGCGCAGACGATCCTGACCGCCGAGGCGCTGACGCAGCAGATCCTGCCCGAGGACTACGCCGGGCCAACGCGGGTATTGGGCTTTAACGGTGGGGTCCCCGGGCCGGAACTGCGCGTGCGGCAAGGGGGCACGCTGAACTTGCGTTTGCAGAACAACCTGGATCAGGGCGCGACGGTGCATTGGCACGGCATCCGGCTGAACAACGCGATGGACGGCGTGCCGATGATGACGCAGGACCTGGTGCCGCCGGGGGACAGCTTTGACTACAGCTTTGTCGCCAAAGATGCGGGAACCTATTGGTATCACTCACATTACCTGTCGCATGAACAGGTCGCGCGCGGCCTAATGGGGCCGCTGATCATTGAGGAAAGCATCCCGCCGGATGTGGACCATGACCTCTTTGCCGTGCTGGCCGATTGGCGGCTGGCCGAGGATGGCCAGCTGACCGAGGATTTCGGCAACAGGCATGACATCGCCCATGCCGGGCGGATGGGGAACTATGCCAAGGTGTTTCTGCCGGACGTGACGCTGCAAGTGGGTGAACGTGTCCGCCTGCGTCTGATCAATGCCGCGGTCGATCGGGTGTTTCCGGTGATCCTGAAAGGGTTGCAGGGCAAGATCGTCGCCTTGGACGGGATGCCCATTGCAGCACCGCGCGACTATGATCTGCCCGTCCTCGCCCCGGCGCAGCGGGTGGACATCATCGCCGACGTGACCGGCCCGGTTGAGCTTGAGATGGACCACCGCATGGGTGCTTATCCCTTGGGTGGTCTGCCGGTGTCTGGCTCTGTGACCCCGCGCAGCGCCGCGATCCAAGCGCTGCCTGCCAATGACCTGCCGATACCCGAAGAGGTCAGCCAGGACCTGACCATGACGATGATGGGCGGGGCCATGGGCGGCGCGCATGGTGGCGACAATATCTGGGCGCTGAACGATATCTCGGACATGCAGCCCGAGCCCTTTGCCCGTTTCGAACGGGGCGAAACGGCCCGGATCCGCCTGGTGAATGGCACGCGCTGGCCGCATGGCATTCACCTGCACGGGCATCATTTCTATGAGCTTGCCGTCGATGGCAGCCTGGGGGATTTCCGCGATACGTCGCTGGTGAACCCGGGTCAGACGCAAGACATCCTCTGCGTCTTCGACAATCCCGGGCGTTGGATGATGCATTGCCACATGCTTAGCCATCACGTGGGCGGCATGACAACCTGGGTGGAGGTGGCATGAGGGGGCTGGCTTTGGCCATTCTTCTGACCGCATCGCCGGCTTTGGCGAGCCATGAGCTGGAGGATCGCGATACCGGCCGGGGTGAGGTGCTCTATGCCGAACACTGCGCGGCTTGCCATGGCGCCGATCTGGAAGGCCAGCCCAACTGGCGGGTGCCAAACGCCGATGGCACCTTGCCCGCACCGCCGCATGATGAGACCGGACACACCTGGCACCACGACAACCTGCTGCTCTTTGACTACACCAAGCTGGGTGGGCAAGGCGCGCTGGCACGGCGCGGTGTCACGAATTTCACCTCCGGCATGCCGGGCTTTGCCGACACGCTCAGCGATGATGACATATGGGATATCCTTGGCTTTATCCGCTCGACATGGCCGGAGCGGATCAAAGCGGTGCAGGCGAGCCGGAACCCACCCCACTGAGTATCAGAGCCTTACTTACCCCAACCCATCCGCCCGCTTGCACCGACCGAGCCACTGGTGCAAAAGCGCGGCCATGGCAAAACAGCTCGACTATCACACGATCCGAGAGATCTTTGACCGCTTTCACAAGGCCGAGCCCGAGCCGAAGGGTGAGCTGGAGCATGTGAACGCCTACACACTGGTGGTGGCCGTGGCCCTGTCTGCACAGGCGACCGATGCCGGTGTGAACAAGGCGACACGAGGCCTGTTTGCCGTTGCCGATACACCGGAAAAGATGCTCGCCCTCGGGGACGAGGGTGTGATCGAGCACATCAAGACCATCGGGCTTTACCGCAACAAGGCCAAGAACGTCATCAAGCTGTCGAAGATCCTGGTAGAGGAGCATGGCGGCGAGGTGCCCAATTCCCGTGCCGCGTTGCAGGCCCTGCCAGGTGTCGGGCGCAAGACGGCGAACGTGGTGTTGAACATGTGGTGGCGCTATCCGGCGCAGGCGGTCGACACCCATATCTTTCGCGTTGGCAACCGCACAGGTATCTGCCCGGGAAAAGACGTGGTGGCCGTCGAACGCGCCATCGAGGATCACATCCCGGTGGATTACCAGCAGCACGCGCATCACTGGTTGATCCTGCACGGCCGCTACACCTGCGTGGCGCGAAAACCCAAATGCAAAGCCTGCCTGATCCGCGACCTCTGCCCGTTTGAGGACAAACCGGAATGACCCGCCGCAACGTGCCTTCCGGGTCGCCTTTGGAGCCACAGATCGGCTTCAGCCGCGCGGTGCGCATCGGGCCGCATGTCGCTGTCGCCGGCACGGCACCGATTGCCGAAGGTGGCGGGACAGCCGGAGTGGGGGACGTCGCCGCGCAAACGCGCCGCTGTCTGGAGATCGGGATCACAGCGCTAGAGGCGGCCGGCTCCTCGGCCAGCGACGTGATCCGCAGCCGGATCATGTTGACCGATATCCGCCAGTGGGAAGAGGCCGCCCGGGTGCATGGCGAAGTCTTCGCCGATATCCGGCCCGCCTGCACCTTTGTCGAAGTCAGCGGGTTCATCGATCCCGACTGGCTGGTCGAAACCGAACTTGACGCAATCATTTTTGAGGACACGCAATGAGCAAGACCTACCAGGTGGTCGGCATCGGCAACGCCGTGGTCGACGTGATTTCCCGCAGCGACGACGCTTTTCTGGAGCAAATGGGCATCCAGAAGGGCATCATGCAGCTGGTGGAACGCGACCGCGGCGAAGAGCTTTATCACGCGATGGGCAACCGGGTGCAGACACCGGGCGGGTCGGTCGCCAACACCATCGCCGGGATCGGCAATCTGGGCCTGCGCAGCGCCTTTATCGGGCGGGTGCATGACGACGATCTGGGACAGTTCTATGCCGAGGCGATGACCAATGACGGCATCGATTTTGTCAACGCTCCTGTGTCGGGGGGTGAGCTGCCAACCTCACGCTCGATGATCTTTGTCTCGCCGGATGGTGAGCGGTCGATGAACACCTACCTGGGCATCTCGGCCGAGCTTGGGCCCGAGGATGTGTCGGACGATGTCGCATCGCAGGCCGAGATCGTGTTTCTTGAAGGCTACCTCTTTGACAAGGACAAGGGCAAAGAGGCGTTCATCCGCACCGCCCGCAGCTGCCGCGCTGCGGGGGGCAAGACCGGTATTGCGATCTCCGATCCGTTCTGTGTCGAACGTCACCGTACAGATTTCCTGACCCTGATCGAGCACGAGATGGACTATGTCATCGGCAACGAAGACGAGATCCGCTCACTCTACCAGAACGGTGATCTCGAGGCCGACCTCAAAGCCGTAGCAGCAATCTGCCCGCTGGTGGTCTGCACCCGGTCGGGCGACGGCGTGACCGTGATGCAGAACGGCCAGCGCACCGACATTCCAGTCACCAAGGTGACCCCGGTCGACGCAACCGGCGCCGGGGACCAGTTCGCCGCCGGGTTCCTCTACGGGTTGGCCACAGGCCGCGACGTCGAAACCGCCGGTCGCATGGGCTGCGTCGCCGCCGCCGAAGTGATCAGCCACCTGGGCCCCCGCCCGGAACAGCCGCTGCGCACGCTTTTTGAGGCGGAAGGGTTGCTCTGACCGCAGATGGCGGCTGTTGATCAGCAGCGCGCAGAGGTCCTAACGGCGAAACGGGCTGGGGCGCTGGCCTTGTTGCGCTGAGGTCACGACATCGGCGATCCGTTTTGCGCGGGTCGGCGATGTCTTGGCCGTCTTGATCCATTCCAGCGTGCCGCGTTTCACCGATCTCGGGTAGTCTTCCCAAACCGGGCGCAGGTCTCCCAAGGCCTGCGCCAGGTCGTCAGGGACCTCTAGCCGTTCGACATCATCGAGGAAGTTCCACATGCCGTTGGCCTGCGCCGCGGCGATCAGCGCCTCGCCGGATGGCTGCATGCGGCCTTCGGCGCGGAGTTTGGCCACGCGTGCCTTGTTGGGGGCAGACCAGGCGGATTTGGGGTTTCGCGGCGCGATCAGCAGGCCGGAGCGATCCGCATCGACGCGCATTGTACGGCTGTCGACCCAGCCCCAACAGAGCAGTTCTTCGACGATTTCGTCATAGGTCAGGTAAAAGGCGGTGTGCTTTTTCCAGATAACCAGCCATACACCGCTGCCGCGCGTATGATGCGCGCGCAGCCAGTTGTGCAGATCATCCAGCGACCGAACCTCAACCCGGTCCAGCGTCTGCTCGGGGCCTTTGGTCAAAGCTGCGACTCTTCCCACGCGCGCAACACCCGTTTCGGCGCCATATCCTTCCAGGTCTGCAACAGCCGCGCCTTGGCCCAGCCTTCGTCAATCCGGCCGGCGGCAACGAGGATCAGGTTATGCGCCTCATAGTGTTTGTGGAACAGAAAGGTCTCCGGATCCGCCGCGCGCAGCATTTCACGTTCGTCCTTTGACGCCTTGAAGACGGCCGCGTCGATATACGGGCTCCACCAGACCCAAAGCTTGCCATGCGCCTTGAGGCAGGGCTTGCCCCAGCTTGTCGCTTCGACCACGTTGGGCAGGTCGAGCGAGAGGGCCAGCGCCTTGAGTTCCTCATAGCTGCGGATCATCGGTTAATGTGCCTCGGCCCAGCTGCCCCCCTGCCCGGCATCGACGACCAAGGGCACGTCGAGTTTTACTACCGACTCCGCCGCGCCTTCCATGACGCCGCGGGCCGCGCCGATCAGGTCGTCGACGGCGGATTTGTCGACCTCGAACAGCAATTCGTCATGCACCTGCAACAGCATCTTGGCGGGCATGCCGGCGATGGCGTCCGGCATGCGGATCATCGCGCGGCGGATGATGTCGGCGGCGGTGCCCTGGATCGGCGCGTTGATCGCGGCGCGTTTGGCAAAGCCGGCGCGCGGGCCCTTGGCGGCAATCTCGGGTGTGTGGATCACGCGGCCGAACAGCGTCTCCACCCGTTTGTGTTCTTTGGCAAAGGCCACCGTGTCGTCCATGTAGGTCTTGATGCCGGGGAAGCGTTCGAAATAGCGGTCGATAAAGCCCTGCGCTTCGGCCCGTGGGATGCGCAGATTGCGCGCGAGGCCAAAGCCAGAGATGCCGTAGATCACGCCGAAATTGATCGCCTTGGCCTGACGGCGCACATCGGGTGTCATCTCATCCAAAGGCACGTTGAACATCTCGGACGCGGTCATGGCGTGGATGTCCTCGCCGTCGCGGAAGGCCTGCTTCAGCGCGTCGATATCCGCCATATGCGCAAGGATGCGCAGCTCAATCTGGCTGTAGTCGAGTGCCACCAGCACATTGCCCTCTTCGGCGACAAAGGCCTCGCGGATGCGGCGGCCCTCTTCGCTGCGGATGGGAATGTTCTGCAGGTTCGGATCGGTTGAGGCGAGCCGCCCTGTATTGGCGCCGGCGATTGAGTACGACGTGTGCACACGGCCCGTGTCCGCGTTGATGTGTTCTTGCAAAGCGTCGGTATAAGTTGACTTCAGCTTCGACAGTTGCCGCCAGTCCAGCACGCGGCGGGGCAGTTCGTGTTCGGTGGCGAGGTCTTCGAGCACGTCTGCTCCGGTGGCATAGGCGCCGGTCTTGCCTTTTTTGCCGCCCTCCAGCCCCATCTTGTCGAACAGGATTTCGCCCAGCTGCTTGGGGGAACCGACGTTAAAGCTCTCGCCCGCCAGTTCGTGAATCTCTGCCTCAAGACCCGCCATCTTCTGCGCAAAGGCGTTTGACATCCGGCTGAGCGTGTCGCGGTCCACCTTTACGCCGTGCATCTCCATCTGCGCCAGCACTGGCACCAGCGGGCGTTCCAACCCTTCGTAGACGCGGGTGACATGTGCCAGGTGAAGCTGCGGCTTGAATAGCTGCCAGAGCCTCAGGGTGACATCGGCATCCTCGGCGGCGTAATTCACCGCATCGTCGATCGGCACCTTGTCAAAGGTGATCATGCTCTTGCCGCTGCCGAGCAGTTCCTTGATCGGTATCGGCGTGTGGCTGAGATAAAGTTCCGACAGCGTGTCCATCCCGTGCCCATGCAGGCCCGCATTCATCGCGTAGGACATCAGCATGGTGTCGTCGATCGGCGCCACCTGTACGCCGTAGCGGGCAAAGATCTTGGCGTCGTATTTCATGTTCTGCCCGATCTTCATCACCGCCGGATCCTCGAGCAGCGGTTTCAAGAGATCGAGCGCCTCTTGCAGGCCCATCTGGCCCTCAGCCAGCGCGTCTGAGCCAAAGAGATCGTCATCCGCCGCCGCGCGATGGGTGAGTGGGATGTAACAGGCCTCGCCCGCCTCAACGCAGAGCGAGATGCCCACGAGGTCACAGGCCATTTCATTCAGGCCCGTTGTTTCAGTGTCAACCGCCACCCAGCCGCGGTCATGCGCCTTGGCGATCCAGCGTTCCAGCGCGGCGGCGTCGCGCACACATTCGTATTTCGACGGGTCAATCGGCGGCGCCTCGGGCACGTTGGCATCCGGCGGGTTGGCGCCTTCGGGCGTGGTGTCGGGGATGGCGGGCGCCTCGACGCCCAGCGCCTCGGATATCCGCCGCGTCAGGGTGCGGAACTCCATCTCGACCAGGAACTGCAGCAGGGCATCCGGCTCAGCCTCGCGCACCTCCAGATCGTCGAGTGTGAAGTCCAGCGCCATGTCGCAATCCAGCTGCACCAGCTTTTTCGACAGCTCAATCTGCGCACGGTTGTCGATCAGAGTCTGGCGGCGCTTGGGCTGCTTGATCTCTTCGGCACGGTCCAGCAGGTCTTCGAGCGATCCGTATTCGTTTATCAAGAGCGCCGCGGTCTTCACCCCGATCCCAGGCGCCCCGGGCACGTTGTCGACCGAATCCCCCGCCAAAGCCTGCACATCGACCACCCGCTCCGGGCCAACGCCGAATTTCTCTTCGACCCCTTCGCGATCAATGCGCCGGTTCTTCATCGGGTCGAGCATCTCGACCCCGTCGCCCACCAACTGCATCAGGTCCTTGTCCGACGACAGGATCGTGACCCGCCCACCGGCCTCGCGCGCCTGACAGGCCAATGTCGCCATGATGTCGTCGGCCTCGAACCCCTCGATCTCTTTGCAGGCGATGTTGAAGGCCTCGGTCGCGCGTCGGGTCAGAGGGATCTGAGGGCGCAGATCCTCGGGCATCGCCTCGCGGTTGGCCTTGTACTGATCAAATAGGTCGTTGCGGAAAGTGTGGCTGCCCTTGTCAAAGACCACCGCCACATGTGTGACGTCGCCACCGGCATTCCCTTCGACATAACGCTGCAACATGTTGCAGAACCCGCTCACCGCCCCGATCGGCAACCCGTCAGACTTGCGCGTCAGCGGCGGCAGTGCGTGATAGGCCCGAAAGATATAGGCCGATCCGTCGATCAGATGCAGATGACACCCTTTGCCAAAGCTTCCGCCCATCCCTTTGCCCTCTTCATTGCCGCGCGCACCGGTTCTGACATGAAGAACGCGGCAGTGCCAGCAGTCGTTTCAGAGGTAAGCGTTCAGCCCTGCGCGATGACGACGCCCGGGGCGGCGGCGCAAAGGAAGACGGCAACAAAAAACACGATGGAGGCAACGGCGACAAAGCCATGCCAGATGGTGTTGTGGAACTTCAGCCGCCAGGACAGCAGAAAGAGCGTGCCAACCGAATAAAGTACCCCACCGACCAGCATCAGGATCGCCACGTGTTGCGGGATGGTCCCCAAGAGGTCCGATCCCCCCATGACCACCGCCCAGCCGGTCGCCAGACACATCGCCACCGACAGGCCCGAGGGCACGTTGCGCAGGAACAACGACACCGCCATCGCGGCCGCCGCCGCGCTCCACACGGCAGTCAGCAGGCCCGACCCGGCGCCGGTCAGCAACGCAAAGGGCGTGTAGGTGCCGGCAATCTTGAGGTGAATGGCCGACATGTCGATCCGGCGCAGCAGCCCGGTCAGGTGCGGCCGCCCGGCGTGGTTATAAAGCAGCGACGCGGTCAACATCGCAATCAGCGCAATGCCATAGATCGACACGCCCAGAACGCTGTAGGAGTCGTCGCGCCAGATCGCGGTCATGGCAATCAGCACCGGCACCGCGCCCATGGCGATGACAAGCGCTGCGATATGCACATAGAAATCACTGGCCCGCTCTGCACTGCTATATGCGCGCCGTTCGGCCCCAGCCGGCAATGATTGAAGGTCCCGCGTCTTAGCCATAAGAATAACTTATGCCAAAACACGCATATGGCAAGGGTGACGCGACGGGAGCGAAGACGCCTAAGCGCCTAAACTTTGCCCTCAAAATCGCGATGCACGTATTTCGCATCGCAATAGGGGCATTCGACCCAGCCGGTATCCGTCGGGATCTGCAGCCAGACACGCGGATGCCCCAAAGCCCCTTCGCCGCCGTCGCAGGCAATGCGGTAGCGGTCCACGATCTTGGTCTCGGGCGCCTCGATGCTCATCGGCTTGGTTCCCTTTCGGCTGCGCTTGCACTACCTGCGTTATGACCAATGCGGCAGGCAGGGGCAAGGGATGCCATGACACAGGATGCAATCCGGATCAGCGGGCTGAGAAAGACCTATCAGGGCGGCAAAGAGGCGCTGAAAGGCGTCGATCTGGCAATTCCGGCCGGGTCGATCTTTGGCCTCTTGGGCCCCAACGGTGCGGGCAAATCCACGCTGATCAACATCCTCGCCGGTTTGGTCACTAAATCCGCGGGAAAGGTCGAGATCTGGGGCTGGGACCAAGACCGCAATCCGCGCCAGTCCCGCGCCTCGATCGGGGTGATGCCGCAAGAGCTGAACCTCGATCCGTTCTTCACCCCGCGCGGCGCGCTTGAGGTACAGGCCGGGCTTTACGGCGTGCCCAAGGCGCAGCGCCGCAGCGATGAGATCCTTGCGATGGTGGGCCTCACGGACAAGGCCACCGCCTATGCCCGCACGCTTTCGGGCGGCATGCGCCGGCGGCTCTTGCTGGGCAAGGCGCTGGTGCATCACCCGCGCGTGCTGGTTCTGGATGAACCCACCGCCGGGGTCGATATCGAGCTGCGGCAAATGCTCTGGGACAATGTGCGCAAGCTCAACCGCGACCGTGGCATGACCATCATCCTCACCACACATTACCTCGAAGAGGCCGAAGAGATGTGTGACGAGATCGCCATCATCAACCACGGCAGCCTGGTGACCCAGGACAGTACGACCAACCTGCTGGGCCAGCTCGACGCCAAATGTATGGTCATCCACCCCGAAACACCGCCCGACACCCTGCCCGATGCCCCCGGCCTCAGCATCGACCGGCGCGAGGACGGCACATTGACGGTAAACTACCGCACCTCACAAACCTCCGCCGAACAGGTGCTCGAAGCGATCCGCGCCGCCGGTATCCGCATCCGCGACGTGCGGACCGAACAGGCCGATCTCGAAGAGGTGTTCCTGTCCCTCACCAGCCGCGCCACCTGACCGATTAACACGCAACAATAGCCAAGCGCGGCCCGAGGAGGACGCCAAAGGCGGACGACGAGATACCCTGCGCGCGCCGCAGGCGCGCTCCTTTGGATCACACCAGCTCAGGCCCGCGCCAACATCCGTCCCAGGGGACGCCCGGCCAAAATGTGCACATGCAGATGCGGCACCTCTTGCACCCCGGCCTCACCGGCGTTCGAGATCAGACGGAACCCGCCCGCCTCGACACCTTCCATTTTACAGACCGTGCCGACCGCCCGGTTGAAATCGACGATCTCGGCATCCGACGCCTCTTGCGCAAAATGATCATAGGTCACGTAAGGCCCTTTCGGGATCACCAGCACATGCACCGGCGCCTGCGGACGGATATCCCGGAACGCCAGGCTGTGCTCGGTCTCCAGCACGGTGTCATTGGGGATCTCACCCCGCAGGATCTTGGCAAAGATATTCTGATCATCATAGCTGTAGGGCATGTGGGGCCTTTCACGGATAGGACTGCATCAACGCTTTAATCAGCGTAGAGATGATCGGTCTTGGCGATTTCCAGCGCCTGGTCATGGTTCACCGTCAGGAAATCCGAAAGTGCCTTGGCATTAAGCTCTGGCGGATCCAGTTCACGCAATCGCACATGATTGTCGAAATTCGCGTCCCGGATCCGGTCGCTTTCATGCACCATGTCGTTGCGCACGGTGGGCAACAACCGCTCGATCGTCTCGGTCGGTGTTCGATCGCCAGCGAGGCCCACCCGCATCGCGTGGCCAATCAGGTACTCGTCAGAGAACTGGCACTCGATTTCCAGCATCCGCGTGATCGACCGGTCCCGCCCAAAATCCTCCAGCAGGTCCAGGTTCGCCGGGTCCATACAAACGATCAGGCGGTCCGTCTCATAGTAATCAAACAGCATCCGCATCAGCGCCCGCCGGTGCCGGTGCCGCTTGCCCATCGTCGATTGAATGCCCCCCAGATCCGGCAGCGGGCAGCTGTCTTCGTTAAAGAGATACTCGATGCAGGGGATGTTGGTCATCTGCCGGATGCGCTCCAACAGCCGCTTCGCCACGTGCCACTTCTTGCAGACGACGATCAATAGCTCACGTTCACGGCCGAGTGAGCTTTCGGTCTCCCAGAACCGCGGCGCAAACCGCCGCCCGATCCGGCCCTTGCCGGTCAGGAACTTGAACAGAGACCGCCCCTCGTTCGAGATCTGGAACTTTGCTCCTTCCGAGGCATAAAGCACCCCCAAACGCCGTTTCAGCTCTTTCGCTTCCGGGCTGATCTTGCGGGCGAACAGGAAATCCTGGCTCAGCAGCAGATCGTAGTGGTCGTTGTAGAACACCACCGGCATGCCGTAATCGGTGAACATCAGAAAAGTCAGCGACCGGCTCTGGATTTCGTGCTCCGGCACCAGATGCCGCACCAGCGTCTGAAAAAACGTCTCGTCCGGAATCCAGGTGGTCCGGAAGAACCGCATCACATCCGGACGGCGGCGGGCGAAATCGAGGATCCACTCCACCGTACGGCGCCGCAGGCACCACCATTGTGATCCGATCATCACCTCGATGTCTTCGGGGATGTCGCGCGTCAGGCCGAGCCGCTTCTGCAGCTCGAACATCGCATAAAACCGGCGTTTCTGGGTGCGTTCGTTGAACCAGTGGCGGTAGATCAGCCGCTCTTCCTTCCAGCCGGTCTTGATCCAGTCGGACTGAAAATAGTCAAAGCTTTCGACATAGTCGCAATCGCGCCGGTCGAGAAACTCATGCGCGTATTCCGCCGACTTGATCGCCATGCAGTCGCCCGACAGCATGTAGAAATGCGTCGCCCGCGGAAACGCCTCCACCGCCGCCTCAAGCGCATGCAGCGTTGCCTGCACCAGGCTCCACTCGCCCCAGCCGCACTTGATGCGTTTCTTGGCGTAGGTGACGTTTGGGTTGTCTTTCAGCGCGTTACGGATTTTCTGATAGTGTTCGGGCTTGGCACGGGCATCGAAATGGATCGACATATAGTCGCCCACAGCCGTCAGACTCTGCGCCTGTTTGATGATGGCGTCAGGGTCTTTGTGACACAGCAATATGAAGGCGATTTTTGCCATTCAAGAAACGATCTGCCCTAGTTTCGCCCGATTGTTTATGTTGATAGTGCTGAACAGGCGTTGAATAAACCAGCTTTCTTTGCTTTTTTGCTACAACAGCGACGCTAGAAAACAACAAACGGGCGGTTCCGGAGGCGGCAGGCATGGGCTTTCCAGGCACGTGGATGACCGAAAGTGAAAGTATGGTGTATCGGGTGGTCCCGAAATGCGCCTGCTCGACCATTGGTCAGATCATGTACTACTCCGATCATGGTGAGTTCTTTGACGGCGACATTCACGACGCCGAAAAAGGCCTGCACAAATGGGCCCGCGACGAAAGCCAGCACGCGATCAAGGCCAACGTCAAAACCCATACCAGCTTTGCCTATACCTGCGTGCGCAACCCCTACACGCGCATCCTGTCGTCGTTCTTTGACAAGATCTGCGGCATCCAGCGCAACGGTAAACGCTATCGCGGCAACCTGGTGCCGCTGCTCATCCAAAAATACGGCGTCGAAGTTGGCGGTGAGGACGGCAAGCAGGAGTTTGACCAGATCAAGTCGTTCCGCCGCTTTCTGCTCTTTGCCCGTGACACGATCCGCTGGCGCCGCCCGATGGAGCCTGACATTCACTGGTCGGCCATGTCGGGCCATGTCAGCACCTTCATCGTGAATGGCGGGCGCTATAACCACATCTTCTGGACCGAGCAGTTCAACGACGGCATGCAGCAAGTGCTCGACGCGGTCGAAACCCCGCACAAGATCGATCTTGCCGGCATTCCGCGCTTCAACGAATCCGAAGGCCACGGCCCCAAGCGCGCCCACCCGGTCGAGGATTATTTCGACGATCTGTCGATGCACCTGATCCGCGAGATCTATTGGCGCGACTTCCAGCTCTTCAAATACGATTTCGACGATCCGTCGAACAAGATGCCGGTCGGCGAGATCGATCTGGACGAGGTGCACGCTAAGCTGGGCGACTAAGCCAGCAGCTTGTTTGCGCGGTTTAACCAGTCAGTTGGTGCATCCGGTGCGTCGAAGTATTCGGCACTGACCCAGCCGTCATAGACACCTCTGCCGATGGCCCTGAGCAAACCGGCTTCTTCCGGGCGCGTCAGGTCGGGGGCGCCACGGGCCTGCCAGCCTGAGATTTGGACGTGGCGCACGTGGCTTTGGTGCTTTTCCCAAACCGCCAGCGGATCACCGTGGATGTGCAACGCGTGCCATGTGTCGAATTGCAGGCCTACATTGGCGCAATCGACGGCCTTTAGAACCTCCACTGCAAGATCATAATCGTTGAGGACATAGCCCGGCATGTCCTTCGGGTTCAACGGCTCGATCAGCAAGGTCAGGTCGGGCGCGGCGCGGGCGGCCAGGCGAAGACTGGCCACCAGCAGGTCAAAGGCGCGCGGGTCTGACGTGATCCCCGACATCACGTGCATGCGCTTACACCCCATCTGGCGCGCATAGGCGCAGGCCTCGGCAAATTGCGCCGCGAACACCGCCTCTCGCCCCGGGATCGCCGCACAGCCGCGGTCGCCATCGTCCCAATCCGGCGCTGGGGTGTTGATCAGCGCCATGGGCAGCCCAGCCGCCTCCAACTCCCCCACCCACACCGCCGCAGGTTCGGCGTAGGGAAACAGGCACTCCACCCCGTCAAAGCCTCTTCGCCCCGCCTTAGAAACACGGTCCAACAGGGGCAGCCCCCAGTCCAGCAGGGTGATGTTGGCAGCCAGCCGGATCACGCTTAATCCGGCAGCTCATCCGACGGGATCATCGGAAAGAACTGCCCCAACGACCACACGCCAAACCAGCCCTCGTGATGCGCGCCAAGCTCGACCAAGCGATAAAAGCTCTTGCGGTCGATCAACGCCTCGAGGTTGGCGCGGATCAGCACGTAAGGCGCGGGTTCGCCGGTGTCGGGATCGCGGTCCACGCGGATCGGATGCTCGGGCCCGGCGGTGGCAAAATCCCCCACATGGGTCTCAAAGGTCAAAACCTGATCCGCACCTTCCCCCGCAATGGCAAAATCCGTCGCCACAAACGGCGCGTCATCGACGGTGATTCCCACCTTTTCGACCGGAGTGACCAGGAAATACTGATCCCCATCCTTGCGCAGGATCGACGAAAACAGCTTCACCAGCTCAAACCGCCCAATCGGTGTGCCCAAATAGAACCAGGTGCCATCCCGCGCGATCCGCATATCCAGGTCACCGCAGAACGGCGGATTCCATTTGTGCACAGGGGGTAAGCCCCTGCCCTGCACAGCGCGCGCCGAGGCGGCAATCCCTTCTGCCGAGGTTGTCACGAGATTTTGTGTGCTCATTGCTTTTGCCATTTCCTTGCCGCGAGATACACTCTTACCCGAAGACCTAGTTTGCAAGGGAGACGTGTCATGGCCGAGGATCTGGTTGCCGAGATTGAGGCACTGGAAGATAAACTGGCCGAGGCCAAGCGCGCGATCACCCGCCGCTTTATCGGGCAAGAACGGGTGGTGGACCTGACGTTGTCGGCGCTTTTGTGTGGCGGGCACGGGCTGCTGATCGGCCTGCCGGGGCTGGGCAAGACCCGTCTGGTGGAGACGCTGAGCACGGTGATGGGCCTCAACGGCAATCGAATCCAGTTCACACCGGACCTGATGCCGGCCGATATTCTGGGCTCGGAAGTCTTGGAAACCGGCGCCGATGGCAGCCGGGCATTCAAGTTCATCGAAGGGCCAATCTTCTGCCAGCTTCTGATGGCGGATGAGATCAACCGCGCCTCCCCCCGGACGCAATCGGCGCTGCTGCAAGCGATGCAGGAAAAGGTCGTCACCGTCGCGGGTGAGACGCGCACGCTTGAGGCGCCGTTCCACGTGCTGGCAACGCAGAACCCGATTGAACAAGAGGGCACCTATCCGCTGCCAGAGGCGCAGCTTGACCGTTTCCTTGTGCAGATCGACGTGGCCTATCCGGATCGCGACACCGAAAAGGACATCCTGCTGGCCACCACCGGCACCGAAGAGGCCGAGGCGCATCAGGTGTTTGACGGCCCGGCGCTGATCGCCGCACAGCACCTCTTGCGCCGGATGCCCGTGGGGGACGCGGTGGTCGAGATGATCCTTGATCTGGTGCGCGCCTTCCGCCCCGGCGATCCGGCGGCAAGCGAACGGGTGCGCGAAACCGTGGCCTGGGGCCCCGGCCCGCGGGCAGCGCAGGCGCTGATGCTGACGGTGCGGGCGCGCGCGCTCTTGCAAGGCCGGCTGGCGCCCTCACCCGAAGACGTGATCGACATGGCGCGTCCGGTGCTGGTGCACCGCATGGCGCTGACCTTCTCGGCGCGTGCGCGTGGGGATGATCTTGGCGCGCTGATCGACGAGGTCGCAAACCAGATGCGGCGGACCGAGGCCGCGGCTTGAGCTCCAACGTCGCCCAGCTTCGCCGGCGCGCCCAGGAAGAGGCCAGCCGGTTCCCAGCGCTTTTGGCGCGGGCCGAGCATCTGGCAGGCACCGTCCTGCTGGGCGAACATGGCCGGCGCCGCTCGGGCATGGGCGACGCGTTCTGGCAGTACCGGCCGCTGCGGGCGGGTGACAGCTATCGCAACATCGACTGGCGGCGTTCGGCCAAGGGTGACGAACAGTTTGTCCGCGAACATGAATGGCAGATCGCGCAAAGCGTTCTCTTGTGGGTCGATCCCGGTGCCTCGATGCGCTTTGCCTCGGACAAGAACCTGCCGACCAAGGCAGATCGCGCACGGCTTGTGGCGCTGTCGGCGGCCATTCTGCTGATCCGTGGCGGCGAGCGCGTCGGGCTGACCGGTGCCACCCTGCCGCCGCGCCGGGGCGACATCCAAGTGCTGCGCCTCGCCGAGGCATTCTGCGGCGAGGATGACGCCGACTATGCCGAGCCCGAGGCGCGGGGCATGCTGCCGCATTCGCGCGCTTTGTTTGTGTCGGACTTTCTGGGGGATATCGACCCGGTCGAGGCAGCTCTGACCAAGGCCGCTGACCGTGGCGTGCGCGGGGTGCTGTTGCAGGTGCTGGACCCCAGCGAAGAATCCTTCCCCTACGAGGGCCGCACGATCTTTGAAAGCGTCGGCGGCACGCTGGCGCATGAGACGCTGAAAGCGGGTGAGCTGCGCGAGCGGTATCTGGACCGGCTGGCCGAACGCAAAGCGCGGCTCAATTCGCTCTGCCGTTTGACAGGCTGGCAATATCAGTGCCACCACACCAATGATAGCGCGCAAAACGCCCTGATGTGGGTCTATCGCGCGATGGATGGAGGCCACGGATGACCCTTTTCGGCGCCATCGGATTCACCACACCCTGGCTATTGCTGGGCCTCCTGACGCTGCCGATCCTGTGGATCATCCTGCGCGCGGTGCCGCCGGCGCCGCTCCGCCGAATGTTCCCTGGCGTGGTGCTTCTGCTGGGCCTGAAGGACGAGGAACAGGTCAGCGATCGCACGCCTTGGTGGCTGCTCTTGTTGCGGATGCTGGCGGTGGCGGCGGTGATCATCGGGCTCGCAGGCCCGATCCTGAACCCTGTGGATGAGGACGAGGCGCCTGGGACCGGGCCGCTACTCGTCGTAATGGACGCCAGCTGGGCCAGCGCCTCGGATTGGCGCGCGCGCGAGGTGGCGTTGGACGGCCTCTTGGCCCGCGCTGCACGCGAAGGCCGGCCCGTTGGTGTGATGCGCCTGTCGGCGCCTGAACCGGTGCAGTTTCTCAGCGCCGATGTGGTTCGGTCGCGCCTGTCGGGCCTGGTGCCCGAACCGTGGGAGCCGAGCATTGAGGCCATCACCCGCGCGCAAGCGATGCTGCCGGAAAGCGAGTTTGACAGCTATTGGCTGTCGGATGCCCTGGCGCGGGACGGGCGTGAGGCGATGCTGGCAGCACTTGAGAACCGCGGCGACGTGACGGTGTTCGAAAGCCCGCGGTCGCTTTATGCGCTGGAGCCCGCGCAGTTTGCCGATGGCAACCTGCTTCTGACCCTGCGCCGCCTGCGCGAAGGGCCTGAGACGGAGGTGTCCTTGGCGGGACGCGGGCTCGACCCCGCCGGCAACCCGGCGGTGCTGCTGCGCAATCCCGTGACCTTTACCGCCGGTGAAACCACGACGACCTTGGAGCTCTCGGTCCCGGCCGAGCTGCGCGCCCGGATCACCCGGTTTGAGATCGACGGCGCCCGCAGTGCCGGTGCCGTGGCCCTACCTGATGACAGCCTGCGCCGCCGTGAGGTTGCCCTGATCGCCGGGCGGCAGGACCGTGAGGGGCTGGAGCTGCTGTCGCCCCTGCACTACCTGCAAAAGGCTTTGATTCCAACAGCCGACCTGTTGGACGGCAACTTGCTCGACATCCTACCCGCCAACCCGGATGTGATCATCCTCGCTGACGTCGCAACGCTCAGCACGGCAGAAGAGGCCGCTTTGACCGAATGGCTCGACAAGGGCGGGATGCTCTTGCGCTTTGCCGGCCCGCGTCTGGCGGCCAGCGATGTCAGCCGAGATGCCGAGGACGCGCTGATGCCGGTGCGCCTGCGCGCCGGCGGCCGCACCGTGGGCGGCGCGATGAGCTGGGGCGAACCGAAGGCGCTGGCGCCCTTCGACGAGGACTCTCCCTTCTTTGGCCTGCAAGTGCCCCCGGACGTGACGGTAACCGCCCAAGTCATGGCGCAGCCCGACCCGACATTGGCCGAACGCGTCATCGCCCAGCTGTCTGACGGCACACCGTTGGTCACCCGCAAACGCGTCGGCCAAGGGCAGATCGTGCTCTTCCACGTGACCGCGAATGCGGAATGGTCGTCGCTGCCTCTGTCGGGCCTCTTCGTGCAAATGCTGGAGCGGCTAGCGGTGTCGTCGACCCCCGCGCAGCCCGATCCCGAAGACCTGGTCGGCACGGTCTGGCAGCCGGTCGAGGTGCTCGATGGCTTTGGCACGCTGGTCGATGGCGGCACCCTGCCCGGTGTCGCTGGCGAAGACCTGATTGCTGCCCCGCTCAGCCCCGACTTGCGGCCCGGTCTCTATCAAGGCGCCGATCGCAACCTTGCGCGCAACGTGATCAGCGCCGACACCGTGCTGACGCCTGCGATCTGGCCCGCAAGGATCGAGGTACAGGGACTGACTCGCCCGCAGGAACGGCCCTTGGCCGGGTGGCTCTTGGGCCTGACGATCCTGCTGCTCTTGGCGGATGTGCTCGCCTCGCTGGCGCTGTCTGGACGGCTGCGCGCGGCCAAGGCCGCGGCGGTGGTCGTGCTGGCGGCGGCGATGCTGCCACAACAGGCCAAAGCGCAGGATGACTTTGCCTTGGCCGCTACGGCGGAAGTGGTGCTGGCCCATGTGTTGACCGGGGATGAACGGCTCGACCAGCTGGCCCAGGCCGGCCTGCGCGGACTGTCCGAGATGCTGTTCTTCCGCACATCCGTTGAGCCCGCCGACCCTGTCGGAGTTGATCTGGAAGATGATGAGCTCGCCTTCTTCCCCTTCCTCTACTGGCCGATCACCCCAGATCAGCCGACCCCGTCCGAGGCTGCCTATGCCAAGCTGAACACCTATCTGCGGTCGGGCGGCATGATCCTGTTTGACACGCGGGATGCGGATATCGCCGGCTTTGGGTCGGCCAGCACCAATGGCCGCAAGCTGCAGGCGCTGGCGCGCCCGCTGGACATCCCGCCGCTGGAGCCGATCCCGCAGGACCACGTGCTGACCCGCACCTTTTACCTGCTGCAGGATTTCCCCGGGCGCTACCTGGGTCGCGATGTCTGGGTCGAAGCCGCCCCACCCGATGCCGAGCTGATCGAGGGTATGCCGTTCCGCAACCTCAACGACAACGTCACCCCGGTGGTGATCGGCGGCAATGACTGGGCCTCGGCCTGGGCGATGGATGAACGCGGCAACGCGCTGGTGCCCGTGGGCCGAGGTTTCAGCGGCGAACGCCAGCGTGAGATCGCCTATCGCTTTGGCGTGAACCTCGTGATGCATGTGCTGACCGGCAACTACAAATCCGATCAGGTGCATGTGCCCGCACTTCTCGACAGGTTGGGCCAATGACCGGAAACATCGTCTTTGATCCGCTTCTGCCCTGGCCGCTGATTTGGGGCCTTGCTGCGATTGCGCTGACCGGGGTGATCCTGGCGCTGTGGCGCGGGCTCTCTGGTTGGGCTTTACGCGCCTTGGCCGGGATCGTGCTGATCGGTGCTTTGACCCAGCCGAGCTACCAGATTGAAGACCGTGCGCCGCTGTCGGACATCGTGCTGATGGTCGTCGATGAAAGCGCCAGCCAGCAACTGGCCGAACGCGCCGGTGTCACGGCCGAGGCGGCTGACGCGCTTGAGGCCCGGATCGCCGCGCGCCCCAATACCGAGATCCGCCGTATCCCTGTCGGCGACGGCGAAGGCGACACCGGCACACAGTTGATGACCACGCTGTCGGCTGCCATGGCCGAAGAGCCGCGCGGCCGCATCGCCGGGATCTTGCTGTTGTCCGACGGCCGCCTGCACGATCTGGAACGCGCGCCCGACCTGCCGGCACCTTTGCACCTCTTGCTGACCGGGCGCGATACCGATTGGGACCGCCGCCTGACCGTCCGCAACGCGCCGGCCTTTGCCATCCTTGGTGAACCGGTCGAGCTGACCATTCGGATCGAGGATGATGGCGCTGCCCCTGCGGACACCGAAACGCCCTTGCTCATCTCGGTCGACGGGGCTGACCCGCAGCGTTTCAATGTGCCCATCGGCGAGGACATGACACTGCCGGTCACCCTGCCACATGGCGGGCTGAACGTGATCCAGTTCACCGTGCCCGAGGCCGAGGGCGAGCTGACCGACCGCAACAACACCGCCCTTGTGCAGATCAACGGCGTGCGTGACCGGCTGCGCGTGCTGCTGGTGTCGGGGGAACCGCATGCCGGCGGGCGCACCTGGCGCAACCTTCTGAAATCCGACAGCTCGGTCGATCTGGTGCACTTCACCATCCTGCGCCCACCGGAAAAGCAGGACGGCGTGCCGGTCAACGAATTGTCGCTGATCGCCTTCCCGACGCGTGAGCTGTTCCTGGAAAAGATCGAGGATTTCGATCTGATTATCTTTGACCGCTACAAACGCCGCGG
>JASJCC010000093.1 GCA_030066175.1 Paracoccaceae bacterium | reverse complement strand
GCCGAGGCAACCGAAGCGGCGACCGAGACCGCGACAGAGGCTGCAGAAGACGCCACCGAGGCGGCGGACACGGCGGCAGACGCGGCAGATGCGGCGACTGAAGCGACCGAAACGGCCGCCTCAGTGCCGTCCTCGGCCGCTTCGGTGGCCGTTTCGGTCGCTTCAGTCGCCGCATCTGCCGCGTCTGCCGCCGTGTCCGCCGCCTCGGTGGCGTCTTCTGCAGCCTCTGTCGCGGTCTCGGTCGCCGCTTCGGTTGCCTCGGCAGCGGTGTCCACCGCTTCGGTGGCCGTCTCGGTAGCCTCTTCAACCGCCTCTTCGGCTGCAGTCTCGGTAGCGTCCGTTGCCGCATCGGCTGCTTCGCCCGCCGTTTCCGCGGGGTCCGTGGCTGCGCCGGTCACGCTTTCAATGGCCTCTTCGATCGCGTCTTCGACCGCCTCGGTGGCGGTCTCTACCGCGGTCTCTGCCGCGTCCGTCGCCGTCTCGACCGCGTCGGTCGCGGTGTCCGTCGCCTCATCTGCCGTCGCGGTTGTCTCTTCCGCAGCCTCGGTTGCCGTCTCTGCCGCCTCTTCGGCCGCCTCTTCCACCTCGGTGGCCGCGTCCTCCGCCGCTTGCGTCGCCTCCTCGGCGGCCTCGTCCACGGCGGCAGCGGCATCCTCGGCCGCCTCACTTGCCGTATCGGCGCTCTCCTGAACCGCGTCTGCCGCGCTGTCCAGCGCCTGCGGTGCACCGATGGTCTGTCCTTCGCCGACGGCGGCGTCTTCGACGGACCCACCGGTCGAATACAGATAGCCACCCACCACGACAACCACCGCAACCAGAACAAGAATTAGATTTCGCATGACACACTCCATAATTGCTACCTGTTCCCGCCAATTCCGCAGCGGGGGGTTAGCAGGCATGTGACCCTGCAGCCCGCCGCGCGCAAGGGGGAAAGCCGCGAAACCTGACGCATCGGCGCCCATTTGCCGCTTGAAGTGCGCAACCGCCAAGTTTACCTTGCGGGCCTGAGTCCAAACAGAAAAAGGAACGATCCCATAGCTCGCAGACCCCATAACGCGCCGCCACAGCGCGATACCGGCCCGCGCGTCAACGACCGCATTCGGGCCCCCGAAATCCGCCTGATCGGCGCCGAAGGTGAAAATGTCGGGGTGGTGTCCCCGGCCCGGGCCATGGACCTTGCCGACGAGGCAGGCCTCGACCTTGTCGAAATTTCACCCAACGCCAATCCGCCGGTCTGCAAGATCATGGATTACGGCAAGTACAAGTACGAACAGCAAAAGCGCGAATCCGAAGCCCGCAAGAAGCAGAAGACGATCGAGGTGAAAGAGGTCAAGTTCCGGCCCAACACCGACACGCATGACTATGACGTCAAGATGCGCAACGTCTTCAAGTTTCTCGAGGCCGGTGACAAGGTCAAAGTCACCCTGCGCTTTCGCGGGCGCGAGATGGCGCACCAGAATCTGGGCCGCGATCTGCTGGAGCGGGTGGCGGAGGACGTCAAAGACATCGGCAAGGTCGAAAACATGCCCAAGATGGAAGGGCGCCAGATGGTCATGATGATCGGGCCGGCGCCGAAGTAACGCTTTACCAAGGCGTATGAGTGGGGCACCTTCGGGTGCCCTTTTGCTTTTGATGGTAAGGGGTTAGCCCGCGCGCGGGCGCGGACGCGTCGGAATTTCTTTCAGCAAACCGCCAACCCCCATGCCCATGATATCGCCGGCCGTGACGGGCACGCCGCAGATCACCCGCTCCATGATCCAGTCCGCGCCATTCAGCGCAGGCGAGCGGGCGCAGCCCGGCAGGCCAATCACCGGCCGATCCCCAATCGCCCCCAGAAAGAGCAGATTGCCGGGATCCACCGGCATGCCGTAGTGATCCACCGCGCCCCCGGCGGCGCGCACCGCCTGCGGGGCGGTGTCCATCGGATCTGAGGTGGCAGAGGCCGTGAGGATCAGCAAGAGATCCGCCTCGGCCTCTGACAAAGCAGCGGCAATGGCCCCCTCGTCATGCGCAACCTGGGTGACCTCTGTCAGGTCAACCCCGAGGCGTTGCAACCGCGCCGCGATCACCTTGGCTCCCTTGTCGCCCGGATCATCCCCGGTGACGGTTTCGACCAGGATGGCGGTCTTCATAACCGGTCTCTGCAGCCGAATGGCCGCCTGCGCCGCCACGCAGGCAGCGTCCAGCGCCCCCTCGGGCACGCCGTAGGCGATGATCTTGACGGTCGCCACCATGCCCCCAGCGTCTATCCGCTGCCATTCCGGCACCGTCGCCACGGTGATCATCGGATGCACCTGATTCACCGCGTCGATCTGCGCTGGCGACAGCCCGACGACCCCGGCATGTTCGGCGATCAGATTCACCCGCCCGGTCGCCGCCTGGGTCAGCCGCAGCCCCGCCGTCGCGGGGTCGGGCACCAAAGCCTGCGCCAGCCGCGTCGCAGCGGCATCCTCATGCACGTCATCCGAGTCGAGCCGTGCCACCGTCACCGCCTCAATCCCCGCCGCCTCCAGCGGGCCGAGATCGTCCGGCGTTAGCACCTTGCCCTTGCGCAACCGGCCATCCGGCAAGGCCACCGAATGCGCCAGGATCGCCCCCACCGCCTCGGCCAATGGCACCGGGCCAAACCTCATGCGCCTTTCCTCAGCACCTGCGTCATCTGCGCCAGTACCGCCACGGCAATCTCCGCCGGCCCCGCCGCGCCTATATCCAGCCCGATCGGCCCATGGATCTGCGCAATCTCACCTTCGGAAAACCCCGCCTCAGTCAGCCGCGTCACCCGCTTGGCATGGGTCCGGGTCGAGCCCAGGGCGCCGATATAGAAACACCCCGAGCGCAACGCCTGTTCCAGCGCCGGATCGTCCAGCTTTGGATCATGGGTCAAAAGCACCAGCGCCGTACGGCCATCGAGACCTAGGGCCGCCACCGCCTCGTCCGGCCAGTCATGCAGGATGCGTTCCCCGGGAAAGCGCGCCTCTGACCCAAAAGTCTCTCGCGGATCGACAATCACCGGATCATAGCCCGCAATCCGCGCCATCGGGATCAGCGCCTGGGCGATATGCACCGCGCCGACAACAATCAGCCGCAAGGGCGGGTTGTGGATGGCGACAAAGACCCGGCTCTCTTCCTCGAACCCAGACCGATCCATGCGAAAGCGGGTCTCATGCCCCGCGCTGTCCAACCGCCGTGCCCCACTGTCGAGATCCACCACATAGGCCACCGGCGCCCGCCCGCCGCGCTTGGCGACCAGCTCCGCCAGCATCGCCTCGGGCAGAACCGCGCCCACCGGCTCCACCAACACCCGGATCGTACCGCCACAGGCGAGCCCCACGGCAAAGGCATCCTGGTCCGACACGCCGAACTCCAGCTCACGCGCGCCGCCATCCTCCAAGGCCTCCAACGCCTCGACAATCACCGCGCCCTCGACACAGCCGCCCGAGACCGAACCCGCAATCTCCCCCGCGCCGGAAATCGCCAGCTGCGACCCAACGCGCCGCGGCGCCGAACCCCAGGTCTCGATCACCGTCGCCAGAACCGCGCCCTTGCCCTCCCGATGCCAAGCCAGCGCCTGTTCGGGGATGCCGTCAAACCGATCCATTGTCTGTCCTCCCGCTGCCTTTCTAGCACGCCGGGCGCCGCTGTCTGCCCCCTGGTCACACGCGCCAACGTTTTCAGCCAAATCGAGCCGCCCTCGCCGCCCCGCACCAGAATCCTGCGCGCCGGACCGCAGGGCCGGCGCTCCGCTGGATCACAACTGCTTCACGCCGCGCGCGTCACGTCATAGCCGTAGAGCCAGTCAAACTGCTCCAGCATCCGCGCCGGGGCCAGCCGCGCCAAAGCAGCCATGCCCGCATGCGCCACACCCCGGACCAAGGGATTACGCAGATGGTATTTCCAGGCATTGCCATTGGCCGCCGCAATCACCCGCACCACCCGCTCCCGGCGCAGCGCCTGGTAGCCTGCCAACCCCGCCTCAACCCGGGCCTCCGCAGCCAAGGCCGCCGCCAAACCCCACGCATCCTCCAGCGCCATATTCGCCCCTTGCGCCAGGAACGGCAAAGTCGGATGCGCCGCATCACCTAACAGCGCCACGCCCTCGCCATGCCAGCGCCGGGCGACCGGATGCCGAAAGAGCCCCCAGAGCCCCGGCGCCTCTACCGCATCCAAAAGCCGATGCACCTCGGCATCAAACCCGGCAAAAGCCCGGCGCATGTTGTTGGCGTCATCCACATGCTGCCAGCCCTCGGCCGCCCAGGCCCCGCGCTCTTCCACCCCCACGAGGTTCACTTGCCGCCCATCCCGCAACGGATAGCTCACCAGATGCCGGCCCGGCCCCATATGCACCCGCGCCTGAGGCGGGTGGGCGGTTTCATTCGGCACCACCGCGCGCCAGGCCACTTGTCCGGTGAAAAACGGCTCGGCCGGCCCGTTCAGCACCCCGCGCAGCACCGACTGCAGCCCGTCCGCCCCCAGCACCAGATCCGCCCCAACAGCATCGCCATTGGCCAGCGTCACCTGTGGGCGCACACCCGGGACAATCTCGACCACCTTTTGCAAAAGCCGGATCGATACCCCGGCCTCCCGCACCGCCGCCGCCAAAACGTCGATGATGTCGGCCCGGTGCACGAAGTAATAGCCCTGGTCCGCCGGCAGATGCCGCAGGTCGAGCTTCACCACCTCTTTGCCGCGCCGGTAATCGCGCAACGACACCGCTTCGGCCCGCAACGATCGCGCCGTCAACGCCTCGCCCAGCCCCAAGGCGTCGATCACCCGCAGCCCGTTGGGGCTGATCTGGATGCCGGCGCCGACCTCGGTGATCGCCTCGGCCTGTTCCAGCACCGTCACCTCGGCACCGCGCTGGCGCAGCGCCAGGGCCGCGGCCAGACCACCGATTCCGCCCCCCGCGACGACGCATTCCAGACCGTTGAGTTCCATGCCGCCTCTATCCACGCAAAAACGCCGGAGCAAAAGCCCCGGCGTTCCTCAATCCCTTACGCGGGCGCAATCGCCGCGCCCTTAATCGTCGCGATGCACCTTTTCGCGGCGCTCGTGGCGTTCTTGCGCCTCCAGGCTCATGGTGGCAATCGGGCGCGCATCCAGCCGCTTGAGGCTGATCGGCTCACCGGTGACTTCGCAATAGCCGTATTCACCTTCGTCGATGCGGCGCAGCGCGCTGTCGATCTTGGCGACCAGTTTGCGCTGGCGATCGCGGGTCCGCAGCTCCAAGGCGCGGTCGGTTTCTTCGCTGGCGCGGTCGGTCACGTCGGGAATGTTGCGTGTGGCTTCTTGCAACCCTTCGATCGTGTCGCGACTGTCGGCCAGCAGGTCCTGTTTCCAAGCCAGCAGCTTGCGGCGGAAATACTCCATCTGGCGGTCGTTCATAAACGGTTCGTCTTCGGCTGGACGATAATCGTCGGGCAGAAACGTTTCCTGTTTCATTGCGGCTCCCTTATCAACGCCAATATCTGCCATGGTAATTTCCCTAGATATCTGGCACCCCTGCGCGCAGCACTTAACTCAAGCCCATGGGGTTGTCACTACACAATAGTACGCGGAAACGTTGATTTCCCGCTAACACCCTCAACGTCCCGACAAGAAGAGGAAATGATGCGCTTTGATGGCACCGCCGACTATGTGGCAACCGACGATCTGACCATGGCAGTCAATGCCGCAATCACCCTGGAACGGCCGCTTTTGGTCAAGGGCGAACCAGGCACCGGCAAGACCGAACTGGCCCGCCAGGTGGCGGATGCCTTGGGCCTGCCGATCATCGAATGGAACATCAAATCCACCACCCGCGCGCAGCAGGGGCTTTACGAATATGACGCCGTCAGCCGGCTGCGCGACAGCCAGCTGGGCGACGAGCGCGTCAACGATGTGCGCAACTATATCCGCAAGGGCAAGCTGTGGGAGGCCTTCGAATCAGAGGGCAAGACCGTCTTGCTGATCGACGAGATCGACAAGGCCGATATCGAGTTTCCCAATGACCTTCTGCAAGAGCTCGACCGGATGGAGTTCTTTGTCTACGAAACCGATGAGACGATTCAGGCCCGCACCCGTCCCATCGTCATCATCACCTCGAACAACGAAAAGGAACTGCCCGACGCCTTCCTGCGCCGGTGCTTTTTCCACTATATCCGCTTTCCCGAACCCGACGTACTGCGCCAGATCGTCGAGGTGCATCACCCTGGCATCAAGGAAGCGTTGCTGAGCACCGCGCTGACGCAATTCTACGAGTTGCGCGACCAGCCCGGGTTAAAGAAAAAACCCTCGACCTCCGAGGTGCTCGACTGGCTCAAACTGCTCTTGGCCGAAGACTTGGAGCCGGATGATCTGAAACGCGAGGGCGCCAATGCGTTGCCAAAACTGCACGGCGCGCTTTTGAAAAACGAACAGGACGTGCACCTCTTTGAACGCCTCGCCTTCATGGCGCGGCGGCAGGGGCGCTAGCCAAGGGGCGGGCGGCGCCGCAATGCCGCCATGGTTGACAAACCGTTAAGCCCGCCGCACACCCGCTATTGTTGCAAAGCTGCACCCACCAAAGCGCTTGTTTTCATGGCGATTCGCGCCCTCGCACTCACCTGTGGAAAAAATTCCCGGGCCCGCGAATCGCGTGCTGTGCAGAAACCCATCTTTTGCCCTATAGTGTCCCCACAGAGGACAGAAAAACATCGGATGTCTTGAACATCTGAGTAATAAGAGCAGGCAGGCTTCGAGAGTGTCCCAACCGACGACCGTGATCGTGCGCGCTTTGCGTGCCGAGGATGAAGACGCGTGGCGTGCGCTGTGGAAGGACTATCTGGCCTTCTATGAAACCAGCGTGCCCGATGTCGTCTATGCCTCGACGTTCGAGCGCCTTCTGGGCGACGACCCGCGCGATTTCAGCGCGCTGGTGGCCGAACATGATGGCCGTGTCGTGGGACTGACGCATTACCTGTTTCACCGTCATGCCTGGCGGATCGAAGAGGTCTGCTATCTGCAAGACCTTTACGCCCTGCCCGACATGCGCGGCAAAGGCGTCGGGCGCGCCCTGATCGAGGCGGTGTATGCCGCCGCCGATCGCGCCGGGGCGCCCACTGTCTACTGGCTTACTCAGTCGTTCAACGCGACTGCCCGGCAGCTTTATGACCGGATCGGCGTTGTCACTCCCTTTATCAAGTATCAGAGGCCGTGATGCGTAAGATGCGTAGACTGATCCTGCCGATGTATCTGCTATTGGGCGCCTGTATGCCCGTGGCGCCGTCGGACACCGCCACCCGCGCCGCCTCGGCCGGCGCCGACAGCAGCACCCTGCCCGCGGTCAAGACCTTTTCGGTGCCGCGCCCGGCCGCCCCTGTGGCGGCGAACTCTGACATCGCGCGCGATTTCCTCGACCTGGCCTTTGCGCTGGAATCCGGCCGCGTCCTGCCGCGCCTGACGCGCTTTGAGGGGCCCATTTCCGTGCGCGTCACCGGCGCGCCGCCGCCCACTTTGGCCGGGGATCTGGGCCGCCTGCTGCACCGCCTTCGCTCTGAGGCCGGGATCAACATTAGCCAAACGAAATCCGCCCAGGCCAACATCACCGTACAGGCCGTCAGCCGCGCCGATATCCGCAAATTCCTGCCGCAGGCCGCGTGTTTCGTCGTGCCCAACGTCTCGTCGCTGAGCGAGTATCGCGGCGCGCGGCGCACGGTCAAAGTCAGCTGGTCGCGGCTGGAACGGCGCGAACGTCTGGCAATCTTCCTGCCCAACGATGCCAGCCCGCAAGAGGTGCGCGATTGCCTGCATGAGGAACTGGCCCAGGCCATCGGCCCGCTCAACGATCTCTATCGCCTGCCCGACAGCGTCTTTAACGACGACAATGTGCACACCGTGCTGACCGGGTTCGACATGCTGATCCTGCGTGTCTATTACGACCCGTCCCTGCGCAACGGCATGTCGCGTTCCGAGGTCGCCAATCGCCTGCCGGGCATCCTCGCCCGGATCAACCCGCGTGGCGAAGGCGTCGCCCCGCAACGCCTGTCGCGCACCCCGCGGATCTGGATCGACGCGGTGCAGACAGCACTTGGCCCCGGTGCCAACCCCGCGCAACGCCGGGTTGCTGCGACCGAAGCTCTGAAGGTCGCCACCGCCATGGGCTGGAACGATCACCGCCGCGCGTTTTCGCACTATGCCATGGGCCGGCTGTTGCAAGCCTCAGATCCGGACTCCGCCCAAGATCACTTTGTCCTCGCACAGCGCTATTTCGGCACCGGTCCGCAGACCGCCCTGCACCGCGCCTATGTCGCCTCGCAGCTGGCTGCCTATGCCATCAGCGGCGGTCGCGCCAATGACGCGCTCTTCCTGCTGACGCCGCATCTCGACACCGCCGCCCGGCACGAGAACGCCGCCCTTCTATCGACATTGATGCTGCTGCGCGCCGAGGCGCTGGATCTTTCGGGCCGCGTCACCGAAGGCCGCGAAGTGCGTCTGGACTCCCTTGGGTGGGCGCGATACGGCTTCGGCTCGGACTGGGCCGTGCGTGCAAAACTGCGCGAGATCGGATCGCTCAGCCCGCGCAAGGGGAGACGCAACGCCTTATGATCGTGATCGCTGCGGCCATCATCGGCGCCATTTCGGGAGGCACCATCGCCGCTCGCCGCAAGGGAAACAAAGCCGACATCGCGCAATACGCCTTTGTCTACGCGCTGGCCTTTGGCCTGGCTGGCCTGATCCTGACGATCATCATCGAAAAGGCGATCACCTGATCCACGCGCTTCCCCGACATTGATGTCGCCACGACGCTGGATTAGGGTCGCGCCATGTTCGTCCCCTTTTTCGAAAGCTTGCGCCGCGCCAATGTGCCGGTGTCCTTACGCGAATACCTGACCTTTCTCGAAGCGATGGGCGCGGGCCTTGCCACCTATGATGTCGAGGCGTTCTACTACCTCGCCCGCAGCGCCATGGTGAAAGACGAACGCCATATCGACCGCTTTGACCGCGCCTTTGCCGAGGCGTTCAAGGGGCTTGAACAGATCTCGGTCGAGCAGGTGATCGAGGCGGTGAACCTGCCCGCCGATTGGCTGGAAAAGATGGCCGAAAAGCACCTGACCCCGGAGGAACGGGCCGAGATCGAGGCACTTGGTGGCTTTGACAAGCTGATGGAAACGCTGCGCAAACGCCTACAGGAACAGCAGGGCCGGCACCAGGGCGGCAACAAGTGGATCGGCACCGCCGGCACCTCGCCTTTCGGTGCCTATGGTTACAACCCCGAAGGCGTGCGCATCGGCCAGGACGAGAGCCGCCACCAGAGGGCCGTGAAGGTCTGGGACAAACGCGAGTTTCGCAATCTCGACGACACGGTCGAACTGGGCACCCGCAACATCAAGGTGGCTCTGAAACGCCTGCGGCAATGGGCGCGCGACGGCGCGTTGGAAGAGCTCGACCTCGACGGCACCATCCGCGCCACCGCCGAACACGGCTATCTTGACGTCAAAACCCGCCCCGAACGCCGCAACGCCGTCAAGGTGCTGCTGTTTCTCGACGTGGGCGGCAGCATGGACCCGCATATCAAGGTCGTCGAAGAGCTCTTTTCCGCCGCCCGGGCCGAGTTCAAACACCTCGAATACTACTACTTCCACAACTGCCTTTACGAAGGTGTCTGGCGCGACAACCGCCGGCGCTGGGATGCGCAGACCCCGACCTGGGAGGTGCTGCACACCTACGGGCCGGATTACAAATGCATCTTTGTCGGCGATGCCTCGATGTCCCCTTACGAGGTCGCATACCCAGGCGGTGCCAATGAACACTGGAACGCCGAGGCCGGCCAGACCTGGCTGCAGCGCGCCCACGATCAGTGGCCGGACAATATGTGGATCAACCCGGTGCCGGAACGGCATTGGCAATACACCCAGTCGATCGGCATGATCCAGGAGATCTTTGAGAACCGCATGGTGCCGATGACTTTGGAAGGACTGGAACGCGGCATGCGCGAATTGGCGCGCTAACGCGCCCGCCCCGCTTGCCCCGGCGCCGCTGTCACGCCAGAGTGTACCCAGAGCAGAGTATGGGGTGCGCGTTATGCAGGTCACACGACGGTTTGTCACTTCGGCGATAGCGGCGACACTGGTGTCGGGCTGCATGGGCGGCGGCGGCCTGCCCGTTGCGGCCGGCGCGCCCACCGATCCGAGCCTGCGCCCGCAGCCCAACCCGGCTTTCGACGCCTGGGTCCGCGCCTTTCGCGGCCGGGCTGCATCGCGTGGCATCCGCGCCTCGGTACTCGACGACGCATTCCGCGGCGCGGGTTTCCTGCCCGGGGTGATTGAGCGCGACCGCAACCAGACCGAATTCAAACGCTCTCTTGAGGATTACCTCGCCATCGTGGCGCCCGAGGAAAAGGTCAGCTTTGGCCGCGGCAAATATGCCGGCGCCCGGTCGGTCCTGAACGAGGTCGCCGCCCGCTACGGCGTCCCGGCCGAAATCAGCGCGGCGATCTGGGGGGTGGAAAGCTATTTCGGCACCAAGCGGGGCACCATCCCGGTGATCTCGGCCACTGCAACACTGGCCTTTGACGGGCGGCGCGGCGATTTCTTTGAGGCGCAGCTGATGGCCGCCCTGCGCATCCTGCAAAACGGCGATGCGCGGGCCGATCAACTGGTGGGCAGCTGGGCCGGTGCGATGGGCCACACCCAGTTCATCCCCACCACCTACGAAGGCTTCGCCGTCGATTTCCGCGGAGATGGCAAGCGGGAGATCTGGTCTGACGACCCCACCGACGGCCTTGCCTCAACCGCCAATTACCTGGCGAAATCCGGCTGGCGGCGCAGTGCGCCTTGGGGGATGGAGGTGATCCTGCCCGCGGGGTTCGACTCCGGCCTTCTGGGCCGCGGCCGCAAACGCGGTGTGGGTGCCTGGCGCAATATGGGGGTGCGGCCGGCGGCGGGCGGGTCCCTACCCGATCACGGCAACGCGGCGATCCTGGCGCCCGCGGGTGTGGGCGGCCCGGCCTTCATCACCTATCGCAATTTCGACGTCATCCTGCGCTACAACGCATCGGAGAATTACGGGCTGGGCGTGGGATATCTCGCGGGGCGTCTGGCCGGGGGCGGCCCGCTGAAAGGCACCTTTGGCCCCGACCGCTATGGCCTGACGCTGGCACAACGCAAACGCCTGCAGGAACGCCTGACCGCCGCTGGCTTTGACGCTGGCAAAGCCGATGGGGTGCTGGGCAAGAAATCCGAAGCCGCTTTGCGCGCCTTCCAAGCGGCCCGCGGCATGACGGTGACCGGCACCCCGACACCCGAGGTGATCGCCGCGCTGTTGTGATCGCCGGAGGGGGATGGTGGGTGATGAGAGACTCGAACTCCCGACATCTTCGGTGTAAACGAAGCGCTCTACCAACTGAGCTAATCACCCTTGCGCGAGGTGTTTAGACCGCCCGCCGAGCCGCTTCAAGCCCCAAGCGGTGTTACCGGATCGCCGCGCCGTTTGATCGGTGCTTTTCAAGACAAGGCCCCCTGGTCACCTCTGGCGTTTTTGCTGCCTCTAATGCATTGTCGCAAATCGCGCCGTGCTGCCATCGACATTCACTGGTATTCTCAGCACTCTGTTATCTTTGAGTTTTCACGGCCTGCGGTCAAAAACACCCACACCAAAGAAACCGTTTGACCTCAAGTATACTTGAGGTCGCATCCTATCCGAACACCGCGATTCTGATAGGAGAAATCTCATGCCCGTGCCCGCAAATTCCCACCGCCCAAACGCCATCAGGCGTGCCCTCCACGCCCTGACGCGCCAACTGCACCGCAGACGGGACCGGCGACGCATCGACCAGCTGCGCCGCGACCCATATCTTGCACGGGATATCGGCCTGCCGCCGCTGCCACCGGTGCACCGCAGCGCCCTCTACCGGCGCACTGACCTGCGGAGCCGCTGGTGATGTGGGTCTGGAAACTCTTCACGCCACCGCCCGCCTGTGGCGCGCTCTGCCGGGCCGTCGCGGACGAGGTTGCCTCAATGCGCCATCAGGATCAGATGGATTCGCTGGCCGAGGCCGGCTCAGAAACCAAGAAAGCGCGCCATTAAGGGCGCGCTTTCCGAAAAATCCTGGTGGGTGATAAGAGATTCGAACTCCTGACATCTTCGATGTGAACGAAGCGCTCTACCACTGAGCTAATCACCCGGTAGCGGGTCTATTAGCGTTACTCTGCCGCCTGCGCAAGGGGGTCAAAATCGGCTTTGTCGTCGCTTTCGGGCTGGCGCACCCGTGCGTTGATAATCTGGCCGTTGCCGCCCTTCTTCATCCGCGTGACCTTGAGCTTGCCCATCGGCCGCAGGTTGAGCTCCCGCCCCTGCGACAGCGCCTCCCCCAGCACCGCCAGCGCCGCCTCGATCGCCGGTTTGGCGTCGCGCTTCTTCACCCCCGACCGCGCAACGGCGAGATCTATCAGCTCTTTCTTACGCATTTCGGGCTGTTCGATGATGGCGATTTCCTGGGTCACCACCGCCGCTGCGGCGGGTTCTGCTGCGGGTTTCGGCGCTGCTGCGGCCTTTTTCGCCGGTGTCGCCCGCTTGCGGGTGGTCGTGCCGGTTTTGGTCGTACGGCGCGTGGTTGTGGTGGTCTTTCTGGTGGTCATTTCGCTGCTCTCTCTTCTTTTTTGGCATGGGCGCGTGTGCTGCCCGGGCGGTTTTCCCGCTTTGCGTGAGCAGTGTAGCGCAATTTGCCCGATGGCGCCAGTTTTGGCTGGCTCACGGTCCATTCCCGCAGAATTCCATTCATTCTTGCAACACTCCCATCTCCCCATCTCCACCAAAACGGGTTCTGAGCCGCGCCGACAACGCGCCAGGGTAGTATGCACCACCTGTACGAAAGGATCGTAAACGTCTGCGGGATTGATATTTCGTGAAATTACCGTAGGCTAACTCTGCAGGCCATTGGTTCTGCGGGTTTTTTATCAGTGATAGTCTACCGGTTTTCCGAAGTTTCAATTTTGGGGGGAACAGAATGAAGAAACTTCTTATTGGCGTCGCCATGAGCAGCGTCATGGTCAGTGCGGCCCTTGCCGACCCGGCCACCACCACCCTGATGACACCTGACCAGTTGCGCGACGATCTGATGATCTCGTCCCAAGGGTCAGAAGCGGCCTTTATCCTGATGTGGATCGCGCTGGTCGTCGTGATCGCAACTGTCATTGCCAGCTCGTTCGGCGCAAGCGGCAAGTACTTTTTGCTGCACTCCTACGACGCCTACAGCGACCAGCAGCTGAAGACCGATATCCACAAGGTGGGCGAGTCCCCCTCGGGTTTGGGCATCTACCAGTTCCGCTACAAAGGCGATCCGACCGTCTTTGAAGGTGTGCTGGCGCAAGACGTCGCACGCGTCATGCCCGATGCGGTGAAGGCTGGCGATTACGGATTCCTGATGGTCGATTATTCCATGATCGACGTTGATCTGAAGCTGGCGAAGTAAGCACGGGCAAACCGTTTTAGTCGCCGTTTTGACATGGCATGTGCCGCATGAAGAGTGCGGCCCAAGCCTTTGATGCCAAATGGCGTTCTCTGCGCCCCACCCAAAAAGAAACCCTGCCGCCGTTTCCGGCGACAGGGTTTTGTTGTTTATCGCGCCTAGGTTAGTGCGCAGTCGCAGCCGGCCCCTCACCTGACGATTTCAGCGCCGCTTCGGCAGCAGCGGCCTCTTCCGCGGCCTCGTCCCATTCCACCGGTTCGGGTTTCGAGATCAGCGCCCGTTCCAGCACATCCGAGACATGCTCGACAGCGATCAACTCGAGGCCGTCCTTGACGTTGTCGGGCAGCTCGGCGAGGTCCTTCTCGTTCTCTTTCGGGATGAGAACGGTCTTGATCCCGCCACGCAGTGCCGCCAGCAGTTTTTCCTTCAAACCACCGATTGGCATCGCGTTGCCGCGCAGGCTGACCTCACCCGTCATGGCGATGTCCTTGCGCACCGGAATGCCCGTCAGCACCGACACAATTGAGGTCACCATCGCCAGACCAGCCGAGGGCCCATCCTTGGGCGTCGCGCCATCCGGCACGTGCACGTGGATGTCGAGCTTGTCGAATTTCGGCGGCTTGACCCCGATCTCAGGCGCCACCGACCGAACATAGCTGGACGCCGCGTCGATTGATTCCTTCATCACGTCGCCCAGCTTGCCGGTGGTCTTCATCCGGCCCTT
>JASJCC010000080.1 GCA_030066175.1 Paracoccaceae bacterium | reverse complement strand
CCGTTCACCGAAAAGCGCCTGATGGAGGCCACGCTCGAACTGATGCAGACCGGCGCGGTGATCTCAATCCAGGACATGGGTGCGGCCGGCCTCACCTGTTCGGCGGTGGAAATGGGTGACAAAGGCGATCTCGGCGTGCGGCTCGATCTCGAAAAAGTCCCCTGCCGCGAGGACGGCATGACTGCCTACGAGATGATGCTGTCCGAAAGCCAGGAACGCATGCTGATGGTGCTCGATCCGACCAAAGAGACCGCCGCCCGCGCGGTGTTCGACAAGTGGGACCTCGACTTTGCCATTGTGGGCGAGACCATCGACGAAGACCGCTTTCTGATCGTCCACAATGGCGAGGTCAAAGCCGACCTACCGCTCAAGGCGCTCTCCGGCAACGCGCCGGAATACGACCGCCCGTGGGAGCCGACGCCGCCCGCCACCGCTCTCGCCGATGTGCCGCAGATTGATCCCATCGACGGGCTCAAGGCGCTCTTGGCCTCGCCCAATTACTGCGCCCGCACCTGGGTTTACGAACAATATGACAGCCAGGTGATGGCCGACACCGTGCGCATCCCCGGCTTCGGCGCCGGCGTGATCCGCGTGCATGGCACCGACAAGAAACTGGCCTTCACCTCCGACGTCACTCCCCGCTACGTCGCCGCCAACCCGGTCGAAGGCGGCAAACAGGCGGTGGCTGAGGCGTTCCGCAACCTCTGTGCGGTGGGGGCCAAACCGCTCGCCACCACCGACAATCTCAATTTCGGCAATCCCGAAAAGCCGCAGATCATGGGCCAGTTTGTCGGCGCCTTGGAGGGCATCGGCCAGGCCTGCCTCGCCCTCGACATGCCGATCGTGTCGGGCAACGTATCGCTTTACAACGAAACCGACGGCCGGGCGATCCTGCCCACGCCCACTATTGGCGCCGTCGGCTTGATTGCCGCCGACGAGACGCCAATCCTCGACACCGCCCGCGACGGCCACGTGGCGCTGCTGGTGGGCGACACCACAGGCCATCTTGGTCAGTCCGCCTTGCTGGCCGAGGTCTTTTCCCGCGAAGAAGGCGACGCACCGCCGGTGGACCTGACAGCCGAGGCCCGAAACGGCGCCTTCATCCGCGACAACCGCGACTGGATCCGCTGCTGCACCGATCTCTCTGATGGTGGCCTCGCCATGGCGGCGTTCGAGATGGCCGAGGCCTCAGGCGTCGGCCTCCAACTCGACACCGACGACACCGCCACGCTCTTTGGCGAAGACCAGGCCCGCTACCTCATCGCCTGCAGCTTTGACGCGGCCGAAACCCTGATGGTGGCCGCGGGCCAAGCCGGCGTGCCGATCACCACCGTCGGCCGCTTTACCGGCACGACAATGCGCATGGGCCGCTCCGAGGCGCAACTGGCCGAGCTCGCAACCCTTTATCGCAGCGCTTTCGCCGGCCATTTCGACTGACCTTTACGCCCCCCACACGCGCAAAATCTCTCAAACGGGGTCGGCCCGCCCTCCCGCTTCCTTCCCCCTGCACGGGGGAAGGCCAGGATGGGGGGCCCACCCCCCCTTGCCGCGCGGGCACCGCGCGACCGCTGGATCACCCCTTCCCTTAGGCGGAAATGCCCCCATATTTAGCCCATGTTGAAATTCACCCCGCTCCTTCTGGCTGTGCTCTACGCATTGGCGATGTACCGCTTTTCCGCGTGGCGCACCGCGCGCGAGCTGGACGCCCGCTCGACCGAGCTTGCCGATCCGCGCCTCAAGGCGCTGACCGACCGCATGGCCAAGGCGCTCGACCTGCCGCGCATCCGCGTCCATATCTACGAAATTGACCCGGTGAACGGCCTCGCGGCCCCGGACGGGCGGATCTTCATCACCCGTGGCTTCTTTCGCAAATACCAGAACGGCGAAGTCTCTGCTGACGAGATGTCGAGCGTCATTGCGCATGAGCTGGGCCACGTCGCGCTTGGCCATTCCCGCCGCCGGATGATCGACTTCTCCGGCCAGAACGCCCTGCGCACAGCCCTTGCGATGATCCTCAGCCGCTTCATTCCGGGCATCGGGCCGTGGATTGCCGGTATGCTGACCTCGCTCCTGGCCGCGCGCCTGTCCCGCTCCGACGAATATGAGGCTGACGCCTATGCCGCGGCGCTGCTGACCAAGGCCGGGATCGGGGTGGAGCCGCAGAAATCGCTCTTCCGCAAGCTTGAAGACCTGACCCAATCCCGCGCCGGCGCCGTACCCGCCTGGCTGCTCTCGCACCCCAAGACCACCGAACGCATCGCGGCCCTTGAGGCACTTGAAGCCCGCTGGGACACCGCCCCCGAGATTTGAGCCTCAGGCCTCCGCCTGCAGGTCAAAATCCACCTCCGCCACATCCTCGCCGTTCAACTGAATGATCAACACGTGCGGACCGGGATGCAGCCGAAAGGTCGTGGCGTCGCCTTTGAGATTATGCCGCTTGGTCAGGCGCAAGGGCACTACGGCCTGCAGCTTGGCCGCCTTGAGCTTAAACACCTTCTCCGCCGCCCCGTTGGGGCGGGCAAACCGCAGACGGTAATCCACCAGCACCGGCATATCCTCCTCCGCCTCTAGAACCACGTCAAAACACAGCTGCCCGCCGATCCGCGGTGAAGCATCGGCAAGCTCCACCCGCGCCCGCACATTGCCCGCGCGATACCCCAGCAGATCCAGCGCCGCCCGATCCCCCCGCTTGACCGCTGTGCGGAGCGAATGCCGCGTGATCCAGTCCATCTCTTTCGGAGCCTGCTTGCCAGACGTACGCCACGCCCTGAGATGCGCCAGCATGGTGTCGGGGATCTGCTTCGACAGGTCATTCATATGATTGGCCACCGAGCGGGTGACATACCGCGTCGGATCCGCATAGAGCCGGTCGAGAAAGCGCAGGGGCACCGCCGGATCGAGATCGATATTGCGCGCCCAGGGCAGCCGCGGCCGCGTGCCCTCGCTGACAAGCCGCCTGACGTGGTAATTGTCATCCCCGGTCCACCGTTCCAACCGCGCCAAGGTCTCCTGTGGCCAGCGGTTGAGGAAGGGGCGGATGTAGAACTCCATCGAAAACCGCTGCGTCGCGGCATAAAGCAGATCAAGAGCCCTTTCGCGATGCGCCTCAAGCCCGTGACGCACGGCCAAAACGCCCGGCACCGCGTGAATGAAGCGGCCAAAGTCGTTATCCGTCAGCGTCTTGTCCAAAGGCGGCGGCATCGCCGCCTCCAGCGCCTCGGCCATGGCCGGGAAATCCGTGGGCAACTGTTCCTCAACACAGTCCGCCAGCCAATCGAGACGCTCAAGTAGCCCGCGCTCCTTTAGACCGCTCAGCGCTTTGGCTTTGAACGCCTCTGCATCGAACCCGGGCAAGACCGCATATTCCGCCGCGAGATCACCAATGGAATCCGCGTTAAACAGCTGATCCGCCAACGAAAATCCTGCGCCACCACCCTTGCCATCCGGTCCGCGCGCCATCCGTCAGACCGCGCACCCGTCGCCCAAGGGCCAAATTTCTTGCAAGAAATTTCCGAAAAACCTTGCAAGGTTTTTCCCGCCCCGATCAGAGCGTGGCATTGGTGGCCCCGCCATCGAGCAGAATGTTCTGGCCCACAATGAAACCGGCATGCTGCGAGCATAAAAACGCGCACATCTGTCCAAACTCCGCCGCCGTGCCATAGCGCCGCGCCGGGATGGTCGCGGCCCGGCGCGCCCTCGCCTCCTCGATCGCGATGCCTTCAGACTTCGCGACACCCCCATCCAAGGCATCCGCCCGGTCCGTCGCATGAATACCCGGCAGCAGGTTGTTCACGATCACCCCCTGCGGCGCCACCTGCCGCGCCGTGCCCGCCACGTAGCCCGTCAGCCCCGTACGCGCCGCGTTCGACAGGCCCAGCTGCGGGATCGGCGCCTTCACCGATTGCGAGGTGATGTTGACCACCCGGCCCCAGCCCCGCTCCGTCATCCCCGGCATCAGGGCGGTCATCAGCGCAATCGGCGTCAGCATGTTGGCATCCAAAGCCGCCACAAAATCCTCCCGCCCCCAATCATGCCAAATGCCCGGCGGCGGCCCCCCGGCATTGGTCACCAGAATGTCCACATCACCCGCCGCCGATAGCACCCGCGCACGCCCCTCTTCGCTGACGATATCCGCCGCGACGGTCTCCACCGCAATGCCATGCGCGGCCCGAATCTCCGCCGCCGTCGCCTCCAAAGCCTCGGCCCCCCGCGCATTCATAACCAGATCGACCCCAGCCGCCGCCAAAGCCTCCGCACAGCCGCGTCCCAACCCCTTGCTCGACGCGCAGACCAACGCCCGCTTGCCGCGAATTCCCAGATCCATCTTTCCCCTCCGTTTCCCAAATGTCGACAAAACGCCGAATGCCCACCCATTTGATGACACATTCCCAAGACACTCAATGGGTGTATAGTTCCTCGGGGTCAAATGCCCCTCGAGTTTTCCAAAGGTGCCATGTCGCAGACCGAAGCATACCGCCCCTCGCAAAGCCTGTCTGTCTATCGGGCCGAAGGCCTGCGGGTGGTGAACGGGGCCAATCTGGGCGATGGGCTCAGCTTTGCCGAGGAACTGGTGCTCGACGACATCTATCGCCTGTCGCCGCTCGCCGCCCAGGCGCGGCTGCGGATTATCCCCTCTTCGACCCCGCCCTTCCGCGTCGCCATGGATACCGATCTGGGCAGCCCGGGGGCTGAGCTGCATCTGGATTGCTGCGTCACCTTCATGTCCGGCGACGGCAAGACCACCGAATGCCTGGTGCTGGTGGAAACCGATGACCGGGGCGACGTCGCCGACATTTACGTCCTACCGCTAGCCCCGCTACAGCCACGCGCCGATTACGCGCTGGTCGGCGTGAACGAAGACATCGCTCTGCAGCGCTTTGTCCAGGTCGCCTGCGTGTCCTTCACCAAGGGCACGATGATCACGCTCGCCTCCGGTGCCCAGCGCCCGGTCGAAGAGCTGCAAGTCGGCGACAAGGTCCTGACCCGCGATGACGGCCCGCAAGAGATCCGCTGGCTTGGCCATACGACCTCCCGCGCCGTGGGGGCCTTTGCCCCGATCTGCATCAAGGCGGGTACGCTGCACAACACAGGCGATCTGATCGTCAGCCCCGACCACCGGCTCTTCATCTACCAGCGGCGCGACCATCTGGGCGCCGGCCGATCCGAGCTCTTGGTCCGAGCGCGCCATCTGGTGAATGGCGACACGATCCGGCGGCTGGATGGCGGGTTTGTCGAGTATTACCAGATGCTCTTTGACCACCACCAGATCATCTATGCCGAGGGCATCGCCGCGGAATCCATGCTGATCGACACCCGCACCCGTGCCGCCCTGCCCGAAGAGCTGTCGGACAAGCTGACCCAGCTGATCCCCGGCCACCGCAGCAGCGACCACCGCGCGCTCGAAGTGCAAGAAGCCCTCCTCCGCCGCCCCGACGCCGCCGAGCTCTTGCGCAAATCCTCGGGCAGCTAAGCTTCCCCCTTGACGCCAACCCGCGTCCATGCAGCCTTGGTGGTCAATCGACCAAAGGCAAAACATGACAAATCCCTAGCATATCGAGTGGCTTCTGGAAGGCGTCGAAGCTTGGAACGCTCGGCGAAAGGCGGACGACTTTGTGCCAGATTTCGAAGGATCAGATCTCTTCGATACATTTGAGAAAGCCGACAAACTAGACGCAGTCGGTCAGATACCTCTTTCGCGAATTGACCTAACAAATGCCGAACTTCGAAAAGCGAACCTCAGCGGAGCGGATTTACGGTTTGCCAACTTGAGAGCAGCCAACTTGAAAGGGGCTACTATTCGCAACGCGATGCTGTGGGAGGCCATTCTTGAGGGCACAGATCTAGAAGATGCAAAGCTAGAAAATTCGGACCTTTGGAACGCACTAATGGAGGGTACCAACTTAAAGAACGCTGTACTGCATAATGCACAAATCGCGAGCACCACCTACTTGGTCGAAGGCTCCCGTGTCGTAGTCGAAACAGATTTAACCGGAACCAAGGGCATCACCCAAGAGCAGCTCAACAGCATGCTTGGAGACACCGGCACCATTTTGCCGGGTTATCTTACCCGTCCAACTCATTGGCCTGACTGGTCTAATGGATTGGATGAACAGCACCCGTCGGAAACCCCTTCACCGTCAGACAAATTGCCAAATACACTGGCAAAAATTGCTGCGCCCATCGAGGTCTATTGGTCCGGCGGCAAACTCACCACCAATCTGGTCCTCTCCGCCCGCGAGCCGAAACCGCAAAGCTTTCATCCGCCGCAACCAGAGGCGGCGTCCATGGACTTGCTGGCCAGTCTTGGGCAAATGGCGCGGCAAATCACGCGAACCCTTCGCACCGACGACCGGATCAACGCCGCGCAGTTTGTGGGTGATCTGACGGGGCTGTTCGAGGCCATCGCGGCCGAGGTCGACAAACCCGAGGGTCTCGTTCTGTCCTTCGTGATCGACACCAATCTGCAAACCATCGAAGCACTCTCTGCCACTAGCGGCGAAGCCTTGCGCGAAGTGGACGGCAAACTGGTCGAGGCGTTCTTGGCCCTGGGTCAAAAATGGCGCGACGCAAATGACGTATTGAAAGAGATCGACGATCCGACCGGGTCGGAAAAAGTGCCCACAGACCGGCTGGAGGAGATCGAGGCGCGCGAGGAGGAGATGATCGGCCTTCTCACCGATCCCGCCCATGCCGACCGGATCAGCCCCGAGCTTTCCGGGGTCACACGCGACATGGCCGCCTATCCGTGGGACAAAGACGACCCCGAAATTCACCGCCTGAAACGCGCCGCCGCATTTGGTGCGCTGGCGCATCGCATTTGGATGGCGCTCTCTAACCCGCCGAAGCAGCTGCGCGAAACCGGAAGCTTCTACGCCGCGCTCCTTGCTGCCGCTGTTGCCGTCATTCAGCTTTTTTGACGCCTGCGAGCCCGCGGCGCGCAGGGTCAGTCAAGGCTCAGTAAAAGAACTCTTCCCGCACGATCTTGCCATCCGCGACGTGGTAAATCCCCAGCTCTTTCATCTTGAATCGTTCGCCGCGGGACTTGTCGGTGGCGTCGATTTCGAAGATCACCCCAAACCGGTCGTCGCCATGTAGGAACGGCCCGTCTGCGCTGGTACTGTGCACCTCGAAATTCGCGTTCCACCAGGCGTGTTTGCCCCTGATCGCCTCGACGCCTTTGACCTCGCGCCCCATGCCGGGCGCGTCCTGCGACTCAACCGAAACGGCGTCCGGTGCGTAAAGCTTGTCCAGATTTGCGTCCTCCTGCCCGGTGCGGCAGCCTTCCACCAATGCGTCTGCAATCTCTTTCAAAGTCATGTCTTTCCCCTATATGTTCACACTATGTTCCTTCACTCTGCCGATGCGGCCCGAGTCGTGCAAGTCACGAAGTCGCGCGCTTGCTATCGGGCGGCCACACGCCTATATCGCGCGCATGTTGGACGCACCCACAAATCGACCCGACCTGCCCGGCGAAATTGCTCGGCGGCGGACGTTTGCCATTATCTCGCATCCCGATGCGGGTAAGACGACGTTGACGGAAAAGTTCCTGCTTTATGGCGGGGCGATCCAGATGGCGGGGCAGGTGCGGGCCAAGGGGGAGGCGCGGCGGACGCGGTCGGACTTCATGCAGATGGAAAAGGACCGCGGCATCTCGGTCAGCGCCTCAGCGATGTCGTTTGATTTCGGCAAGTTCCGTTTCAACCTCGTCGACACGCCCGGCCACTCGGATTTTTCCGAAGACACCTATCGCACGCTGACAGCCGTGGACGCGGCGGTGATGGTGATCGACGGCGCGAAAGGTGTGGAAAGCCAGACGCAAAAGCTCTTTGAGGTGTGCCGCTTGCGCGACCTGCCGATCCTGACCTTCTGCAACAAGATGGACCGCGAGGCGCGCGATACCTTTGAGATCATTGACGAGATCCAAGAAAACCTGGCCATCGACGTGACGCCGGCCTCGTGGCCCATTGGCATGGGGCGCGACTTCCTGGGCTGTTACGACATTCTGAACGACCGGCTGGAACTGATGGACCGCGCCGACCGCAACAAGGTGGCGGTGACGATCACGCTGGAGGGGCTCGACGATCCGCGGATGGAGGCGCACATCCCGGCCGACCTCTTGGAACAGCTGCGCGAAGAGGTCGAGATGGCGCGCGAACTCTTGCCCAAGCTCGATCCGCAAAGCGTGCTTGAGGGCCACATGACGCCGATCTGGTTCGGCTCGGCGATCAATTCGTTTGGCGTGAAAGAGCTGATGGACGGTATCAGCATGTTCGGGCCTGAGCCGCAGCCGCAGCAGGCCAGCCCGCGCGAAATCGCACCGGAGGAGGGCAAAGTGGCCGGCTTTGTCTTTAAGGTGCAGGCCAATATGGACCCGAAACACCGCGACCGGGTGGCCTTTGTCCGGCTCGCCTCGGGGCATTTCAACCGCGGCATGAAACTGACGCATGTGCGGACGAAAAAGCCGATGGCGGTGTCAAACCCGGTGCTGTTCCTCGCCGCCGACCGCGAGCTGGCAGAAGAGGCCTGGGCCGGCGATATCATCGGCATCCCGAACCACGGCCAGCTGCGCATCGGCGACACGCTGACCGAGGGGGAGGCGCTGAAGGTCACCGGCATCCCCTCCTTTGCGCCAGAGCTTTTGCAGGGCGTTCGGGCGGGCGATCCGCTGAAAGCCAAACACCTGGAAAAGGCGCTGATGCAGTTTGCCGAGGAAGGCGCCGCCAAGGTGTTCAAACCGATGATCGGGTCGGGCTTTATCGTAGGCGTTGTGGGGGCGCTGCAATTCGAGGTTCTGGGTAGTCGGATCGAGCTGGAATACGGCCTGCCGGTACGGTTCGAGGCGTCGCAATTCACCTCCGCCCGCTGGGTGCACGGCGATAAGGACGCGGTCGAGGCGTTCAGCAACGCCAACAAGCAACATATCGCCTATGACAATGACGGCGACGTGGTGTACCTGACCCGGCTGCAATGGGATATCGACCGCGTCGAGCGCGACTATCCCGACGTGACCCTATCGGCCACCAAAGAGATGATGGTGTAACCGCGCGTCCCAGCGCACGGTTACGGTGGGCAAGGTCATGGTCGCGCCAGCGACCGTGACCGTCCACTCAGTGGCCATTCTGGGTGCACGCCAACCAGCGTGTCCCAGCGCGTGTTTGCGTTTGATCAAGGCGCGTTTGGACAAAACGCCTAGCTTTGGCCCTCGGGTGTGTTGTGCATTGGGGGCTCTGCATGAAACGGGTATTGGCAGTCTGTCTGGCTTTGGTCTGCGGGTCCGTAGCCTTTGCTCAGCAATCACCAGACTTTCCGCGTGGCAGTTCGTTCATCATCCAACTCACAAGCTCTCAGTTCGTCAGCGGGTTTGGAGACTATCTTGTCCCACCCCTGCTGCGCGCGTTTCGCAAAACCGGGATGCGCTACAATGGACGAGCCAACGTGGACTATGCGGCGACGGTGCAGACGGACTCGGATGTTGGCAAATGGGTTGCGGCAGAGGACGGGTCTTCTGTCTGGATCTATCGGCGCTCGGTCACCGTGGGGTTGTCGCCGGCCGATGTGAATATCGAACCCAAAGGCGTTTTGCGCCCTTGGTTTGCCGTCAAGGTGGTGCTGGATACCCCCGATCAGGACCGGGTGGATGAGCTCAACTGCCTGATTGCGCTGGCCACGGCAGAGCTCGCTTATCGCTACAAGCTCAAGGGCTTGGTCAAGGTCAACGGCAGCAGCTGTCTGCGCAAGTAGCGGCGTCAGATCGCGGCCATCAGGCGGGCTTTTTCGCCGAGGTCGTCAGGTTTGGAAATCGCCTCGGCCAGATCCTCCAACGACTGGATGGAATGCCCGGCGCGGAAGCTGTCGACATGGGGCAGCATCGCGCGGATGCCGGAGGCTTTGGGGGCGAAGCCTTCCCAGCGCAGCAAGGGGTTCAGCCAGATCAGGCGGCGCGACGACAGGTGCAAGCGCTCCATTTCCTTTTCCAGCGCGTCGGGGTCATCGCGGTCGAGCCCATCGGTGATCAAGAGCACCACCGCCCCCTGCCCCATCACCCGGCGGGACCAATCACGGTTGAAGGCGTGCAAACACTGACCAATCCGTGTGCCACCCTCCCAATCCTGCGCTTCGGCACCGGCGGCCTTGAGGGCCGCGTCGACATCGCGGGTGGCCAGATGGCGGGTGATGTTGGTCAGCCGGGTGCCAAAGGTAAAGGCATGCACCTTGGCCCAGCCAGCGCCCTTTTCATTGGCCACGGCATGGAGGAAATGCAAAACCATCCGGCTGTATTGCGACATCGAGCCCGAGATATCGCAAAGCACCACAAGGTTAGGCCAGCGCAGGCGCGGTTTGGCCTGCAGGATCGCCTGCATTTCACCCCCGGTCCGCATCGCCGCGCGCAGGGTGCGGGCGCGGTCCAACCTAGGCCCGCGATTGGCCATCTGGCTGCGGCGCGAGGCGATGGGTTTCACTGGCAGACGCAACCGGGCGAGCATGCGTTTGGCCTGGGCAATTTCCTCGGTCGACATCTGTTCGAAATCGAGGCTGCGCAGCTTTTCCTCAGCCGACATAGTCATCGAGGCGTCGATCTCGATCTCGGTGCCCTCTTCGGGTTGGTTCGGCTGCTCGGGCATTTCGGGCATCTGATCACCCAACAGCGCCTGCGCCGCGCGTTTTTCCGCCGCAGCGGCGCTGCGTTCTTCCTGCACGCCGCGCATGGCGGGCAGCATGTAGGACATCATGTGTTCCAGAAACCGCGGATCACGCCAGTAGAGGCGGAACACCTGGGCAAAGATCGCCCGGTGCTCGGGCCGGTTCACGAAACACGCATGCAGCGTCCAGTAGAAATCCATCCGGTCGGTGAACCCCGCCGCTTCAACCGCATGGATGGCATCGATCACCCGCCCCGGGCCCACCGGCAGGCCGGCACGGCGTAAGGCACGGGCAAAATGGATGATGTTTTGCGCCAGCCGCGGCTTGTCGGGGATGTCTATGGGGGCGTATTCAGGCATGCCAAGCCACAAGTGTTGGGCCGCGGACCGGGGGTTTCACACCCCCGGACCCCCGTGAGGTGTTTTGAAACCGAAGAAGCGGCATCAGGCGGCCGTGACCTGCGCCTTGGCATCATCCAGAATGCGTTTCGCCTCGGATCCTTGCAGTTTCTGGATGTCGTCCTGGTATTTCAGGATCGCGCCCAGCGTGTCGCTGATCACTTCGGGCGAGAGGTCGATCACGTCAAGCGCCAGCAGGCATTTCGCCCAGTCGATGGTTTCGGCGACGCCGGGTTTCTTGAAGATATCCTCGGTCCGCAGCGCCTGCACGAAGGCCACGATCTGGTGGCTGAGGGTTTCGGCCACTTCGGGTGCGCGGGCGGTGAGGATTTCAACCTCGCGGTCGAATTGCGGGTAATCGACCCAGTGATAGAGACAGCGGCGTTTGAGGGCGTCATGCACCTCACGCGTGCGGTTGGAGGTGAGGATCACGATGGGCGGTTCGGGTGCCCGGATCGTGCCGATCTCGGGGATGGTGACCTGGAAATCGCTGAGCGCCTCCAGCAGGAAGGCCTCAAACGGTTCATCGGTGCGGTCCAATTCGTCAATCAGCAGGACGGGGGGCCCGTCGACCTGCGGCGACATCGCCTCCAAGAGCGGGCGGCGGATCAGGAACCGGTCGGAGAAGAGCTCATCCGTCAGCGTTTCGCGGTCGGTGCCCTCGGTCACCTCGGCGGTGCGGATCGCCACCATCTGCGCCGGGAAGTTCCATTCATACACCGCCGAGGACGCATCCAACCCTTCGTAACACTGCAGCCGGATCAGCCGCCGGCCCAGGGACGCCGCCAGCGCCTTGGCGATCTCGGTCTTGCCGACGCCGGCCTCGCCCTCGAGAAACAGCGGGCGGCCGAGGCGCAGCGACAGGAATACCACGGTGGCTAAAGCGCGGCCGCAGACATAGCCGGTGTCGGCCAGCATCTCCTGAACCGCGTCGATCGAATTGGGTGTCGTCATAAGCGTCCTCCTGCCCCGTTGCTGCCCGCGTGGGCGCACAGGGTCAATAGCGCATAGGTCGCAGTAACCTATCCGCGCTATGCACAAAGATTGACGCAACTGGCCCGAGATGCGATGATTCGCGACACAAAATGGGCCACGGGGGACAACCCCGGGTATTTGAGGCGAGTGGGACAGACCCATGGGAAACTGCAAGGCGGGGGCGCGGAGATGCGCATAACCGCTGTCACCTGTGTCAAGAACGAAGGCCCGTTCCTGTTGGAATGGGTGGCCTTTAACCGTCTATTGGGTGTGACGGATTTCCTCTTTTATTCAAACGATTGCACCGATGGCACCGATACGTTGCTGGACGTTTTGGCGGCGCGCGGGGGCGTAGTACACCTGCCCAACCCCGCCAAGGGGCGCAACTATCAGATGGAGGCGCTGAAGGACGCGGCGCACCAATCGGTGGTGAAAGACGCCGACTGGGTCTGGATCGCCGATGTGGATGAGTTCCTGAACATCCACGTAGGCGATCACACGATCCCGGCGCTGATCGAGGCCTGCGGCGATCCGCAGGCAATCTCGGTGACCTTTCAGTTCTTCGCCAATTGCGATGTGCAGGATTTTCAGGATCGTCCGGTGATCGAACAGTTCACCCACTCGCACAATCCCGACCTTTGGTGCGGGGAGACGGCGATTGAGGTCAAATCCCTGGTGCGCAAGGATTTTCCTTTGCAGTATTTCGGCGCCCATCGGCCGTTTTTCCGCAACAAGCTGGGCAAAGACAAACGCCCAGTCTGGACCGATGGGTCGGGCCGGCCGGTGCAGCACAAGTTCCTCGTGGCCGCCAATCCGCGGCGCATCCGCAAGTTTCCCGCCCATGGCGCGCGGGGCTTTGCGACGCTGAACCATTATGCTTTGCGCTCACTCGACAGTTACCTCGTCAAGAACGACCGGGGTGATGTGAACCGCGACGGGCGGGCCTTTGACGACACCTATTGGCGCGAACGCAACGATCCGGCGTGGGAGGATACCTCGATCCTGCGTTATCAAAAGGCGCTGGCCCGTGAGATTGCCGCGCTCAAGGCCGATCTCGAGATTGCCGCCCTGCACGACGAGGCCGTGCGCCTGCACCGGGCCAAACGCGATGAGTTGATGGTTCAGGACGCCTACGCGCAGATGTACGCGCATCTCAAGGCGCTGCCGCCCTACCCGCCCGGCGAATACGAACTGATGCAGGAATTGGGGCTGGTGGCATGAGCAAGCTGAAATGCGTCAACCTCGGCCTACCGAAATCGGGCACCACCACGCTGCAAAAGGCGCTGGAGGATGTCGGCTGGCTGGTGGCCGACCACAAGGTGCGGCGCACGGTGGCCAAATACCCCGATACCGGCGGGACGTTCATCGCGCGGCAGATCTATAACGGCTATTTCGAGACGGGTGATCCGTTCCGGTATCTCGATTTCTATGACGCCTTGGGGGAGATCAACGCCCTCAACGGGCCGCGCAGCTATTGGCCGCAATGCGAATACGCGTTGGTGCAGGCCATGCGCGCCTCACCGGCCAATGTGAAATTCGTCGCCACCTGGCGGCCGCCGGCGGATATTTCGGACAGTGTCGGACGCTGGAGCAACCTTGGCTCGCAACGTCTGCCGCGGGCCAATGTGCCGGGCCTGCCGCATGATTTCGGTGGGACAGATGCCGAACGTATCCGCTGGATTGAGGGGCATTACGCCATGCTGCGCGATATCTTTGCCGGCGATGACCGCTATCTGGAATTGGATGTGGGTGCCGAGGATGCGCGTGAACTGTTGGCGGATCATCTTGGCATCAAACTTGGCTGGTGGGGCCGCGCCAATGTGAACACCGACAACCCGGCGCGCGGGGCGGCCTGATGCGGATCTACTTGCATATCGGCCCGGATGCGACATCGAGCGACCGGATGCAGCGGGTGCTGGACGCCAAGCGCGACCAGATGATCGGCAAAGGCTTGCTTTATGCCCGCTCACCCGGGGCCAAGAACCACACACGGCTTTTCATGGCGGTCACCGACCCCGACAACGTGGATTCGCTACGCTTCAACCGCGGCTTCATTGCGCCGGAAAAGCAGCAAATGCTGCGCGAGGACGTGGCGCGCGCTCTGCAGGCCGAGGTGGCGCGCCACCAGCCCGAGACGCTGATCCTGTCGGCGCATCACTTGGGCAGCACACTGGCCCGCCGGTCCGAGATCGAACGCCTGCGCGCGTTGCTGCTGCCTTTGTCCGACGATATCCGGGTGGTCGCGCATCTCGATGACCCCGCCCGACTGCTGCTGCGCCGCTACCATGCCCAATTGATCGAAGGGCGGGCACACTCTTTGGCGTCGGAACTAAGCTGCCTTGAGGCAAAGGATTTCTGGCAGGCGGCGGTTGAGACAACCCCCACCCCCGACCCACAGGCCGGGCAGTTCGCCGAGGTCCAAGGCGCCTGTTTCTGGCTCGATTACAAACGCTTGCAAGAGGAATGGGAGGCGGTCTTTGGCCCCGGTTCGATCACCTTCCACAGCCTCGATCTGCCGCGGCTTTTTGGGCCGGAGGCGACGGAAGTCATCCGCGAAAGCTTTGACATCGCGCCGACCATTGGCAAGGCCGAACCCGAAGACCTGCCCGGCACCCCCGCCGCCGCGTGGCAGACCCGCTGCCGGATGTTCAACGACGCGGTTTTGCGGCTTTTGGCGCACAAGCAGGTGATCCTGCCGCGCCAGCTCTGGCGCAAGTTCCTGGGAGAGATCAAGGTGCATGGCGACCCGATTGCGCCCGGCGCTCTCTCAGCTCTGTCGAAGCGGTTTGAAAAAGATATCAAGGACTTGTGCAAGGACCACCCAGGTCTTGACGCGCAAGCCATGAAGCGTGACCGCAAGCAAGCCGATTGGGTGGAGGCCGACCCGACAAAGGGGTTCCGCGCCACGCAATACCTGATGGCGTTCCGCTGGCGGATCAATCAGGCCACCAAGGAAGAGCTGGCCAACAAAGCCGCCGATCTGGCCCGGCTGAACGCCAACGACGCGCCCAGCACCGACCGACAGATCGACGACATCCTGTCGCCCGCCGCGCGCAAGCTGATGCCGCCGCTCGCCAAGCAGAATTTCGTCAAACTGCAAACCTCACCCTTTGCGCCGCATAACCGCCTGGGCCGCGTCAACGAAGAAGAGCTCGCTGCCGCCTATCCACCGATGCCAAAGCGCACTTTGCCCGAGAGCAGCAGCGGCAATGTCATCGTCGGCTGCATGAAGAATGAGGCGCCCTATATCGTCGAGTGGATCGCCTATCACCGTGCAATCGGCATCGACAACTTCCTGATCTACACCAACGGGTGTGAGGACGGCACGACCGAGATCCTAGATCGTCTGCAAGAGATGGGTGTCGTCCAGCACCGTGACAACGACAACTGGACCGGCAACTCCCCCCAGCAGCACGCGCTGAGCAACGCGATGACGGAACCGGTGATCCAGAACGCCGAGTGGATCGTTCATATCGACGTCGATGAGTTCATCAACGTGCGCTGCGGAAACGGCACGCTGGACGATTTCTTTGCCCGTGTGCCAGACGCAACAAACGTGGCGATGACCTGGCGGCTCTTTGGCCATAACGGCGTCACCAAGCTGCAGGATGCGTTTGTCATCGACCAGTTCGACACCTGCGCGCCGAAATACTGCCCCAAGCCGCACACCGTCTGGGGCTTCAAAACGATGTTCCGCAACATCGGCGCCTATGGCAAGATCAGCTGCCACCGCCCAACCAAGCTGGCGGCAGGGCTCGAAGACAAGGTGCTTTGGGTCAACGGATCGGGCGCTGACATGACCTCTGAGGCGATCAGAAACGGTTGGCGCAGTTCGAAAAAATCCATCGGCTACGACCTTATCCAGCTCAATCACTACGCCCTGCGCAGCGCCGAAAGCTTTCTGATCAAGCGCCAGCGCGGCCGGGCGTTGCATGTCGATCGCTCGATCGGGATCAACTATTGGATCCGTATGGATTGGTCGATCTATCACGACATCACCATCAAGCGCAACATCCCCCGCCTGCGGGCCGAATATGACCGGCTGATGCAGGACGACAAGTTGCGCCACTGGCACCAGCAGGGGCTGGCATGGCACCGGGCCAAGGCGGATGAGCTTCATGCCAACCCGGAATTCGCCGACCTCTACAAGCAGGCGCTAGACCTGCACCTGACCGAAACCGAGCGGGTGGCCTATGCCCTCGCCCTCGACATGGAGTCGTGACATGGACGGCAGCACACCCCCTACCAAAGACCTGTATATCCGGTCGCGCGGGTTGAACATTCCCAAACATCCGGACATCACCACCGGCGGCACACGGCGTGCCCTGCGCCTCGGACGGTACGAGCGCAAGGAATGCGACGCGGTGATGCGCATCGTTCGGCCCGGCGACACGGTGCTCGAACTGGGCGGTGGCATCGGCTACATGTCGACGCTCTTGTCGGTGAAGAAAAAGGTCGAACGCGTCGTCACGTACGAGGCAAACCCCAGCCTGATCCCCTATATTCACTCGGTGCATGAGGCCAACGAAGTTGAGAATGTCGAGGTGCGCAACGCGCTGCTCGCACCCCGCGCTGGCCCACCGGTCGATTTCCACATCCGCAGCAACTTCCTTGCCTCCTCGATG
>JASJCC010000081.1 GCA_030066175.1 Paracoccaceae bacterium | reverse complement strand
TGCTGCGGCGGGATGCCAAACAAAACCATTACGTTACTCAATGAACAGTATGAAAAAAAAGCGCCTGGGCAGAGGGCTGGGCTCGTTGATCGGCAATATAAACGAGGTTACCGCACCGGCCGCGGATGGGCGCGTGGAAGGTCTGGTCGAAATAGACATCGATCGGATCCAGCGCGGCAAGTACCAGCCGCGGCAGAATTTCGACCAGCAGTCGCTGCAGGAGCTGGCCGATTCGATTGCGTCCCAGGGCATCGTACAGCCGGTGGTCCTGCGCCCGGAAGGTAACCATTACGAACTCGTTGCCGGCGAGCGCCGCTGGCGTGCGGCACAACTGGCGCAGCTCCACGAGGTTCCAGTTCTCATCCGGCAGTTCGATGACATCGAAGTGCTCGAAGTTGCGATCATCGAAAATATCCAACGTGCCGACCTCGATCCAATCGAGGAAGCAGCAGGCTACCGGCAATTGATGTACAAATTCGGCCATACCCAGGAAAAGGTGGCCGAAGCCCTCGGAAAAAGCCGCAGCCACATCGCCAATCTCCTGCGGTTGCTTAACCTGCCCGAGGCGGTGCAACACATGGTCTCCGACGGCAGACTCAGTGCCGGCCATGCGCGAACCTTGATCACGGCGCCTGATCCCGAAGCCCTTGCAAAACTCATTATTTCCAAAGGGTTATCGGTCAGACAGGCAGAGAAACTCGCTAAACAAGCACAAAATCCGATGGGAACGCGGAAACGCCCCAGCGGCGCGTTCGAAGTCGACAAAGACGCCGACACCAAAGCACTGGAAGGCGATCTTTCTGCCGCCACCGGGATGAAAATCCGGATCGATCACAAGCCCGGGCAAGAAGCGGGCAGACTATCGATCAACTACGAAACGCTGGAGCAGCTCGATGCGCTTTGCGCCCTGCTCAGCACCACATCGATCAAGACTTAACTCGCAATCAGCTTTTCGATAACGGCATTTAGCACCGGTCGGCCGGTTTCGGTCGCAATTAACCGATCGCCGTCCATTCCAACAAAACCCAGATCAAGCAGTTCCTGCAAACCACCCGCATCAATGGCGCCTGCGTTCACCTCCTGCAAGCGCTGCACCGATATCCCCTCCAGCAGCCGCAACCCCATCAGGATCTGTTCGATCCCCTGCTCGTGAGGCGGCACCTTCTCCACATTCTCATCACCGCTCCCGGCTTCCGTTGCGGCCAACCATTTCCCCGGTGCCTGCCACCCAACCGTCGCGTATTTCCGACCCTCCAAGCTCAACCGCCCATGTGCCCCCGGACCAACCCCTGCGTAGTCACCATACCGCCAATAGACCAGGTTGTGACGCGACTCCGCCCGCGGTTTGGCGTGATTCGAGACTTCATAGGCCGAAAACCCGTGCGCCGCGGTCACATCCTGTGTCACCTGATACATATCACTGGCCAGATCCTCACCAGGCAGACCGCGCAGCCGGCCCCGCTGCGCCCGATCCCAAAATGCCGTACCGGGCTCGATTGTCAGTTGGTAAAGCGACAGGTGGTCAACCGCCATCTGCATCGCCTCGGTCAGCTCCGCCTCCCAATCCGTCAGGGATTGGTCTTGCCGGGCATAGATCAAATCGAATGACACCCGGTCGAACACCGCCCTTGCCGTATCAAACGCCGCCCTCGCCTCCCGCGCATCATGCAGCCGGCCCAACCGCTTCAAATCCGCGTCCCGCAAAGACTGCACGCCCAACGACACCCGGTTCACCCCGGCATCTGCAAACCCACGGAACCGATCCGCTTCCACAGATCGCGGGTTCGCTTCCAGAGAAATCTCAATGTCATTGGCCCACGGCCACGCCGCCTGCGCCGCCTTCAAAACCGTATCCACCGTCGCGGGCTCCATCAGAGACGGCGTCCCACCGCCAAAGAAGACCGAGTTCAACACCCGCCCCTCGGTCAGCGCTCCAACACGGTTGATCTCCGCTGCAAGCGCCTTGGCCCACCGCTCCTGATCCACGTGAGCCGCAACATGGCTGTTGAAATCGCAATAGGGGCATTTGGCCTCACAAAACGGCCAATGCACATAGAGCCCAAACCCCCCATAGCGCCAGTCCTCACCCAAAGCAGCTGGCCACGAATTTCGCAAAGGCATCAGCGCGGTGGCTGATCTTGTTCTTCTCCCAGCGGTCCATCTCACCAAAGGTCACGTCATAACCACGCGGCTGAAAGATCGGGTCATAGCCATGCCCCTGATCCCCGCGCATCGGCCAGACCACTTGTCCTTCCATCACACCGGGAAAGACCTCGTCGTGCCCATCCGGCCAGGCCAGCACTAAGGTACAGCAAAATCGTGCCGTCCACGGCGCAGATGCCGCCTTTTCCAAGAGCAGATCATGGGTCTTCGTCATTGCCAGAACAAAATCGCGACCCGTCTCTGTTTCAGCCCAATCCGCCGTGTAGACACCCGGCGCACGGTCCAAAGCGTCCACCTCTATCCCACTATCGTCCGACAGCGCCGGCAATCCCGTTGCCTGCGCTGCCGCATGCGCCTTGATCCGCGCATTCTCAACAAACAGCGTCCCGGTTTCCTCCGGCTCCGGCAGGTTCATTTCCGCCGCGCCCAAAACGGCCACGCTATAAGGCTTCAGCAAATCGGCGATCTCTTCCAGCTTGCCCTGATTGTGCGTTGCCACCAAAAGCCGGTCGCCTTCGAACCGGCGTGTCATGCCAGCGCTGCCTTCTGCGCCGCGACCAAAGACTCCACCCCCTGCTCCGCCAGCTCCAAAAGCTGCATCATCTGATCACGCGAAAACGTCGACCCCTCCGCCGACATCTGCACCTCGATCAACTGCCCATCGCCACGCATGATGAAATTGGCGTCGACACCAGCCTCGCTATCCTCGGGATAGTCCAGATCCAGCACTGGCTGACCCGCGTAAACCCCACAGCTCACCGCCGCCACGGGTGAGATCAACGGATCGCTGATCACATCGCCGGCCGTCATCAACTTGTCCACCGCCATGCGCAGCGCCACCCATCCGCCGGTGATCGCTGCACAGCGCGTGCCGCCATCGGCCTGGATCACATCACAATCCACCGTGATCTGTCGTTCGCCCAACGCATTCCGATCCACCCCAGCCCGCAGGCTACGCCCGATCAACCGCTGGATCTCGATCGTCCGGCCGCCTTGCTTGCCCGCCTGCGCCTCACGCCGCATTCGGCTGGTGGTCGAGCGTGGCAGCATGCCATATTCCGCGGTCACCCAGCCCTGACCTGACCCCTTGATAAACGGCGGCACGCGTTCCTCGATCGACGCGGTGCACAACACATGCGTATCCCCCATGCGGATCATGCAAGAGCCTTCGGCATGTTTCAGCACGTCAGTCTCGATTGAAACCGCCCGCATTTCGCTTAACTTTCGTCCAGATGGCCGCATGTGTCCTCTCCTCTGCTTGCGCAGGGCATAGACGGGGGACGGCCCGCAACGCAACCCCGATTGACGGCGCGGCGCAGCGGTCTTTAATGACCCTGAGAAAGGGCACGACATGAAAGAGGCAACCGAACTGCTGGAACAGCTCAACGCCCGCTCGCGCGAGGTGTTTCGCCGCGTGGTCGAGGGCTATCTTGCCAGTGGCGAGCCCGTCGGGTCCCGCACGCTGACCCGCAGCCTCAGCGAAAGCGTCTCTGCCGCCACGATCCGCAACGTGATGCAGGATCTGGAATTCCTCGGCTTGCTCGACAGCCCACATGTCAGCGCCGGCCGGGTTCCCACACAGCTTGGCCTGCGCATGTTTGTCGATGGCCTGCTCGAGGTGCGCGAGCTTGACGATCAGGACCGGATCAAGCTTGACGCGACCCTTGGCTCCAACACCGATGATGTCGGCGGGCTGTTGGACAAAGTCGGATCCGCCCTCTCCGGCGTCACCCAAGGCGCCTCCCTTGTCCTGACGCCAAAACACGAGGCCCCGCTCAAACATATCGACTTTGTCAGCCTCGGCGCCGATCGCGCGCTCGTTGTCATCGTTTTTGCCGATGGCCACGTCGAAAATCGCCTCTTCACACCGCCCATGGGGCAAACCCCCAGCTCGATGCGCGAAGCGGCGAATTTCCTTAATGCGCTGATCGAAGGCCGAACCCTGTCAGAACTGCGCCACGTCATGCGTGAGGAAATCGCAAGACGCCGTCAGGAACTCGACAGCCTTGCCGCAACGCTGATCGAATCCGGTGCCGCCATCTGGGATGGCGATCCTGACATGTCGGGCCGCCTGATCGTCCGTGGACGGGCGAATCTGCTCGAAGACGCCACCGCCGAAGAAGAGCTGACCCGCATTCGCGTGCTCTTTGATGACCTCGAACGCAAGCGGGACATTGCCGAATTTCTCGAACTCACCGAAGAGGGCGACGGTGTGCGCATTTTTATCGGCTCCGAAAACAAACTTTTCTCACTTTCGGGTTCCTCTTTGGTGGTGTCTCCATATATGAACGCTGATCGAAAGATCATCGGTGCTGTCGGGGTGATCGGGCCAACGCGCCTGAATTACGGACGGATTGTGCCGATCGTGGATTACACAGCGCAGCTGGTCGGCAAATTCATCACCGACCGCAGCTAGGGGTGCAGGATGGCAGACGCGAAGAAAGAAGAGTTTCTCGACGATATCGAATCAGCCGAGGCTGAGGCTTTTGCCGATGAGATGGCGGAAATCGACGATGACGCGTTGGAACTCGATACGCTGCGCGCCGAGCGGGATGAATACAAGGACCGCTTCATGCGGGCCCTGGCGGATGCCGAAAACGCGCGCAAGCGGGCCGACAAGGACCGCCGCGAAGCGCAGCAATATGGCGGCACCCGCATCGCACGTGACCTTTTGCCGGTCTATGACAATCTGCAGCGCGCTTTGAACGCCGCGCATGAGGACCCGTCCGATGCGTCCCACGCCCTGATCGAAGGGGTAGAGCTCACCCTGCGTGAGCTGTTGAACGTTTTCGAAAAACACGGCGTGACCCGGATTTCGCCAGAAGTGGGCGACCGGTTTGACCCGAAATTCCACGAGGCGATGTTCGAAGCGCCCGTGCCCGGCACCAAGGCCGGCGACATCCTGCAAGTCTCGGCCGAGGGCTTCCTGCTTTACGATCGCCTATTGCGCCCGGCGCAGGTGGGTGTCAGCTCGGCCCCCGCCAGCTGATCGACCCTATTCCCCCTGATCCTGCATCTTCGCTTTCAGATCGTAAAGCGCCTGCAGCGCCTCGCGCGGGGTCAACTCATCCGGCAAAAGGTCAGCCACGGCTTGCTCCACCGCGGACGGGCCTTTCGGTGCAACGGGTTGTGGCACGGACGGCACGGCGGAAAACAAAGGCAGATCATCGATCAACGCCTTGGGTGACGTCGATTCCCGCTCACCCTTCTCCAACGCATCCAGGATGACCCGCGCCCGTTCGATCACCGGGCGCGGTAAACCCGCGAGTTGCGCCACCTGTACTCCGTAAGACCGATCCGCCGCACCCGGGCGCACCTCGTGCAGGAAAACAACTTCGCCTTCCCACTCCTTCACCGCAACCGTTGCATTGGACACACCGTCAAGCTGCCCGGCAAGAACCGTCAGCTCGTGGTAATGCGTCGCAAAAAGCCCCCTGACATGGTTCACCTCGTGCAGATGCTCCAATGTCGCCCAGGCAATCGATAGCCCGTCATAGGTTGCCGTGCCGCGCCCAATTTCATCCAGGATCACCAGCGCATGATCATCCGCCTGGTTCAGGATCGCCGCGGTTTCGACCATCTCGACCATGAATGTCGACCGCCCGCGAGCTAGATCGTCGGACGCACCCACCCGGCTGAAGATCTGGCTGACCAGCCCGATATGAGCTTCTTCAGCCGGCACGTAACTGCCCATCTGCGCCAGCAAGGCGATCAACGCGTTCTGCCGCAGATAGGTCGACTTACCCGCCATGTTTGGCCCGGTGAGCAAGGTGACCGCGGCCGCGTCCCCCTCTGCTGTCAGACCGCAATCATTGGCAATAAACGGCGCGCCATCCTGGGCTTGCAAACTGCGCTCGACCACCGGATGCCGCCCCCCTTTGATCACAAAAGCGCGGCTGTCATCGACCCGGGGCCGGCACCATTTGGCGCCCTTCGCTAGGTCCACCAGAGCCAAGGCCAAATCGAACTCGGCCAGCGCCAAAGCGCATTCCGACAGACGCGCAGCCTCCGCCAAAACCGCGGCTTTCAGGCTGTTATAGAGCCGCTTTTCGATCTCCAACGCCTCATTCCCGGCGTTTAAAATCCGCGTCTCGATCTCGGAAAGCTCAACCGTGGTGAAGCGCACCTGATTGGCCGTCGTCTGCCGATGGATGAACGTTTCCGACAGCGACGGGGACATCATCTTTTCCGCATGCGTCGCTGTGGTTTCGATGAAGTAGCCCAGCACGTTGTTGTGTTTGATCTTTAACGATTGCACACCAGATTGCGCGACATAGTCCTGCTGCATTCCGGCAATCACGCCCCGGCCCTCATCCCGCAGTTTCCGCGCCTCATCCAAGGCTGCGTCATACCCGGATGCGATAAACCCGCCATCACGCGCAAGCAAAGGCGGTTCGGCCACCAGCGCCGCCTCGAGCAGGTCCAACAGCGACGCAAACCCCGTTAGGGCGGCAACTGCCTCCGCCAAAAGCGGCGGTAGATCGGCGGCATTCAGTTCGGTCGCAATCGCAGCCGCCTGACCAAGAGCAGCTCTCACGGCTGTCAGATCCCGTGGCCCACCGCGATCCAAGGCAAGGCGTGACAGCGCGCGATCCAGGTCCGGCACCCGCCGCAACGCCTCGCGCAGCGCGGGATCCGCCTCCATCGCCCAATCGATGCTGTCCAACCTCTGATGAATGACATCCAATTCCCGCGATGGCGTCGACAACCGCCGCTCCAACAGCCGCGCGCCGCCTGCCGTGACCGTCCGGTCGATCACCGACAACAGCGTCCCCTGCCGTCCGCCTTGTAGCGAATGCGTCAGCTCCAGGTTCCGCCGCGTCGACGCATCGATCTGCATGAACCGCGACACCGCCTCGCGCTGCGGTGGGCGCAGCAGTGGCAGCCGGCCCTTCTGCGTGATGTCAAGGTAATCGACCAGCGCCCCCATCGCCGCCATTTCGGCCCGGTCAAACCCACCAAACCCGGCCAGTGTCTTGACTTGAAACAGCCCGCACAGCCGCGTCTCCGCGCCGGTTGAATCAAACGACGCCGCCCCCAGTACCGTTGGCCAGATGCCCAGGTCGGAAAACACCTCTCGCAAGGTTTCCTCGACGTTTTCGGACACCAAAAGCTCGGACGGCGCCAGCCGCGCCAGCTCGGCCCCGATACGGGCCCGCGACAGCGGCATCACGTGAAACGCGCCGGTGGAGATATCGGTCCAGGACAAGGCAAAATCGTCTCTAACCTTGCTCAAAGCCGCGAGGTAGTTGTGCCGACGCGCCTCCAGCAACGTCTCTTCGGTTAACGTCCCGGGTGTGACCAGCCGCACCACATCACGTTTCACCACCGACTTTGAGCCACGCTTTTTCGCCTCGGCCGGGCTTTCCATCTGCTCACAAACCGCCACGCGAAAGCCTTTGCGGATCAGGGTGAGCAAATACCCCTCGGCCGCATGCACCGGCACGCCGCACATCGGGATATCGGCTCCGTCATGCTTGCCACGTTTGGTTAGCGCGATATCCAGCGCTTCGGCCGCCGCCGCGGCGTCGTCGAAAAACAGCTCATAGAAATCGCCCATACGGTAGAACAGCAGGGCGTCGGGGTATTGCGTCTTGATTTCCAGATATTGCGCCATCATGGGCGTCACGGCAGTTTTATTAGCCTTATTCGCGCTCAATGGCCTTCCCCCCATGGATTTGGCGTGACATTAAGGCGGTCAATCCACGCGGAAAACCCGATTTTACAGCATGGCGGTCCGAACCTGATGTCGAAAGTCAAATTCACCCGAGAAGAGGCGCTGGCCTTTCACCTCGAACCCACCCCCGGCAAGTGGGAGGTGCAAGCCACCGTCCCCATGACCACGCAGCGTGACCTGTCCTTGGCCTATAGCCCGGGGGTGGCCGTACCCTGTGAGGACATCGCCGAAAACCCTGAGCTGGCGTATGACTACACCAACAAGGGCAATCTCGTGGCGGTGATTTCGAACGGCACGGCGGTGCTGGGCCTGGGAAATTTGGGTGCGTTGGGGTCGAAACCGGTGATGGAGGGCAAATCGGTGCTCTTCAAACGGTTTGCCGACGTGAACTCCATCGACATCGAACTCGACACCGAGGATCCGGACGAATTCATCAAGGCCGTGCGGCTCATGGGGCCGACCTTTGGTGGCATCAACCTTGAGGACATCAAGGCGCCCGAATGCTTTATGATCGAGCAGACGCTGAAAGAGCAGATGGACATCCCGGTGTTCCACGATGATCAGCACGGCACCGCGGTGATCTGCGCCGCCGGGTTGATCAACGCGCTGCATATCTCGGGCAAAAAGATCGAGGACTGCAAGATCGTGCTGAACGGCGCCGGGGCCGCCGGGATCGCCTGTATCGAGCTGCTGAAATCCATGGGTGCGCGGCACGAAAACTGCATCACCTGCGACACCAAAGGGGTGATCTATCAGGGTCGCACCGAAGGTATGAACCAGTGGAAATCAGCCCACGCGGTCAAGACCGATCTGCGCACTCTGGAAGAGGCGATGGAGGGCGCCGACGTTTTCATCGGAGTATCCGTCAAAGGCGCCGTGACGCAGGACATGGTGCAATCCATGGCCGACAACCCGGTGATTTTCGCCATGGCCAACCCGGACCCTGAGATCACGCCCGAGGCGGCGCATGAGGTGCGGATGGATGCCATCGTCGCCACCGGACGCAGCGATTATCCCAACCAGGTGAACAACGTTTTGGGGTTTCCCTATCTCTTCCGCGGGGCGCTCGATATCCACGCACGGGCGATCAATGACGAGATGAAGATCGCCTGCGCCGAAGCTCTGGCTGCGCTTGCGCGCGAGGATGTTCCGGATGAGGTGGCGCTGGCCTATGGCAAGGCGCTGACGTTCGGGCGTGATTACATCATCCCGACGCCGTTTGATCCGCGTCTGATCCACCGCATTCCGCCGGCCGTGGCCAAGGCGGGCATGGATACCGGTGCGGCGCGGCGGCCGATCATCGATATGGAGGCTTATGAGGAAAGCCTGAAGAGCCGGATGGACCCGACCGCGTCGATCCTGCGGTCGATCAACGCCCGCGCCCGGCAGGCACAGGCCCGGATGATCTTTGCCGAAGGGGACGATCCGCGCGTGCTGCGCGCCGCGGTGATGTACCAGCGCTCGGGCCTGGGCAAAGCGCTGGTGGTTGGGCGCGAACCGGATGTGAAGGACAAGCTGGAAGCGGCCGGTCTGGGCGACGCGGTGCGCGAGCTTGAGGTGATCAACGCCGCCAACACCCAGCATCTCGATACCTACAAGAGCTTTCTCTACGACCGGCTGCAGCGCAAAGGCATGGACCGGCAGGACATCCACCGTCTGGCCGCGCGTGACCGGCATGTCTTCGCCGCGCTGATGCTGGCGCATGGGCATGGCGACGGGCTGATTACCGGAGCGACGCGTAAATCTGCGCATGTGCTGCAGAACATCAATCATGTGTTTGATGCCGACGCCGCGCATGGCGCGGTTGGGGTGACGGCTCTGCTGCATCGGGGGCGGATCCTGTTGATCGCGGACACGCTGGTGCAGGAATGGCCGGATGAAGAGGACCTTGCCGACATCGCTGAGCGCGCTGCCGGGGTGGCGAGCCATCTGGGGCTGGAACCGCGCGTCGCCTTTGTCAGCTTCTCGACCTTCGGCTATCCGGTCTCGGAACGGGCGACAAAGATGCACGAAGCCCCGCGTGTTTTGGATCGGCGTGGCGTGTCGTTTGAGTATGAAGGCGAGATGACGGTGGATGTGGCGCTGAACGTGAAGGCGCAGGAGCAGTATCCGTTCCAACGTCTCTCGGGTCCGGCGAATATCCTTGTGGTGCCGGCCCGGCATTCGGCCTCGATCTCGGTCAAGTTGATGCAGGAAATGGCCGGGGCCACGGTGATCGGGCCGATCCTCGCTGGTGTCGACCAGTCGATCCAGATCTGTTCGACGAACATGACCGCGAATGACATCATGAACATGGCGGTGTTGGCGGCGTGTAAGGTGGGCTGACCCGGCGCGGTGTTGCTGGGTGGCGCACGTTTGGCAGAGTGCGGGAGCCTCCGGCGGGAGTTTTCTGGGCAAGATGAAGGGGGGACGGGGTGACGATCTTCAACCTTGGGTCGATCAATATCGACCGCACCTATCGCGTACCGCACATCCCCGTGCCGGGGGAAACCTTGGCGGCGACCGCGTTTCAGCAGGGTTTGGGTGGAAAAGGGACAAACATGTCGGTTGCTGCGGCGCGCGCGGCTGCCCGGGCCACGCATATCGGCGCCGTCGGGCCGGACGGGGATTGGGTGCTGTCGACGCTGATGGAGTACGGCGTCGATACGCGCCATGTGCAGCGCCTGCCGGTGATGACCGGGCATGCCAATATCACTGTGGCGGATGACGGCGAGAACGCGATTGTCATCGAGCCGGGGGCCAATCGCCAGATCTCGATCAGTGCGGTGATAGCGGCACTGTCGGAGGCGAACCCGAAAGACACCTTTGTCTGCCAGAACGAAACCAATTTGCAGGCCGAGGCGATGCGCATGGCGCAGACGAAATCGCTGCGTCTGGCTTATGCCGCGGCGCCTTTTGAGGTGAGTGCCGTGCAGGCGGTGCTGCCGATGTTGGACTTGCTGGTTCTGAACGCGGTTGAGGCGGATCAGCTGCGGGCGGCCACCGGACAGAGGCCTGATGCTTTGCCGGTGCGCGATGTGATTGTGACCCTGGGCGCGGAAGGCGTGCGGTGGTTTGACACCAAGGCCTCCACCGCAGAGACCTATCCGGCGATCCCCGTGACGCCTGTCGATACCACCGGGGCCGGGGACACCTTTACCGGCTACCTGCTGGCTGGGCTGGACCGCGGTATGCCGATGGCGCAGGCGATTGGTCTGGCGCAGCAGGCGGCGGCGATCATGGTCACACGGCTGGGCACGGCCGATGTGATTCCTGACCTGAAAGACGTGCAGGACGCGCGGCTTTAGCCGCCGACAAAGGGCGCATCCGCGCCCCAAAGCTGCCGCACCCGTGCGTCGCGGCCGCAGCCTTTGCGATAACGTTTATAGGCGTCGCTTTGCCGGATAGCGCCGAAGCGGGTCAGCACCCGGTTGCTGCCTTTGTAATAGTCCTGGTGATAATCCTCGGCGTCCCAGAACTGGCTGGCACTGAGGATCGGCGTGACAATTCTTTGGCCCAGCGCCTGTTCGGCAGCTGCCTTGGCTGCCTCGGCGGCAGCGCGCTCTTCAGGGCCATCGACAAAGATCGCCGAGCGGTAGCTGGAGCCTCGGTCGCAGAACTGACCACCCGCATCCAGCGGATCGATCGAGCGGAAAAACAGATCGTAAAGCTGCCGCCGATTGATGCGGCCGCTGTCATAGGTGATCTGCACAGCCTCATAATGGCCGGTCTTGCCGCGGGTGACTTGCTTGTAGGTCGGGTTGGCCGTGCTGCCGCCGGTATAGCCTGAGACCGCCTCTTTCACACCGCGGACCTTCTCGAAATCCGCCTCCACGCACCAAAAGCAGCCCCCGGCGACAACGATATACTGGGTTTCCCCGGCTGTTGCGGTTTGAGGCAGAGCGGCAAGGCTCAAGGCGAAGGCGATGATCAGGGAAGGCAGGCGCAACAGCATGGCAAGGCTCCATCGTTTTGCGCAGCCTGCGTTTCTGATTACATCGGCGCAAGAGATTGCCGGCGGGATCACCAGAAGGTGAGCCGGCGTGAACCCTTGCCAAACCGACCCGAAGGCCAAATTCAGGTGCAATAGAGCCTATTTCAGCCGCCGATCCCGTGCCGCCAACAGTTTCAGGCGTAGGGCGTTCAGCTGGATGAAACCGGCGGCGTCTTTCTGGTCGTAGGCGCCTGCATCGTCCTCGAAGGTCACATGCGCCTCGGAATAGAGCGAGTGTTCGGACCAACGGCCAACCGTGCGGGCCATACCTTTGTAGAGCTTCAGCCGCACTGTGCCGGTCACGTGTTCCTGCGAGGTGTTGATCAGTGCCTGCAGCATCTCGCGTTCGGGCGAGAACCAGAAGCCGTTATAGATCAGCTCGGCATAACGCGGCATCAACTCGTCTTTCAGATGCGCGGCGCCGCGGTCGAGGGTGATCTGTTCGATCCCGCGATGCGCTTCGAGCAGGATGGTGCCACCCGGCGTTTCGTAGATACCACGCGACTTCATCCCGACAAACCGGCCTTCGACCAGGTCAAGCCGGCCGATCCCGTGTTTGCCGCCGAGCTCGTTCAGGCGGGTCAACAGAGTTGCGGGGCTAAGCGCCTCACCATTGATGCTGACGGCATCACCCTTTTTGAACCCGATCTCGATATATTCCGGCGTGTCGGGCGCGTCCTCGGGGTGGACTGTGCGCTGATAGACGTAATCGGGCGCTTCTTCGGCCGGATCCTCCAGCACGCGGCCTTCGGAGGACGTGTGCAGCAGGTTGGCATCGACGCTGAAGGGCGCTTCGCCGCGTTTGTCCTTGGCGATGGGGATCTGGTTTTTCTCGGCAAAGTCCAGAAGCGCGGTGCGGGAGTTCAGATCCCATTCCCGCCAGGGCGCGATCACCTTGATGTCAGGGTTCAAGGCATAAGCGCTGAGTTCAAACCGCACCTGATCGTTGCCCTTGCCGGTGGCGCCGTGGCTGACCGCATCAGCGCCGGTTTCGGCGGCAATCTCGACCAGCCGTTTGGAAATCAGCGGACGCGCGATCGAGGTGCCCAGCAGGTAGAGCCCTTCATAGAGCGCATTGGCGCGGAACATCGGGAAAACGAAGTCGCGGACAAATTCCTCCCGCACGTCTTCGATAAAGACATTCTCAGGCTTGATCCCCAGCATCAGCGCCTTTTCGCGTGCCGGTTCCAGCTCTTCGCCCTGGCCGAGATCGGCGGTGAATGTCACCACCTCGCAGCCATATTCGGTTTGCAGCCATTTCAGGATGATCGAGGTGTCGAGCCCCCCGGAATAGGCAAGGACAACTTTCTTGGGCGCGGTCATGTCTTTGGATTCCCCAGTTCGGATTTGGCGGCTGGCCTAGCGGGTTTTGGCAGGCGGGGCAAGGATTGGCCGTTGACCCACACTGCCTGCGTGATAGCGGTGTAGGGGAGCAAGCAGAAAGTGGGTGGTTCTGATGAAGGGTTGGCGGATTTTCACGCATTCGGTGCGGCTGGTTTTGAACAACCTCGAGGCAGCGCTGCGGGTGTCGGCGGTGCTCTATCTGCCGCAGGTTGCGCTGCAATACATGATCTATCAAAACCCGCAGTTGTCTGGCGATATGGGTGACGTGCCGGCTGAGTTTGACCCGGGCGATGTGGGCCTCTTTGGCAATTTCTTTTTGCTCAGCTTTCTTGCCTTGATCGCCAGCCTGTGGATCGCCGTGGCCTGGCACCGCTATGTTCTGGAAAACGAAGCGCCGCCCGGCTGGGTGCCGCGTTGGCATGGCTCGCAGATGTTGGGATATCTGGGGCGGTCGATCCTTGTGGGGTTGATCATTGTCGCGGCGATCCTGGTGATGTCGATCCCGGTTGGGTTTCTGTCGCTTGGCTTGCCGGGGCTGACCGGCTTTTTCCTGCTGGGGATGGTCGGGTTGGCGGCGTATATCTTCTTTCGGCTGGGGGTGGTCTTGCCCGCAATTGCCATCGGCAAGCAGATGAAGATCGGCGAAGCCTGGCGCGCGACCAAGGATGATGACAACGCCGTGGTGATGCTGGCGCTCTTGGTGATTGCCGCCAGCGTGGTCATGCAGTTGCCGTCGATGATCGGCGGGCAGGGCACGTTCATTGACTTTGTCTATCAGGTGGTTGTTGGCTGGTTTGCGACGATCATCGGGATCTCGGTTCTGACGACGCTGTTCGGCCATTATGTCGAAGGGCGCCCAATCGACTAAGGCTTGCCCTTGTCGCGGGGATACGCCAATCCTCGCGGATGGATGATTTCAAGCAAAACGCCCGGAGCGCCGCGGCGGCGATGCGCGATGTGTTTCCGGCCACGCCGCTCTTGCGCAATGCGCATCTGTCGGAACGGTATGGCGCCGATATCTGGCTCAAGCGCGAAGACCTCAGCCCGGTGCGCAGTTACAAGCTGCGCGGCGCGTTCAACGCGATGCGCAAACACCCGGATGTGGAGCTTTTTGTTTGCGCCAGTGCAGGCAATCACGCGCAGGGCGTGGCGTTCATGTGCAAGCATTTCGGCAAACAGGGCGTGATTTTCATGCCCGTCACCACGCCGCAGCAGAAGATCCAGAAGACCGGTATGTTCGGTGGGGACAACGTCGAGATTCGGTTGATCGGTGACTATTTCGATGACTGCCTGCGCGCGGCGCAGGAATTCTGTGCCGAGACGGGCGGGCATTTCCTATCGCCGTTTGACGATGACGATGTGATCGAAGGCCAGGCCAGTGTCGCCGTCGAAGTGGCTGAACAGTTGGGGCAGGTGCCCGACCTGATGGTGCTGCCGGTGGGTGGCGGGGGTCTGTCGGCGGGTGTGCTCAGCTATTTCGGCACTGACTCGCAGTATATCTTTGTCGAACCGGCGGGCGGAGCATCTTTGCGGGCGGCTTTGGAGGCCGGCAAACCCACGCGGCTGGACCATGTGAACACCTTCACTGATGGCGCCGCCGTGGGGCAGATCGGGTCACGCACGTTTGAGGTGCTCAAGGGGGTTGGGCTGGCCAATACGCTGACGATTGCAGAGGACCGGCTCTGCACCACGATGCTGGAAATGCTGAATGTCGAAGGCATCGTGCTGGAGCCAGCGGGTGCGCTTTCGGTCGATGCGTTGAAAGACCTTGGCCAATCGATTCGCGGGCGGACGGTGGTGTGCGTGACCACTGGCGGCAATTTTGATTTCGAACGTCTTCCCGAGGTCAAGGAACGCGCGCAGCGCTATTCCGGCGTCAAGAAGTACTTCATCCTGCGACTGCCGCAGCGTCCGGGAGCATTGAAGGATTTCCTGGGGTTTCTGGGCCCGGAGGACGACATTGCCCGGTTTGAGTACCTGAAAAAGTCAGCGCGCAACTTCGGGTCGGTGCTGATCGGTATCGAAACCCGCGACCCGGCCAATTTTGAAACGCTCTATGAAAAGCTCGACAAGCACGGGTTCACCTACCAGGACATCACCGAAGACGAAGTGCTGGCGCAGTTCGTGATCTGAGTCACGCCGCGCGCTGGGCGAGTTCTGCGAAAAACTGCGTCTTGGATTGCGCATAAACGGCGCGGACCTCATCGGGGGCCACCGCATCTGTCTTGCCTGCCGCGGCAGCCGCTTCGCCGCTCTGGCACAGGGTCGACACGGCGCTGAAGCCCAGGTTCAGCGCAGCACCTTTTAGAAAGTGCATCTGTTCTTCCATCACGCGGGCGTTGGCCAGACCGTCGTCCAGTTGATCCAGCGTGCCTTCGACCTCGGTCAGGAATAGTTCGACCACCTCGTCAAAATCCTCGGCTCCGATTTCAGCGCGAAGCTCCAAAGCGCGGTTCCAGTCAATCATATGCCTGCCTCCTGCCCCCACGCATAGCGACACCGCGTAAAGAGCCCCTTTCCACCCAGACGCCAAATACACCGCATTTTACAGTTATCGGACGCTTAAGGATTGCGGGTGAAAGTGCGTCTCCAATCCGACTTGGCAAAAGGGAACGGGGTGCCCACAAACCCGGATCATATTCCCGGCTTCACGCCGCAAGACACGCCGATCCGCAAGGTTCTGGTGGCGGATGACAGCCGCCTGCAGGTGCGGATTCTGTCGACCATGCTGGCGCGCTGGGGATTCGAGGTGCTGACCGCCGAAAGCGGGACCGAGGCGCTCGATATCTGCGCGGCCGAGCATCCTGATCTGGTGCTTTCGGACTGGATGATGCCCGGGATGGACGGGCTAGAGCTCTGCCGGCAATTTCGCGATCTGCCGTATGACGGATACGGCTATTTTATCCTCCTGACCTCAAAAAGCGAAAAGGGCGACATCGCCCAGGGATTGGACGCGGGGGCAGATGACTTTCTGACAAAACCGGTCAATGCGCATGAACTGCGCGCCCGGATCAATGCGGGGGCGCGGATCCTGAGCATGCAACGGCAACTGACAGAACAGAACCGCATCGTGTCGCAAACGCTGGCCGAACTACAGGAAATCCACGCCGCCATCGACAAGGATCTGCGCCAGGCCCGCACCATTCAGCAATCGCTGGTCCCGGAACGGGACCGCGTCTTTGGCACGTCGCGCATCAGCCTGCTGTTGGAAACCTGCGGCCATGTGGGTGGTGATCTGGTGGGGATGTTCAGCCCGGGTGGCGACCAGCTTGGGTTTTACAACATCGATGTTTCGGGGCATGGTATCACCTCGGCAATGGTGACGGCGCGGGTGGCGGGGTACCTGTCGACGAAGTTTCCGGATCAG
>JASJCC010000082.1 GCA_030066175.1 Paracoccaceae bacterium | reverse complement strand
CATCTCGACAGCACGGCAGAGCGCAATGCATGGCGCAGCGTATGGATCCTCTGTGCCGGAGCGGCGTTCCGGATCTGCGATGCCGAGGTGGACGGCGTGCGTGTCTCGACCCAGCAGCGCCGGTCATTCGACGGGATCCGCGCGCGTGACGGCTTTGACGGCCTGATACGCGCGTTGCGCAGCGGAGCGTTGGTGCGTTCATGAGAGAGGCTTTGGCGATCTCTGCCCGTGGGCTGCGCTGCACGTTTCGCCAGGGGCAGGTGCGCGCTTTGGACGGCGTGGATATCGACGTGCCCGCCGGGGCGGCGGTCGCCATTACGGGCCCCAGCGGCAGCGGCAAGACCACGCTGATCCACGCGCTGGCCGGGCTACAGCCGGTCGAGGCGGGGGACATCGACATCGCTGGCGGGACGCCAGAAACCGCGCAGGATTGGACCGCGCTGCGACGCTCGCAGATCGGCATGGTGTTTCAGGAGGATTGGCTGCTACCCGCGCTGACCGCAGCGCAGAATGTCGAGATTGCCCTTGGGGAGAATGGGCTTTCCGCGGCTGAACGGCGGCAGCGGGCGCTGGCGCTTCTGGCGCGGGTCAATGCCAGCGACTTTGCCGATTACCGCCCCGCGGGCCTGTCGGGCGGCGAACGCCAACGCATCGCGGTGGCCCGCAGTCTGGCCAACAGCCCGGCGATCCTGATGGCGGATGAGCCGACCGGTGAGCTCGACAGCGCCAATGCGGAACGGATCATCGACCTCTTGTTTGGTCTGCACGCGGCCGAGGGGCTGACCCTGCTGATTGTGACCCATGACGCAGACCTCGCCGCGCGCTGTCAGGCGCAGTTTGTCATGCGCGATGGGCGCGGGGCCTATGTGGACGCGGGGGTGCCGGCATGACCGCGCTGACCCTGGCCCTGCGCAACCTGAGCATCTGGCATCCGCGCAATATCGGCGCTCTGGCGGGGATCATGATTGCGGTCGCGTCGCTGGTGGCGCTGATCGGCCTGGCGCGGGGGGTGCAGGAGTCTTTGGCCTCCGCCCTCGTCAACCGCGGCACCGACGCGCTGGTGACCGAGGCGGGGGCGTTTGACCTGATCTCATCGATCCTGATGGAGGAGACGGCCATGGCGCTGGCCAAGCAGCCCGGCGTCACGGCCGTCGCCCCTGAGCTGTCCCGGCTGACCACGCTGCGTGATGGGCGTTCCGTCGCCGTGACAGCCTGGCCAGTGGGCACCTTTCCCTGGGACAGCCTGAAAGTGACCGACGGGCGCTTGCCCGCGACTGGTGATGGGCAGGTGGCGGTGATCGGTCAAAGCCTGGCCACGCGGGCGGGGTTTGCAGTGGGGGACCGGATCGAGCTGTTTCACACCGAGTTTCAGGTGGTCGGCCTCGTCACGGCACAATCCGTGCTGGGCCGCAGCCTGGTCTATGCCGCTCTGCCCGTGGTGCAGGAGCTGACCTTTCGCGACGGGCAGGTAACGTCCGTGGGGCTGCAGCTGGACAAGGACCAAAGCGCCGAGACCTTGACGCAGCTGCGCGACGGTTTCCCCGCGCTGAATATCGAGGCGACGGCGGATCTGAGCGACAGCTATTTCTTTGGTCAGATCGCCCGGGTGCTGGCGCTGACGATCTCGACCGTGGCGATGCTGAGCGCGGTGCTGGTGATTTTTACCACCATGTCGACGGCGGTGAATGCGCGGCGGGGCGAGTTGGCGATCCTGTCGGCCATCGGTTGGCCGCGGCAAAGGATCGTCGCGTCGCTGCTGATCGAGGGGGCGGTGCTGTCGGCGATTGCCGGGGTTTTGGGGATCCTGGGCGGCGCGCTGGGGGCGCAGGTGGTAACGGCGCTGCCCAGCATCACCGGTTACATCGCGCCGGTGATCGGGCCGGTGTTGTTGGTGCAGGCCTTCCTGGTATCGATGGCGGTGGGACTTTTGGGCACGGTGATCCCGGCCCTGCGCGCCACGGCGCGGGCGCCGGCGGACATCCTGCGCAGCCGCTGAGGTTCAGTCGCCAAAGGGCAGGCGCAGTGAGGCCGAGAGGTTGTTGGCAAAGCGGGTTGCGCGGCGCTGGATATAGGCGGGCAGCGTCAAGGGCGCGCCATAGCCCACGAGCTCAAGCCGGCCTGATCCGGTAACCTCCGTGCCGCCCTGCTGGCCGCGGAAAGTGGCGGCCCCTTCCCAGATCGCGAAGGTGCCGAAGACCGGGATTTCCTGATCGTCGCTCACCGGATCGACGCGGCCTTGCAGGCCCAGATCGGGCAGCTCGATCTGCCAGGCAACAGGGTAGCGCGCGGCGCCGCGTGGGCTGGTCCAGTGACGCAGCGCCTGCGTGCGCACCGCGCCAACATCGACTGGCACGCCATCGGCAAACATGATCCCCCATTGGCAACTCAGCCGCCGCGTCGCCGCGTCGGCATGGCGCGAGATCATCAGGTCGCGCCCGTCGTCGAGGTTCAGACCAAACCAGTCCCAGCCCAACATCGGATAGCCCTGTCGGCCCGGCCCCAGCAGCCAATCCTCATACCGGCCGCGCTGGTGATCGATCCAGAACCGGCCCTGCGCTGAGCGGCCACCAAACCGCCCACGCGCGCGCAGGCGGGGGCAGCATTGATACTCGAAGGCCGGTTTCAATGACGGGTGCAGCCCATCGCTGGTCTCGTTCAGCCACTGGCTTTCCGGGGTCAGGATCAGCTGCGCCTCAGTCTCGGGCGCGGTGCCCATGCGCAGGGTGAAGTCTTTGCCTTCGGCGCCCAAAGCAAAGCCGTTCCAGGCCACGGAAAACGCCGCCTCCCCCAACTGCGGCTGGCTGTCGTCGATGACGATGTTGTTCTGCCGGATCCAGGCGGCGTGGTCGGCGCCAAGCCGCCGTCGGACAACGTCCCGCAGAACAGGTGGAAAGCGGCCGGCGAATATCCGGTCGAGGATGTGTTCATGGCAGGTGGCGGTTTGCGGCGTGATGCGGCTGTCGATCGAGGCACGGCCTGAGCGCGGATCGATCACATGTTGCAAGAGCATGGCGCCCGGCGGGCCGTTGCCGTGCAAACCGTTGATACGAAAGAATACCGCCATCAGGTGGCGCGTGCCAAATTCCCCCCAGACCTGGCCCTGCACAAACCACCATTCGACGTCATGCTCCCGTTGCGGGGTCATCTCGGGCGGGTGGTTTTGATGGCGTTTGACGTTCATACGCGGGCTGAGCCTCCGCGGTAATCTGACGCCCAAAGCAGAACGCAGAGCCAGGCCGCGGCAAATGAAATCATCCAGAGGTATTCTTCGATCGGCAGTCCAAGCAGGAGCGGGCCAAAGATGTGTTCATGTGACCACAGCTGCACAAAGGCCGGGCCCAAAACGGGGATCGTCAGCGCCATACCGCAGACGTAAAACACACCCAACAGCAGCGCGGCGGGCACGGCCACTTTGATCAGCACCGGGCGAGCAAAGAGGATCATGGCAATGACCGCACCGTGACTAAAGAGCGAGGCAAGCCCGAAAGACAGATCGATCATCAGGCTGGCGGCGAGGATGAGCCCGCCCACCACACCCGCTATAAGCGCGCGTTTGACAAAGCGGGCGTTGAGCGGCCGGAGCAGTGGCAAGGGCCCCGCGACCATGCGGGCAAAGCCCCAGGTGATGACGCCGTAGCCAAGACTGAAGACCAGATCCTCGATCCCCACGGGCCAGCCAAACAGGCGATCCGGAGACCAGTAGATGCCCGTCGACAAAGGTGCGGTTAAGGTGAAGGGCGCGAGCAGCGCTGCGCTGCGCAGCATGGAGGGACGCTCCTCCGGGTAAACAAGCAAGAACACCGCCGCCACTGCGACCGTCACCAGCGAAGACCAGGCGTAAAGATATTGGGGCACCGCACCTACCTGCACACCGCACCCTCGCAGCACAGACCCCCCGTCGGCGCCGTCAGGAATGCAGTTCTGTGTGGTATTGAACAGATATTTCGATTGGATTCCAAGTGGCTGTCGTGGAGGCCCCGGGTCTGCCGCCCGGCGCGGGTGTGCGATTTCCGGCTTGCCGTTGCACGTTTGTCTGCCTGATGATGGTGGTGCAGTGACCGGAGGCAGGGGATTTGAGCACAGCCACGCTTGTGATGCGCTACGCCGCGTTTGCGGTGCTTGCGACGGTCGCCAACCTCGCCACGCAGCGGGGGGTGCTGGCTGTGGCGGAGGGTTCTGTTGGTTACGTGCTCGCGCTCTGTGCCGGGACGGGCGTTGGGCTGGTGCTGAAATACCTGCTCGACAAGCGTTGGATCTTTGCCGATCACTTCCGCTCGGCTGCGGCCGAGACGCGGACGTTTTCGCTCTATACGCTGACCGGGGTGGGCACGACTTTGGTCTTCTGGGGGACGGAGACGGCGTTCTGGCTGATCTGGCAGACCCAAACCATGCGCGAGCTGGGGGCGGTGCTGGGGCTGACCATCGGCTATGTCACCAAGTATCAGCTGGATAAGCGCTATGTGTTTTCCAAGGTGGTGAGTACGTCCTGAGCGCATGGTCAGATCGCCAGCAGCACAATGATCACCCCGGCGCTGGCCAGGGCAAGGCCCGGCCAGTCATGTGTGACAAAAACCACCGGGTCATAGTCTTCTCGGCCCAATTCGCTGAGCCGGATCATGCGGATTAACCAGGCCATCGCCGGGAGAGTGAGCAACGCCAGAAGGCCGGTGGAGGAGTAAAGCATCCGTGCTTCGGCGCTGGCGGTGTAGGCCAGGAACAGTACCGTCGCGAGAAGGACGCTGGCATAAGCCACGTAGCGCAGCGGTTGGGTGTCGCTTTGGTCATAGCCGCGTCCGGGCAGGCGGCTGCCGCGAAAGGCGCGGGTCAGGCCGGTGAAACGCTTGGCCACCGCCAGTGACAGGAAGACCGCAAAGACCACCCCCAAAAGCCAGGGGGATATGGCGGTTTGCGACGCCACGGCCCCGGTCAGGACGCGCAGCTGGAAGAGGAAGGCGAGCGTCAGGATATCCAGCCACCGCAGGTGTTTCAGCCAGAGCGAATAGACCAAGGTGGCCAGGAAATAGCCAAAGGTCATTGCGGCGACGGTTGGGTTGACGAGAAAGGCCAGCGCCAGCGCGACGACCCACAGCGCCGCACTGGTCGCCATGGCGGTGCGGATGGGTACGATGCCGGACGCAATCGGGCGGTTGCGCTTTTCCGGGTGACGGCGGTCGGAATCGAGATCCAGCAGATCGTTGATTATGTAAATCGACGAGGCGGTGAGTGAGAAGGCCACCACAGCGAGGGCCACCGACAAGAAAGGCGCCAGCTCCAATCGATGCGCGGCGAGAAGCGGCAGGAACAAAAGCACGTTCTTGAGCCAATGCAGCGGGCGCAGTTCGTGCACAAGGTCTGCAAAACTCCAGCCATCGGGTAGGATTTCCACCGGTTTGTCCAGCGTCGAGAGCCGCGCGGCCAGCGCCGGGCCGGGGGCGACGGCAATGATGCGGCGGGCGACGTGCCAGACGTCGAGATCATCCCAGGCGTTGCCGACATAATCAAAACCGCCTTCGCCGAAGCGGTCGGCCAAAAGCGCCGCCTTGGCCGAGCGGGTCAGGTTGCTGTCGGGGTGGGAGCCGAAGTGCTCGCCCTCCAGACCCAGATACTGCGCCAGCGCGTCGACCAGCCCCTGATCGGCGCCCGAGGCCAGATGCACGGGTCGCCCGGCTTTCTGTGCCTTCAGCGCCATGTCGACAATCTCGGGCCGGAAGGGCAGCAGCTCGATCTCGGGCTGGGCGATGGCCAGAAGGTCATGCTTCAGCCGGGCCGAACTACGCATCCGCGACAGCCAGAGCCCCAGCGTACGCCAGATATTGCGGCCCATCGCAGCCCAGAACGTCTCAAACAGCAGGTCAGAGCGCAGCAGGCTGCCATCCACGTCCAGCACCAGCGGAACCTGGTCTGTTTCTGCACTTCTGTCTGCGTGGTCCATCGCGATCGGTCTTCCACCCCTTGCCCCGCTTTTAGCGGATCATGCCGGTCAGGCGCTTGATTCAAATCATGTTTCGGGAGGCGTCACGCCGACTAGTATCCATGGCTGCAATCAAGGGGCATCGGGGATGCCGCACAGCGCCAAGGGGAACGATCCGCAGATGTCCAGCCAAGCTTTTCTGGTTACAGGGGGTGCCGGGTTTATGGGCATCAACCTGATCCGTTACCTGCTGGCCCGCGGCCATCACGTGCGCAGCTATGACATCGCTGATTTCAGCTATCCCGAGGCCGGGCAGATTGACGTGTTGCAGGGCGACATCCGGGACAAAGGCCTGCATGATCAGGCGTTTGACGGGATCGACGTGGTGGTGCATTGCGCCGCTGCCCTGCCGCTGAGCGATACGGCCGAGATCCATTCGACCAATGTCGAGGGCACCCGGCTGCTGTTGGAGACGGCTCAGGCCAAGGGCATTCCACGCTTCATCCACATCTCGACCACCGCGGTCTACGGCGTGCCCGATCACCACCCGCTGACCGAGGACGATCCGATGATCGGCGTCGGGCCATATGGTGCATCGAAGGTGCAGGCCGAGGAGGTCTGCGAGGGGTTCCGTGCGACAGGCATGTGCCTGCCGATCCTGCGTCCGAAATCCTTTGTCGGGCCAGAGCGGTTGGGCGCGTTTGAGCTGCTTTACGACTTTGCCCTTGACGGGCACGGCTTTCCGGTGCTGGGCGCGGGCAACAACCGCTATCAGCTCTTGGATGTCGAGGATCTGAATGCGGCGGTCTATATTTGTGCGACCGAGGACAGCAACGCCGTTAATGACACGTTCAATGTGGGCGCGGCGGAGTTCGGATCGCTGCGCGAGAGCTTTCAGGCGGTTCTTGACCGGGCCGGGCATGGCAAGCGGGTGATCGGCCTGCCAATGGCCCCCGCGATCTGGACGCTGCGGGCGTTGGAGGCGCTCGGCCTCTCACCGCTCTACAAGTGGATCTACGAGACCGCGGGCAAGGACAGCTTTGTCAGCACCGACAAGATCACCACGCGGCTGGGCTGGCAGCCCAAGCATTCGAACGAGGACGCGCTGGTGCGGAATTACGATTGGTACGTCGCCAATCGCAGCCAGATTTCGACCACCGCCGGGATCACGCATCGGGTGCCGTGGAAACGCGGCGCGCTGCGGTTGTTGCGGCTGGTGATCTAGAGCCTTGGGAGGGGGAGAAATGAGACATTGGTGGATGGGTTTGGCGGTTCTGATCGGCCTGGGCGGACCGGCCATGGGGCAGAGCGCCGAAACGCTGGCCGCCCAGCGCGAAGCGTATGACGCCGTGCGCGCCAAGAGCGTGATTGAACTGCAGCCGTTCCGTGACCGGGTGGAGGGGGTGGAGCCCGAGACAGGGCGACGGATCGCGTTGACCTCGCTCAACCCCGCGGTGGGCGGCTGGTTCTTGTTGGAGTTGCAGGAGGGCGAGGCCGAGGCGCAGGTGTTTCACATCGAAAACCCAGCGCCGCAGGATCAAAGCCTGTCTTTGCAGGCCGCCGCGTTGAAGATCACCACGTCGGCGGGCGACACGCTGTGCCAGCCGTGGCAAGGCGATGCCTTGGCCGAGGCAGCGGCAACGGGGCTGGCCTATGCGCCGATCTGCGACGGCACGCTCCTCCTGCGCAATCCGGTCAAAGGGGCGCGGACCAACCTGGAAGCGGCGGCGGAGTTCCTGCGCGATAATGTCTGGGGTGGCGAATCCATCGTGCGCTTTGTCCGCGAGAGGTTCTTCAAAGATGCCGAGTTGGAAACCGCCGAGGCGCAGGCCACCGCCGCCGGCGCGGTGATGCGCGACGGGCCACCGCCGATGCTGACCCGCGGTACTGATGACCAGCGCCGGGTGATCAACACCCTGCTCGATATCGGTATCGAGGAGGCACCGGGCAATGCGCTGATGGCGATCGGGGCCTGGTACAAGGTGGCGGATACCCCCGGGGTCTATGCCAGCGCCTTTCAGCCGCGCGCAATTTCCGACACGGTGCTGAACGGGCCGGGCACCACCCACCGGATCGACGCGATTGAGGGCAAGGCCACCGGCTACATGGTGGCGTTCGACCTGGCGCAGTTCGACATGGGATTTGCCATGGGCACCGATCACCCGGCGCTTGGCTGGTCCCCCCGCCCCGCCGCCTCGGCGCGGGTCAAGGGCCTACCCGGGCCAGACGGGATCAAATCGGCGAAACCTCTGGTGCTGTTGGGTATGGTCAACCCGGTGGTCGCGAATGACACGGTCGCAACCTTTTCCGCCGGCTTCAAACGCCAGCACGGGGCGTTCAAGTTCGGTGATATGGCGACGTTCAACCTGGGCCACCACTATGGGTTCATTGAACAAGGTGTGATCCTCAGCAAGCTGCAGCCCAACCTGTCGACGCTCTATGGCCTGACCGATGGCAGCATCCACATGAAGACCTGGACCGAGGCCGACAATGCCCTGCTGCCGCAAATCCGCTTTGCCCGGCAGAACGGTGTGCCCTTGCTCGAAACCGACCCCGAAACCGGCTTGGGTGTGCCCGGGGATCGGGTCACCAGATGGGGTCCAGGCAACTGGTCAGGCTCGGCCAAGGCCGAGCTGCGCACCCTGCGGGCGGGGGGCTGCATGGTCGAGGATGATGGTACGCAGTACCTGCTATACGGCTATTTCTCGACCGCGACGCCCTCGGCCATGGCGCGGACGTTCCAGGCTTATGGCTGCCGCTATGCGATGCTGCTCGATATGAACGCTTTGGAGCATACGTATCTCGCACTCTACGTGCCGCGCGCGGGCAAGGTGCATGTGCAGCACATGGTGCCCGGCATGGGGCTGATCGACAAGAAGATACCGGGCGGCGAGGTGCTGCCGCGTTTCATCGGTTACCCGGACAATCGTGATCTGTTTTACCTCACGCGTAAGGAGGGGCGGCCATGAGGTTTATGACGCGTTTCCTGGCGGTGATAGTCGCAGTCTGGGCGGGGGCTGTTGTGGCCGAAACCGTGCAGGACACCAACGAGGTGCTTTTTGGGCAGATGAGGGCCACACATGATCTCAGCGCCGAAGAAGAAACCCGGCTGCGGGAAATCTTTGCCCGCTCGGGCTTTATCAGCCAGGGCAACCCTGCGATCACGCGCCACGCGATGACGCCAGAGGAATGCCGGGCGCGGGTGCCAGGGGGTGTCGAGAGCTATGACAACCCGGACTTTGTGCGCATCTGCGACGACAGGTATATGGCGCCGCTTTACGATCCGCGGACGCAAAGCGCCGAGGACGCGACCGCCTGTATCGACCAGTTCGAGTTTCCCAGCATCCCCTGCACCTATCCGGTGGTCTGGACCAAAGCCTGGGAGGCGGCCGAGATCTGTGCCGCCGTGGGCAAGCGGCTCTGCGATGCGCATGAATGGGAGGGCGCCTGCGCCGGGGCGTTGGAGCCGCCGGATTATCGCTTTGACCTGGCGCGCGGGATGTCGGCCAGCGGCGCGGTCGGGCGGATGCGCAAGGCGCATAACAACAAATACGCACCGACCAAATCCTGGGCTTACGGGCCGGAGTTTCAGAAGGGCATCTGTGCGCAAGACAGCCGCAAAAACGACTCCTGCCAGGGCGGCGGCTTTCGCAGTTGCGGGTCAAACACCTACCCGACCGGGGCCTTTCCAGGTTGCACCAGCGCCCTGCAAGTCTACGACCTGCACGGCAACGCCGCCGAGCATATGAACCTGCCGCTGGCCGAGGATCAGATGGCCAGCACCGGTAGTACCAAGCTGGGGGTGACCGAGATGAAGGGCAGCTGGTTCATCTGGGATTGGTACCGCGCGCATCCCGACTGGTGCCGCTGGCGCGCGCCTTACTGGCACGGCGACCGGGTGATGAACAAGACCAGCCACGAAAACTACCACCTGGGGTTTCGCTGCTGCAAAACGCTCGATTAGGCGAGGGATCAGCGGGTCAGGTTGGCCAGCAGATCCTGCACATTGTCGATCGGCCCCTCGTCGCTGACGATATGCGACAGCTCACGATGGCGGATGATGTCCTCCAGCGGCTGGGGGGCGCCGTTGACATAGGCCACCCGGCTGACGAGGCGAACGCCGTGGCTGTAATCGGCATATTCCGCGCCATGCACGGTGCTGAGCGGCTGGATCGGTTTGCCGTTGGTACGGTGCCAGCCATAAATCGCGACGCGACCCTGCTTGGTCCGCAGCCGGTTCGACAGCACCAGGTCTTTCTTATGCCCGGCAGCGAGCGCGCGGGTGCTGCCAACGCTGGCAAACTGACGCTCGACGGTCTGGTTGTGCTGCACCAGATAAGCGGTTGAGCTCATCTGATCGGTCGGCTTCATCGGGCTGGGGGCGACGCGCAGCTGCGCCTGGCCGTAGATATGATCCACCATCTTGGGGGTGGGCAGGTAAAAACCAAACTCCTGTGCCACGCGGGCCGCAGCCGTCAGCCCCATCGGCATACGCACGAAATCCTGATCGCTGCCAATGGCGAGGTATTCCGGCGTCACACAGAGCGTTACCATTACCTGCTGACCGGATGAGAGCGTGCCAGAGATCGACACCGGCTGCAGCTGCCGCAGAAAGCCAGGCATGTTGCCGGCCAGCATTTCACGCACAACCGCCTTGTCGCGTGCGGTGCCGCTGACATCGCGCATCTGCTGCATCAGGTTGCTGCCGCTCGGTGCCTGAGCGGCGCGGCTGGGGATCTCTTGCGTCAGATCCTCGGCGCAGGTCTCAGTGGCGGCTTTGGCGCCAAGCGGCAGGCCCAGACCAAAGGACAAAGCAGCACAGGCGATCAGCCTGACAACAGGGTTTCGCGACATCATCAGGCCTTTCGGTTTCTTTGAGGCGCTCTGATTTCAGATTGTCGGAATCCGATCAAGAAATGGTTTTCCAAGTGGCGAAAATCCGCGAAACCGCCCGGTTCCGGGCGCGGAAAAACGCTCATACAGCATGTGAAGGGCGGCAGATAGCGAAATAGCTGTGTCCAGGTAAGGGTTTGTTAAGCTTGATGAAGCGCGAAACGGCGCAGCCAGACTGCTCTACACAGTGTGACCCCACAAGGATCGACCCTGAACACCCGCGTCAGACCAGTGCCATGGCCGCGGCGATTTGGGTGATGAGGCCGAGGAGGCCCCATTGCAGCATTTGGAAATGGGTGTTTTGGCCGCCTTCGTGGCCGAACCAGTAGCAGAACCAGTTGCCGACCACGAGAAAGCCCGCCCAGATAGAGGCAAAGGCGGCTGTTCCGGCCAGGCCCAGTGACAAGGCCGTCCCAGCATTCACAGCGCCGAAGAGGGCCAGAAGAACGCTCACCGCGGCAATCCAAAGCAACGCCATCGCCAAAAGCTCGGCCCCGACGATAAATGCGAACAGGCGTTTGCGCAGGGTTGGGCTGGTCAGGCGGCGATAGGCGACGTGGGTATAGGCTTCGGGGTATTCCTCGCGCATGCGCTGCATGTCCATCACCTCGGCGGTGTAGGTCTCATTGAGGAAGGGATGAAACAGGTTTTCCAGCGCGCCGACGGTCATCCAGGCGGCCATGAACACAAGGTTGAGGCAGCACACGGCGAGAATGATGGTGTCCAGCATGGGGGTCGTTAAGGTCCTTCATTGCAAAGCCCGCCCCGGCAACCGGGACGGGCTGTTATTGCCCTCTTAGGCGTCCCAGAACATGTATTGCGGGTACATTTCCTGGCTGATGTGGATCGCGGCGCCGTTGAGGTTGGATTTGCTGTGGTTGGCCAACCCGCGGAAATAGGGCTGAATAATCACCCCTTCATCCACCATGATCTGTTCCAGCTGTGCCATCAAAGCGCGGCGCGCCTCGACATCCGGGGTCGCCAGCGCCTGTTCGACCAGAGCGTCAAACTCGGCATTGGCAAAGCCTGCCTCGTTCCACGACACACCCGAGACATAGGCCAGCGCATAGGTCTGGATGCCGAGCGGGCGGTGGTTCCAGTTGGTGACCGAAAACGGATAACTGGCCCAGTCGTTCCAGAAGCTCGACGAGGGGATCACGCGGCGCGAGACCTTGATGCCGGCATCGCGCAACTGCCCGGCAATCGCGTCGGCCGTGGCCTTCCAGAAAGCGGAGTCGAGCGAGATGAGCTCATGCTCGAAATCGGCCATGTCGGCCTCTTCCATCAGTGCGATGGCCTGCGCGGGGTCGTACACGGCCGGGCCGATATCGGCATAGTCCGGGTGCACCTTGGAAACGTGGTGGTTTTCCCCCACCGCGCCGAGGTTGTTGTAGGCCAGGCCTAGCACGGTGGCGTTGTCGACGGCCAGCGCAAGGGCGCGGCGCACACGGGCATCCGCGTAGGGCTGGATGCCGCTGACCTCGGCCAGCTGGTTGGGCCGGGCGAGCACCACCGCCCCGGTTGTCACGGTGTTCTTGGTCCAGCCGTCCAGCGCGTCGAAGGCGGGGATATAGTCACCCTCGGTGTCGTAGGTGACGTCAAACTCATCCGCCTCGGCGCCGGCGAAATGCGCCGCCGGGTCGCTGCCGAAATCAATCAGCTCGATGCGGTCCATCCAGGCGCCGTTGCCGGCGTTCCACCAGGTGTGATCCGGGTTGCGGTTCAGCGCCGCGGCCTGCCCCACGCGGTAGTAATCCGGCAGATATGGCCCGGTGCCGATTGGATTATCGACCATCGTCGCCTCATCAAAGCTTTCATGCACGATGGCGGCCGGGTAATCGGACATGCCGGCAATCAGCGAGATATCGGGCTGCGGCAAGCGAATCTCCACCGTCATGTCGTCGGTTGCCGTCACCGCCCCTTCGATCATCTTGCCGGTGTCGGCATCGACCAGGGTGCCAAAGCGGATCGACATGGAATTGGCCTCAACGGTGCTGTCACACCAGCGTTCGATGTTGCGCACCACATCCGCGGCGGTGAACGGATCGCCGTTGTTCCAGGTCACGCCGGGGCGGACCTTAAGTGTATAGAGCGTCGCGTTGTCGTTGATCTCCCAGCTTTCCAGCAGGGATGGTGTGAATGTGCCGTCGGAATTGTATTGCACGAGGTATTCCAGCCAGCCGCGGGTAAAGTTGGCGAGGCTGTTGAAATCGAACTTGCGCGGGTCGCGCATGGTGACGATTTCCTGCTGGATGCGCACGGTGCCGCCCTGTTGCGCATGCGATGCCGCCTGCGCAGGAGCCGGCAGCCCGAGCATGGCATACGCGGTGGCAGCCGAGGCCCCGAATGTGCAGGCCGTCGCCAGGAATTCGCGCCGGCTGATCGCGTCATCGCCGGCCTGACGCGCGGCGCGTTCCAGATGCGCGGGCAAGGGTTTTCCGGATGTGGTTCTAAATGTCATTTTCGTTTCCTCTCTGTAGGGTCGTGAGGGGGACCGCCCTGTCATGCAGCAACTGCTGCGGGGAAAGCGCGCGGCCGCAAGGGGCCCGGTCGGTCGCGCGCGTCAAGCTCATGTCGGGACGCGGATCCGGTCGAGCCCGTCTGCCTCGGTGACCGAGGAACAGATGCTCGACAGGGTGCGGGGTTGTTCATAAGGCCAGGGTGTGCCGCGATGCATGACGGCGCGCTGGTCCCACAAGAGGACGTCGCCCACCGACCATGTATGCGAATAGACAAAGGCCGGCTGGGTGCAGAAGGCCGTCAGTTCATCCAGCAACACCTGGCTTTCGGCCTCGTCATAGCCGTCGATCTTGAAGGCGTGGCTGGCGATATAAAGCGCCTCGCGCCCGTTCACCGGGTTTTCCCAGACCGCATTCCAATGCGTGTCAGGCCATTTGTTGAACATCGGCAATTCCGCAAGTTCGGGTGAGATCTTGCGCCGCGAATGGCTGTAGCGGTGCCAGATGCCGCGGCCGCGCACTTTTGCCTTCAGCGTCTCGGGCATCATCGCCCAGGCCGCGCGGGTCGAGGCCAGCTCGGTCGCGCCGCCATCGGTGGTCACCACCCTGCCGATCAGGATATTGACCAGCGATGGCACGGGCAGAAAAGTGCTGTCGGAATGCCAGAGGAAGTTCGATTTCAGGTTCAGCGTCTTGAGGTCCATCTCGGCGCTGGTTGTGCCATCCTCCAACACGTTGGAGACCTTGGGGATCTCGAACGCCTCGCCCGGTTTGCGTTCGTCGGCCTGGCGGTCTTCGATTGGGCCAAAGAGCTGCGCAAGCTCCAGGTGCTTGGCGTCACTGATCTCTTGCGCCCGGAAAAGCAGCGCGGAGTGTTCCTCAAACAGCGCCCGGATCTGCGCAAATCCGTTCTCTGACGTTACCTCCTCCAGCGCGATACCCGTCACGTCGACGCCAAAATGCGGGGTCAGGGGTTTGGTTTGGAAATCCATCTGATCAGTCCTTGGCCTTGGCTTCGATCTCATCCGCCGACAGATGGCGGACCGCCTCCCACGCCTGTGACTTGCCGGGGTTCAAAAGGCCCTTTGGGTCCATGCGTTTTTTCCAGGCCAGGTGGCGGTAGTCGGCGTTTTTCAGACCGCCGCCTTCGACGTGGTAGGTATGTGCGTCCCAAACGGTAAAGCCGTGCGCGGCGTAGATGCCGTCGATCTCACGCAGGCGGGCCTCGTCCTTGAACCAGATGATCGGCAGATCGGCGACGGTCAGCGTGCCATCGACGCGGGCGAATTCGTGGTGGTGCCAGACCTCGTCGCCGATGGCCTGTTCAACGGCGATCACCGCGTCGACATCGGCCGGATCGGGCACACCGATCTGCTGATAGGTGGCCGAGCGGTCGGCCTTGAGCACCTGCAAGGTTGTGTGGTTGTAGGCAAACTCGAACACGTGCGGGATGCCCTTTTCCGCCAGCTCCGCTTCGGTCAGCGCCAGGTCCAGCAGGCCAATATGCGCGTCGACAAGGGCGCGGAGCGCGTCCATGTCTTCACGCGGAACCAGTGTGACCAGCAGGTGTTTGCCGTCGCGGATATGGCCCTTGAGTCGCGGGAAGTAACCTGCAATCCGTGCATCCACGACCGAACAGAGCTTGCGCGCGATGGTCTGGCTAGTCGCCAGTTCATGCCCCGCCAGATACGCGTCGCAATAGCTGTCAAAGCTCGCCATACAGCCGATCCAGTCGCGTGTGGGAACGGTGCGCAGCGTCACCTCGGTGATCGCGCCGTTTAAACCCCAGGCATGGTGGATCTGCAGCGCCTCTTCGGCGTCAAACACCCGTTCCTGCGGTGCGGCCTCGACCGACAAAGCCTTAAGCTGAATGATATTGCCCTTCTCGCGCAGCGCACCATTGGCGATGGACCCGATCCCGGCGCTGCCACCGGCGACAAACCCGCCGATCGTGGCGATGTCCTGCGTCGAGGGAAACATCGCCATTTCCCAACCCTGCGGGATCAGTGCCGCGTTAATATCGGCCATCAGCGCCCCCGCCTCGACGCGGACATAACCCTCGCCGATCTCCAGAATGCGCTTCATCCCCGTGGTCTCGATGATCAGCCCACCCTGCAGAGGCACCGCCTGGCCATAGTTGCCTGTGCCACCGCCACGCAGCACCACGGGAAGGTCATGCGCGTAAGCCACGGCCAGGCAATGCGCCAGCTCCTCTCGCGTCTTCGGGCGCGCGACCAGATCCCCAAAGCTCTTTTTCAACTGTGCGTTCAGGATCGGCGAATACCAAAAGAAATCGCGTGAGCGTTTCTTGACCAGCACCGGCTCGTCGATGATCTCAACCGGTGCAAGCTTGGCCGCGATGGCCTTCCAGTCCGTTTGTTCCAATGTCTCTGTCATGCGTTTGCTCCCAGGGTTTCGGACAATGGGCGCGGTTGCGCGCCGCTCAGCAGGTCCGAAGTATCGGTTGCGTCGACGATAAGCAGATCCCCAAAGCCTGCCCCGTCGACGGTCAGGGGCGCCAGTCCCAAGGCGCGGCGCGCATTGGTGGTGATCAGCGGAAGATGGTCGCCAAAAGGCGGATCAAGATGGGCGGCCAGAACGCTCAGCCCTAGCACGTGCAGCGGATCATGCCGGCCAATCGGGCAGAACGCGTCGCGCACATTGTCAGCGCCAATGGTGACATTGACACCCGCGGCGCGCAGCTCATGCACCAGGGTGACACCGCGCCGGTCAGGCGTGCCATCACGGCGACCCTGCAGGTAGAGGTTTGTCTGCGGCAGCATCGCCACGCTGATCCTCGCGCCGGCAAGCTTGTCGGCAATGCGTGCCACATCCTGTTGCGGTAGGTTCGCCAGCGAACAGACATGCCCGCAAAGCACCGGCCCCTCGAACCCCGTGGCGAACGCGGCATCGGCGATGCGTTCCACCCCGTCGAGCCCCTCTGCCAGCCCTTCGTCCACGTGAAAGTCCAGGGCGAGGCCCCATTGCTCGGCCGCGCGGAACATGTTGGCCAAACCCGCGTCGCGGTTGGGCTGGTCAAAGACAAACGCCCCCAGCACCCCGCCATCCCGGGCGACCCGTTCGGCACAGGCCTGCG
>JASJCC010000083.1 GCA_030066175.1 Paracoccaceae bacterium | reverse complement strand
GAGATGGGCATGGACCGGGTGATGCAGAACATCCGCAACGGCCAGACCGACATGGTGACCTGCGCCTCGGGCTACCATTTCACCAAGAAGGGCGATCACGGCGATGCGCGGGACATCTTCGAGCTTTGCGCGACCGAGGGCGGCTATACCGCCGCGATGACCTGGATGAGCCAGCTCGACAACAACGGGCTCGGCGCCGAGTACGATCCCGATGCTTCCGCCGAGTGGGACCGGCGGGCGGCGGAGGCGGGCGATCCGGTGGGCAAGTTCAACCACGGTCTGAACCTGATCCGCGGCCACGGGATCACACAGGACGTGACCTTGGGCCGGCAGTTTGTTGATGAGGCGGCACACGAGGGTCTGAAGGTTGCGCAGCGGTTGCAGGCAGCGGGGTACGACCTGGATGAGGTCACACCGGATGCGGATAACTGGAAATATGCGCCGGCGTTCTGAGTGCTGCGAACAACGGGGTTAGCCAGTCAGGTCGTTGAGCGTGGCGGGTTGACCGGCAAGCTCCAGCCAGCGGGTGCCCAGACGCCGCGCCTCGGACTCAACATGGGTCACGATCAGGGTGGTGATATCGCGCCCTGCGCGGAGGGTTTCGAACAGCGTCATCATCTCATCAGCGAGCTTGGGGTCGAGCGATACAAACGGCTCATCCATCAGCAACAGCTCGGGATCGGAGGCAAAGGCGCGGGCCAGCGCCATGCGGCGTTGCTGGCCCAGTGACAGCTGGCCCGGAAAGTCATCGCCACGCCCGGCAAGGCCGACCTCGTCCAAAGCTTTTTCAGCCGCGTCAGCCGAGATGCCCAGCGTCAGCACCAGGTTGTCGCGTAAGCTCCGCCAGGGCATCAGCGTGGGTTCCTGAAACACCACGGCGACCCGCTCGGGCTTTTGCAAGGTACCGCGAAAGCCGGTCTCCAGCCCGGCGAGGATGCGCAGCAGCGTGGTCTTGCCCACTCCAGACGGCCCTGACAGAGCCAAAGTCTCAGAGGGCGCCAGGCTCAGCTCCAAAGGGCCGAGCACGGCGCGGTTGCCAAAGCGCATGCCCTCCAGCCGCAGATGTGCCACAGGGGGCGTTGCCGCCCCCTGCCCGGCACTGTCATGCACCAGTCGCAGCTGGTGCATCGGATCAGGATCCCGGCTGGACAAAGACGCCCTCGGGCAGATCGGTGGCACCGCCAACCAGATCGCTGCCGCCCAGCTTGGCCATCAGCGCCAGCATCCGCGCGGCGGCATCCTCATCAACCGGACCGGGCGCGGGAATGCCAGCGCGGAACCCTGTCTTCAGCGCCTCGAACTGGGCGTCGGTCTTGGCACGCATGCGCGGGCGCAGCCGGTTCCATTCCGCATCGTCACTGGCCAGCATATCTTTGGCCGCGCGCGAGGCCCCGGCAAAGGCCTGCACCAGTTCAGGATTGGCGCGCAGCATGTCGCCTTTCAGCACATAGCCCAAGAGCGGCGTCTGCGGGTCCAAACCAAGCGTCGTGGCGGCTTCTTCCACAGTGATCAGCGGCTTCATGCCCGCGGCGCCCATCTTGGCCAGAAAGTGCCAGAAGTTGATCGCGCCATCGAGCTCCCCCTGCAGCGCGGTCTTGAAGATCAGCGGCGGCGCGCCGAACACCTGCTCGGTATCACCTGCCAGATCCATGCCATGCTTTTCCTGCGCATAGGCCTGCAGGATCAGCCAGCTTTTGTCCAAGGGTCCGCCGGCGATGCCGATCTTGCCGCCCTTGAGATCGGCGAGCGAGGTGGCGGCGCTGTTGCCCGGCACCATGACGGCGCCGACCGCCCGGCTATAGGGGATGAACACGTAGTCCTTGCCCGCAGCGCGCTGGCGCGCGACCCAGAGCCAGTCGGTCACGATGACATCGGCCTCATCGCCCTGAAACGCGATCTTGCCGGCCGAGCCCGAGGCCACGCCCTGCACCTGCAGGTCGAACCCGGCAGCGGTGTCGAATCCGTTATGTTTGATGGTGTCGAGTTCCCAATTCACGGTGCCGAATTCCAGCACGGCGGCCCGCAAGACAGGGGTTTCGGCAAACACGGCCCCAGCCGTGACAACAAGCGCGGCACAGGCCGCGCGAATGGTATTCAAGAACACCGGCATTCCTCCCATTTGGCTTGGCGACAGATTAGCAGCCGAAAAAGCGCGATATATACGACCAATGGACAGGCGCGCGGGGTGCTGCCGTTGACATGGATCAAACGGGGCGCGCGATCCGGGGCGTAGGGTCGCGGCCATCCAGACCAAAGGAGATTGATCATGCCCCGCCTGATGCCCGTTATCGCCACCCTTCTGGCCGCCACGCCCGCGCTGAGCGACACGTTTGAAGAGGTCAAAGTGGCCGCCGGGGAAACCCTTTATGAGGCCGAATGCGAACGCTGTCACGCCGTGGATGCCGACGACGCGTCTTATGGCCCGCCTCTGGAGAACATCCTTTACCGTGCCGCCGGCAGCTATGAGGGCTATGACTATTCGATCGCGCTCGAAGCCTCGGGGATCGTCTGGACCCCGGCCGCGCTGCGCGCCTGGATGGAGGACAATGCAGGCTTCATGCCCGGCACCAAGATGCGCCATGTGGGGATCGAAGATCGCACGGTGCAGGATTTCATCCTGGCTTACTTGACGTCGATCTCGGCCCAGGACAATAAGGCGATCTCAGAATAAACGCGCGCGCCGGGCCTAGTCCGGCAGAACCAGCATTTGCGGCAGCCAGTGGCTGTCGCGATCCGCTTCGGTCAGGTCAACGTCGCGGATCGGGCGCAGGTTGCCCGCCTCGGGCGGCACGGCGAGCAGGTTCATGTCCATCTCGTACATCGCGCCGCGCAGCCCCGTGCCGTGCTCTTCCAGTACGTAATAGACCCCGTTCCAGAGGTTGATCCCGTATTCCCCGGCCGGTTTCCAGACAAACAGGAAATCGTATTCCAGATCCGTGAGCTCGCCGCTCAGATCGCGTGTGATCTCATAGGGATAGGGTACGTGGCACCAGAGCTTTTCCGGCCCTTCCAAACACCGAAACGGCCGCATCGACAGGAAATAATCGCCAAAGCCCTCGTCGGCCATGGTGGCGGTATACTTCCCCTCTGACACGCTGACCGAGCCCACGCGCCAGCGGTCGCCCGCTGCATCTTCGAGAAAGACGCCAAAGGCGCCATCCTCCAGCGCGACGGCCGCGCCGCCCCATATCATCGCCGCGCAACAGGCGGCCGCCACTCTGGTGCGCATGTTTCCTCCCAAAGGCAGCGCTGCTGATTCCCCTCAGTCTGCGAAGGTTGACACGCGCACTGTCAAGGCTCTTTGGGTCGTACGACCCTAGTCCCGTATCAAAACCACGTGTGCTTCTTATACTACGCGCAGGGAACGGCTGCGCCTTTCGCAAGCGTGGTCAGCGAAAACGTGTTCATGGGAGGATCGCAATGAACAGATTTGTTGCCGCAGTCGCGGCCAGCCTGATCGCCTCGACCGGCGCTTGGGCGGATGTGACAGAGGACATGCTGGCAAACGACGCCACGATGACCGATCAGGTCGTCACCAACGGGATGGGCCGGCACCTGCAGCGCTATTCGCCGCTGGACACCCTCAATAAGGAAAACGTCAAGAACCTTGTCCCGGCCTGGGCCTTCAGCCTTGGTGGTGAAAAGCAGCGCGGGCAGGAAACCCAGCCGCTGGTCTATGACGGCATCATGTATATCACCGGGTCGTATTCGCGTCTCTACGCGATCGACGTGATGACGGGTGAGGAGCTGTGGCAGTACGATGCCCGCCTGCCCGAAGGCATCCTGCCCTGCTGTGACGTGATCAACCGCGGTGCCGCGCTGGCTGGCGACAAGGTGATCTTTGGCACGCTGGACGCGCGGATCGTGGCGCTGGACGCCAAGACCGGCGACGTGGTTTGGCGTGACAAGATCGACGATTACAAGGCGGGTTATTCCTACACCGCGGCGCCTTTGGTCGTGAACAACTTGGTGATCACCGGCAACTCGGGTGGTGAGTTTGGCATCGTCGGCGCCGTGCAGGCGCGTGACGTCGACACTGGTGACCTCGTGTGGCACCGACCGGTGATCGAAGGCCATATGGGCATGCTGAACGGCGAAGAGTCGACCATGACCGGCACGCTCAATGCGACCTGGCCGGGCGACATGTGGGTGACCGGCGGTGGCGCCACCTGGCTGGGTGGGTCTTACGACTCGCGCACCGACACGCTGATCTTTGGCGCCGGCAACCCTGCCCCGTGGAACAGCTGGCTGCGCGACGCAGGCCAGAAGGATGACGGCACCGGTGACAACCTTTATGCCGCCAGCCGCATCGGCATCGATCCGTCGAATGGCGAGATCAAGTGGCACTTCCAGACCACGCCGCGCGAAGGCTGGGACTATGACGGCGTGAACGAAGTCGTCGCCTTTGACGACCGCGACGGCAACCAGCGCCTCGCCACGGCGGACCGCAACGGCTACTTCTACGTGCTGGATGCGGCCGATGGTGGCTTTGTTGGCGGCTGGCCCTTCGTCAAGGACATCAGCTGGTCCTCGGGTCTCGATGACAATGGCCGACCGATCTGGGTCGAGGAAAACCGCCCGGGTGATCCCGCCGCCGCAGCCGATGGCAAGAAAGGCGAAGTGGTGTTCTCCTCGCCGTCCTTCCTGGGTGGCAAGAACTGGATGCCGATGGCGTTCTCGCAGCGCACCGGCAACTTCTACGTGCCGTCGAACGAATGGGGCATGGACATCTGGAACGAGCCGATCACCTACAAGAAGGGTGCGGCCTATCTGGGCTCGGGCTTTACAATCAAGCCCAACTACGAAGACCATATCGGTTCGCTTAAGGCAATTGACCCTGCCACCGGCGAATGGGTCTGGGAGTGGAAGAACGACGCCCCGCTCTGGGGTGGCGTGATGACCACCGCGGGCGGCCTCGTGTTCTTCGGCACACCCGAGGGCAAGTTCATCGCGCTGGATGACGACACCGGCGAAGAGCTCTGGTCCTTCCAGACCGGTTCGGGCATTGTTGGCCAGCCGATCACCTGGGAACAGGACGGCGAACAGTATGTCTCGGTCATCTCGGGCTGGGGTGGCGCTGTTCCGCTCTGGGGTGGTGAAGTCGCTAAGAAGGTCAGCTACCTCAACCAGGGCGGCACCCTCTGGACGTTCCGCCTGCCCAAGGAACTGGCCTCGCGCTAAGCGGCCCAACCTTTGAAAATTCAGAACGCCCGGGGCCACCCCCGGGCGTTTCTTTTTGCGGGGCGGGTTATGCGCTTTGAGAAGAAGACACCCGGACGGTCTCAAAGCCGCCGTGCGATTGCCCCGCTGAGGCAAACCACAGGCACTACGCCTCCAAAGATCGCTCGATGCTTTTGATCAAGTCCGCTCTGGCCACCGGTTTCATCAGGCGGACGTCGTCGACCTTCAGACCATTGCCGTGGACCGTCGCCTCACTGGCATAGCCTGACAGGAAGATCACTGGCAGGTCGGGCCGGATTTCCCGGCAGGCGCGTGCAAGATCGGGGCCGCGAAGCGTGCCTGGCATGACGATATCGGTCAGCAAAAGGTCATAAGTCGGATCAGACTGGAATTGCCGCAACGCCTCATCGCCGCTACCTGCAACATCCGCGCTGTAGCCTGCGCCTTTCAGGATCCGCATGATCACGTTGAGGATTTCAAGCTCATCTTCCGCCACAAGGATGCGTGCCTTGCCCGGTTCCAACTCGGGCTGGGCAAGGGTTTGGCCACCTACGGACTGACCCGCGGCCAGTTCCTCGGTAGCTGCGGGAAAGTACATCTTGACGCTTGTGCCAACACCGACCTCGGAATAAAGGCGCACAAAGCCGCCGCTTTGCTCGACAAACCCTTTGACCATCGACAGACCAAGGCCTGTGCCAATCCCCGGCGACTTGCTGGAAACAAACGGCTCAAACACGGTTGGCACCAGCTCTTTTTCGATGCCTGTGCCGGTATCCGTGATCGCCACCAGAACATAGCGGCCCGGCGGCACATCTGCATCCGCATCCACAAGGTATTCGGAATCCAACCTCAGATTGGATGTCTCAACCGTCAGCTTGCCCCCTGATGGCATGGCATCACGCGCATTGACGATGATATTGACGAAGGCGCTTTGCAGGCTGGCCGGATCAAGCCGCGCCGACCAGATGCCTTTCTGCATGTTCAGTTCCACCTGGATCGATGCCGGGATCGTGCGGGTGAGCCAACGTTCGGTTTCCTGCACAATCGCATTGACCGACAGCAACTGCGGTTCAAGATGCGACTTGCGCGCAAAGGTCAGCATGCCGCGCGTCAGGTCACTGCCCCGGCGCGCCGCGGCGATGGCGCTGGTCAGGCTGTCCAGTCGTTCGGTTGCGGGGGTCGCCCACTTGCCCTCATCTTCCAGCAAAAGCTCCATATTGCCGTGAATGATCGCCAGAAGATTGTTGAAATCATGGGCAACGCCGCCGCTCAGCTGACCAATGATCTCAAGCTTCTGCGATTTCATCGTCATCTCGCGGCTCTTTTCAAGCTCTTCTTCCTTACGGATCATCGGGGTCAGATCGATATTGGCCCCGACAACGCGCATGGGATCGCCAGAGGCGGTCCGTTGCACAAGTGCATTGCCTTTCAAGTGGTGGATCGACCCGTCGGAATGCACAACCCGGTAGGTGGTGTCGAAAGCGGCCGTCCCGTCGAGCAGGGCCTGCAGCTCTTGGTTGACGCGGTCAAGATCGTCGGGATGCACAACAGCGGCCCAGTCTTTATACGTGCCGCGATTGTCTTTCAGCTTGAACCCGTGCAGCGCGATGTTGAGATCGTCCCAAACCACGGAATTGGATTTCACATCCAGCTCCCACGTGCCAATACCCCCGGATTGCTTAGCCAGGTTGAGCGTATCCAGCGCCTCTTTGATCTTGCTGCTCTGGTTGGCCGACAGGATCGCGACATAAGACACCAGCCCGGTAAAACCGACCGACAGCGCGTTTGCAGCCGCGATAAACGGATAATCGTTCTCCAGCCAGGAAACGGCAACAGAGCGCGGCTGGATGACGAAAAACATCAAGGCCGCGGCAATCAGGCTGAGGAAGACGCCAAGGACAATCCGGGTTGCCGTCACTCCTTCGCCCAACGTGGACTTAAAGAGTTGTTTCCACAGCAGAACACCCGCCAGCGCATAGAGAAAGAACACCAACACGCCAGAGAATGAGAATGAGCCCCCCACCATGGCCCGCGCAGACGCGCCAAGGATCGCCGCCACCGCCGCGGCGGGTGGCCCCCCGACAATCCCGGCCAAGATCACCGGGCCCGCACGCGCATCAATCGTTGCGCCGTCTTCCATGTTGATCGGGGTTGCGGTGACGAGAAAGGCAATCACCCCAAAGTTCAACCCAATGAGTAGTCGGTCGATTAACCGAAGCTCAGACCCGGCCCGTTGCCAGAAGAAATATAGCCCAATGGCCAGAAAGCTGATGAATGCAGCGTTCTGCATTAGTTGAAGGGCCATGCGTGCGTACCTGTGATCTGAGCGGAGGTCGATGTTCCCGCAACGGTAGTGCCAAAGACCGTGGATGCAACTCTGTTGCAGGCCGATCGGTGGTTTTGGGTCACACAGAGCAAGCGGTTTGTGCGCAAAGCCGAGGAAGGTTTCGTTGCTTGCTACGCCAACGATCGCAGCCTTTGGGCGGCCAGGGTTCCGGTTGCGTCAGACGGATCCCGTTGATGTCAACGTGCTATGCTCGCAGAAAGCCATGGTCGCGTTCGCAAACGTCCGGAGTCACTCTTGAGTTTCCGCTAAGCGACCATCAGTTCGCTGGGAGGCACCCGACGTGTTGGTCTTGACCAGACCAATACCCTCAGATCGATGCATGCAGGACCAATTGACTGGCAAACTCACCGCCCTTTGAACAACCCGCCCAGGATGCCGCGGACCATTCGGCGGCCGGTGGTGCCGGTGAGTTCCTTGATCACCATCTTGGTCATCGCCTGGCCAAAGCTTTGACCGCGGCGGGGTTGGCGGGAGCTGGAGCGGGCAACGCGGGTGCCGGAATAGCGGCGGGCCGAGGCGTATTCGCGCTCGGCCGCGGCCATCTCTTCTTCCTTGGCCTCGAGGGCCTCCGCCTCGGCCGCGGCCTTTTCGGCGCGTGCCGCCAGGATTTCATGCGCCGAGTTGCGGTCCAAAACCGCATCATATTTGCCCGACAGATCCGACGCGCCCATCACTCCGCCGCGTTCGGCCGGTGTGATCGGCCCCAGCTGTGACGAGGGCGGGCGGATCAGCGTGCGCTGCACGATCCCCGGTACGCCTTTCTTTTGCAGGAACGAGGTCACCGCCTCACCAACGCCCACCTCGCGGATCGTCGCTTCAGTGTCAAAGTCGGGGTTCGGGCGATAGGTTTCGGCCGCGAGGCGCAGCGCCTTCTTGTCGCGCGCTGTGAACGCGCGCAGGGCGTGCTGCACACGGTTGCCGAGCTGGCCCAGGATATCCTCGGGGATGTCGTCAGGGCTTTGGGTGATGAAATACACCCCCACGCCTTTGGAGCGAATGAGCCGCGCCACCTGTTCAACCTTGTCGACCAGCGCCTTGGGCGCGTCGTCGAACAGCAGATGCGCCTCGTCAAAGAAGAACACCAGCCGCGGTTTGTCAGGATCGCCGACCTCGGGCAGTTCCTCAAAGAGCTCGGACAATAGCCAGAGCAGGAAGGTCGCGTAAAGCCGCGGCGCGCCCATCAGCGTGTCGGCGGCGAGGATGTTGACCTGCCCGCGCCCATCCACGCTGGTGCGCATCAGATCGCGCAGATCCAAAGCCGGTTCGCCAAAGAAATTGGTGCCGCCCTGGTTTTCCAACACCAGAAGCCGGCGTTGGATCGCCCCGATCGAGGCGACGGAAATGTTGCCGTAGCGCAGGCTCAGATCCTTGCGGTTCTCGCCGACCCAGACCAAGAGCGAGCGCAGGTCCTTGAGATCGAGCAGCGGCAGGCCCTCTTCGTCGGCAAGGCGGAAGGCGATGTTGAGGATGCCCTCTTGCGCCTCTGTCAGCTCCAGAAGGCGGGCAATCAAGAGCGGCCCCATCTCGGCCACGGTCGAGCGCACCGGATGACCTTGCTTGCCAAAGAGATCCCAGAAGGTGACTGGAAAGCTGTCATAAGTGAAGATGTCAAAGCCGATCTTACCGCACCGCTCCATAAAGGGGCCGTGCAGCTTGTGGGTGTCGGCGCCGGCTTTGGCCATGCCGGAAAGGTCGCCTTTGACGTCCGACATAAAGACCGGCACGCCGGCGCTGGAAAACCCTTCGGCCAGGATTTGCAGCGTCACCGTCTTGCCGGTGCCGGTGGCGCCCGCGACCAGCCCGTGACGGTTGGCATAGCCCAGTTTCAGCCATTGCTTTTCGCCGTAACCCGGGCCGCCGCCGCCCACAAAAACCCCGTCAGTCATTCTGTCCTCCGCACCGTTCGGTCCCGAACATACATTCTTAACCTCTTGGTGCCAGATTGTTTTTGTCTGGAGCGACATGTCCTCTCCTGCTCCGGACGGACTTCCTCCCTGTCAGACTGGCCGCGCCGCATGGCGCGGCTTTTTTTTTGCGGGAAAATTTCTTCACATCATGTGTGGAAAAGCCTGTTGACCGGCGCGCATTCGTTTTGTAGCGTCACGGCAATGACAAAGTCGGCCAGTCCGACAGGGAGTGAAATCGGAAGGGGCCCTTGGGCCCCTTTCCTATTTGTTACAAAGCGTTCCAAGGCAAAGTTAAAGGCGTTTTTCCGCTCAGATCGGGCCAGATCGGCATTATTCCGCACTGACAGCGTGCCCGCCATATGTTAAGCGCATCCTCAAAGACGACAAAAAAGCAAGGGATCACGAGATGACCAGACCGCTAGTCCTTTTGTCCATGGTGGCCGCGCTGGTGGCAGGACCTGTTTGGGCGCAAGAATCAACCACCGAGGCGCCGGCTGAAGAGGCCGCGCAGGCCGCCGAAGGGGCCGCTGCGGTGCCGGCTGTTGGCGATAGCTATGAGCGGACCGAAGGCGACTGGACGCTGATTTGCGAAAAGACCCTGTCGGGTGACGATCCCTGCCGCATGGCGCAGCTTTTGCGGGATAACAACGACAACCCGGTGATCGAGGCCGAGCTGTCGCGGCTGCAAGGTGAAAACCTGCCCTCTGCGGTGATGGTGTTCAACACGCCGCTGCTGACCGTGTTGCCCGAGGGCGTGACCCTGAGCATCGATGGCGGGTCGCCGGTGAAGATCCCCTTCCTGTTTTGCGACCGCAGCGCCTGCATCGCGCGGGTCAACCTGCGCGATCCGGACGTGAACACCTTCAAGCGCGGCGCCAACGCCACGGTGCGGATTGTGCCGCTGGCGGCGCCCGACAATTCGGTGACGCTGACCATGTCGCTGACCGGCTTTACCGCCGCTTACGACTCGATCAACCCGGTGAACCCGCCGCAGTAACCGCTTTGGCGGGCCTCAGTGCTTGGGGCCCGCTGCCTGCGCGATGCCGTCCAGAACAGCGCGCGCCGCCCGCTCGCCCGGAGGCGGGCCACCCTTCCCTAGACGCTCCATCGTGACAGTCATTGCCTGGGTCTGTGCCTCGGGTGTGTCGAGCAACTGTAACAGCGCTTCGGCGATGGGGGCAGGTTTGCACTCAGTGCCGATAAACTCAGGTACGGCGCGGGTTTCCGAGACGAGGTTCACCAGCGTGACGGTGTCGACGCGCAGCATTCGGCCAATGATCTGACGGCTGATCCAGTTCATGTCATAGGCGATGACCATCGGCGTACCGGCCGCCGCCAGTTCCAAAGACACCGTACCCGAGGCGGCGAGCGCCACGTCTGCCGCGCGAAAGGCCGCGCGTTTGGCGTCGCCGTTGGGGTCCTCTGCCGGGTCGATGACCACAGGCGCCTCTGGCCAGTCGCGCACGCCCTCTTGAACCAGTTGCGCCACAGCGCCAGCGGCCGGCAGGACAAACCGCAGGTCGGGGCGCGCTACGTGCAACTCGCGCGCCACCTCGGCAAAGATCGGCAAGAGTCGCGTCACCTCGGAGCGGCGCGATCCGGGCAGGATCAGTGCCATAGGCCCATCGATCCCGTGGGTTTTGCGGAACGCAACGGCCTCGGCGTCGCTGGCTTGCGGATCGGTCACCACCGGGTGACCGACAAAATCGCAGCGCATGCCGGCGGCCTCCATATAGGGCGGCTCAAACGGCAAGAGCGCCAGCACCTGATCCACATGCGCCGCCATCTTCTCCGCCCGCCCCGGCCGCCAGGCCCAGACGGTGGGCGCCACGTAATGCACCACGCGGATATCGCTGACCGCCTTGACCAGCCGGGCCACACGCAGGGAAAACTCCGGCAGATCGATGGTGATCAAGACGTCGGGGCGTTGGCGAATTACCTCGTCGGCGGTCTGACGGATCCGGGTTTTCAACGCGAGGTATTCGCGCAGGATCTCGGTGATCCCCATGATCGAGATGTCGTCCATCGGGAACAGGCTCTGCAGACCTTCGGCCGTCATCCTCTCCCCCCCGATTCCGTCAAAGCTGATCTCCGGCACCAAGTCGCGCAGCCCCCGCATCAGCGCGGCGCCGAGCCGGTCGCCGGAAGGTTCACCCGCGATGAGAAAGACCTTCATGGCGCGGGCCTTTCGCGGACCCAGAGAAACAGGCCGGCGCGGTCAGCGGCAGCGCGGGTCTGGGGCTGGTCTAGCACCATCACGCCGCCCGCCTCGATGACGATGCCGGCAAGACCCGCACGCACGACCGAGGCCACTGTGTCCGGGCCAATCACCGGCAGGTCGGCGCGTCGGTCCTGGCCGGGTTTCGGCGCCTTGTAGAGAAAGCCGGAGGCCTTTTGCGTATCGATCCCCGACAACCAATCCGCTGCCCCGCCCAGCAGGTCGCCGGCCGTGTCCATCGCCCAACTGATCGGATCGCTGGAGGTGTCCGGCCCACCATTGGTGAGCCCGGCCAGCATCGCGTCGGTGCCGGTGTCGGTTTCGCGGGCGATGACCTGGCCGCTGCGGATAACGCAGGCCTGGCCGAGATCAGCCGCGCCCATTTTGGCTAAGGCTGCGTCGCCCAGTTGTGCCTCTTCTGCAACGCCATCCGGCAACGCCGTGGCACTGAAGACCCCGGCTGCCGGCAACAGCCCCGGCGCCGTCTCATGGGCCGCGCGGACGCAAAAGCCGGCCTCTTCCATCAGGGCAATGATCACCCGCAAGGCGCCATCATCCCCCTGCCCCAGCGCGGCTTGCAGGCGCGGCACCAGCGGCAAGGTCAAGGCGTCCAAAGCCGTGGGATCAATGCTGGGCCGATCGATCCGGCCACACATGCAGATCTCTGTCACCTCGCGCGCCTGAAGCATCGCCAGCAGGCTGCCAAAGGTCTCCAGCCGAAAGGTGATCTCGACCTCGAGACTGTCGGGGGGAAAACCACGCAACGCGCAGATCACCGGGGGCGTGTCCTGCGCCGTCGCAACGGCGGTGGGCAGCGCGCCTGTCCCTGCGATCAGCGCCAGCATGCGCTTAACCCGGGGTCAGGAAGGACCGGTCGCTTTCACCCAGGATGAAATCGACGATCTCGCGGACATAGGCGCTGTCGGTCTCGTCGCCGAGACGGCGGGCACGGTCCTGAAACGCGCCTTCGCCTTGCGCCAACATCTGAAAGGCTGCGCGCAGGGCGGTGATATCGGACCGCGCCACGCCGCGCCGCTTCAGACCCACCAGGTTGAGCCCATCAAGCTGCCCGCGCGGGGCCTGAACAAGACCGTACGGGATGACATCGTTGGTGACCATGGTGACCGCGCCGATGATCGCGCCGCGGCCCACGCGCACCCATTGATGCACACCCGACAGGCCGCCGACGATCACCTCATCCTCGATGATGCAATGCCCAGCCAGCGCGCAATTGTTCACCAGGATCACCTTGTTGCCCACTTGCGCGTCATGCGCCACGTGGCAGCCGGCCATAAAGAGCCCGTCATCGCCCACGTGGGTCACACCGCCGCCGGCCTCGGTGCCAGAGTTCATCGTCACATGTTCACGGATGCGGTTGCGCGCACCAACCTCGAGGCGGGTTTTCTCGCCGCGGAACTTCAGGTCCTGCGGCACCTCGCCAATTACGGCGAAAGGAAAGATCACCGTGCCGTCACCAATGGAGGTATCGCCGGTAACCACCACATGGCTTTTCAGCTCAACCCCGTCACCCAGCCGCACTTCAGGGCCGACATGGCAGAACGGGCCGATCCGGACGCCCTGCCCGATCTGGGCGCCGGGTTCGACCACGGCCGCGGGGTGGATCACCGTTTCGCTCACGCGGGCAGGTCCATCATGGCAGTGAACTCGGCCTCCGAGGCCATTTCGCCCTCAACCTCGGCCACACCTTTGAATTTCCACACCTTAGCGCCGGGTTTGCCGCGCAGCGTGGTCAGATGCATGCGCAGCTGATCGCCGGGGATCACCTTGCGGCGGAACTTGCAGTTGTCGATCGACATGAAATAGATCAGCATTTCCTTGTCGGCGAGGTCCATCGCGACACCCACCATGACCGCTGCGGTCTGCGCCATCGCCTCGACGATTGTGACCCCGGGCATAATCGGCGTGCCGGGAAAATGGCCGTGAAAATGCGGCTCGTTCATGGTGACGTTTTTGATCCCGAGCGCCGAGGACGTGCCGTCGATCTCTTCAACCCGGTCCACCAGAAGAAACGGATAGCGATGCGGCAGGATGCGCTGGATCAACTGGATGTCGGCGCTGAGAAGCGTGTCACTCATATCGGTATTGCCTTATGACTTTGACCCTGTCCCTAACAACCTGCGCTTCAAGGGGCAAGCGCTAGGGGTCTTGGGGCGCGCCCTCTTGCGCGGGTGGGATCTCTGGCGCGGGCGGCGTATCACTACCATCGCCTAGCGCCGTGTCGATCCGTTCGATGGCGAGATCGGTGATGTCGACCGCCTCGGCGGCGACAAAGACGGTGCGGCGTTCCAGGATCACGGCGGCACCGGCGTCGCGCATCAACCCTTCGAGCACCGGCTGGGCGGCGGCGATGAACCGGCGGCGCGCCTCTTCGGTGCGGGCGCCAAAGGCGCGGGCCTTGGTGTCTTGTTCCTCGCGCAGGCGCTGGACCTTTTCGTCAAAGGCATCGGCGAGGGCGCGGAACTCTTCGGGCTCCAGCCCGGCGCGGCGTTCAGTCAGTTCGCGTTCTTCGGTGGTCAGCTCAGATTCGATCCGCCGGTTTTCAGCCGCGATCACCGCCGCTTCGGCATCACGTTCGGCAGCTGCCCGGCGGCCAAAGGCGCTCTCCTCGAAGAACCGGTCGAACTCGATCACCAGCACCGGGCTTTGCACCGGTGCAGGCGATGGGTCGAACAGCTGAGCGGTCGCCGCCAACGGCCAGGCGCCAAAGAGCAGCGCAACCAGGGCCGACGCCAGCCGCGTCATCGGATCAGAAATTGGTCGAGACGGTCAGGTCAAACCCGCGCGGCTTGTCGAAGTCTTCCTTGACCAGCGCCTCGGAGAAGTTGAGCCGGAGCGGCCCCAACGCGCTGTCCCAGAAGATCGAAAAGCCGATCACATGGCGGGCGGAGAAGTCTTCCGACACCACTCGCGTGCCTGGTCCGGTGGCGGTGGTGTCCAACCCCCAGAGCGACCCGATGTCGTAGAAGAGACCGCCGCTGATACCGTATTCCTCGGGCAGACCCAGCGGGAATTCCGCCTCGAACCGGGCAACGGCAAAGTATTTGCCGCCCAGCGGGTCGTCGATCTTGCCGCCAACTTCGCGCGGGCCGATGCCGCCATACTCAAAGCCACGCATGATGCGCGGGCCCAGCAGGTAGCGGTCGGTGACCCGGCTGGTGTTGCGGCTGAACTCAACAGCGCCGGCCTCGAACGAGGCGCGCAAAGTCACCTCTTCGTTAAAGACCTTGGTCTGGGCAATCGCCTTGAGGCTGGATTTGACATAGGTGCTGTCGCCGCCAAGCCCAGCAAAGTCCTGGCCAAACTCCAGCAGCACACCGGCATTTGGGTTCAGACCCGAGCGGCGGGTGTCATAGCTGATGGTGTAGCCGACCGAGCTGTCGGTGCGGTCCCCAAGCGCGGATTCGGCCAGGATGATCGACCCGACATTTGCCGTGGGATCGGGCTGGGCCACCTCGGAATAGGTCAGCGTGTAACGCAGGTTCATCCGGGTGTTTTCGCTCAGCGGAAACTCGAAAAACGGCTGGAAGACACCGTTGGCGGTATCGAACTCGGCCTCGAGGTTGTCGGTTTCCGAGTAGTTGATCCCGACCCCAAAGGTCAGGTCGCGCGACAGGAAGGCCGGTTCGACAAAGGAGAACGCGTATTGCCGGGAGGAATCCGAGGTGTTGATGCTGAAGGACAGGATCTGACCACGGCCAAGGAAGTTGCGTTCGCTGAACGACACCGCGGCGCCAAAACCGTTGGTTGTCGAGTACGACCCACCAAAGCTGAGCGTACCGGTGGGCTGTTCTTCGACATCCACATCGACGATCACCTGCTGCGGGGTGGAGCCTTCCCGTGCCTCGACATCGGCCTTTGAGAAATACCCCAACGCGCGAATGCGTTCAGCGCTTTCGCGAATGGCGCGCGGGTTGAACGGGTCACCCTCGACCACACGGAACTGACGCCGCACAACGCGGTCCAGCGTGGTGGTGTTGCCCTCGATATCGATGCGCTCGACAAAGATCCGCTCACCGCGGGTCAGGATGAATTCCACATCCAGTGTCAGGTCACGGTCATTGCGGGTGATGCGCGGCTCAACCCGGACAAAGTTCAGCCCTTCGCGGATCGCCAGACGTTCAAGCCGGGCAATCTCATTTTCGACCAGCGAGGGCGAATAGACCACGCCGTCGCGGACCTTGACCACCCTCTGGAACGCCTCGACATCGACCTCGGGCAGGTCCGAAGTGACCTCGACCGCGCCAAAGCGGAACTGCTGGCCTTCTTCGACATTGAAGGTCACGAAATAGCCGTCGCGTTCCTGCGACAGCTCGGCATTCACGCCGGTGATGCGGAAATCGACATAGCCGCGCGATTGGTAGAAATCGCGCAAGAGCTGGCGGTCAAACTCGATCCGGTCTTCGATGAAGGTGTCGCTGCGGATGATCGCACGCAAAAGCCCGGCCTGTTTCGTGTCGAGCACGCGGCGCAGGCGGCGGTCGCTGTAATTGCCGTTACCGACAAAG
>JASJCC010000077.1 GCA_030066175.1 Paracoccaceae bacterium | reverse complement strand
ATCAGCCAGGATCAGGCTGTCGGTCGGGCCGGCGATCATGTCGATGCCGACGCGGCCAAAGAGGATACGCTTGGCCTCGGCCACAAACTGGTTGCCGGCCCGACCGACAGCCTGATCCTGGCTGATGCCACCGCCGATCCTTTGGTGGTGGCCACCGATCTCGTCAGCCAAGCCGAGCACGGCTATAACTCACCCGTTTGGCTGGTGACCGATGACCGGGCGCTGGCCGAGAAGGTGATGGAACTCGTCCCCGGCCTGATCGACGACCTGCCCGAGGTCAACCGCGACAACGCCCGCGCCGCATGGCGCGACTATGCCGAGGTGATCCTCTGTGCCGACCGCGAAGAAATGGCCGCCACCTCGGACGATTACGCGCCTGAACACCTGACCGTGCAGGCCGAGGACCTGGATTGGTGGCTCGACCGCCTGACCTGTTATGGCTCGCTCTTTCTGGGCGAGGAAACCACCGTTGCCTTTGGTGACAAGGCCAGCGGCACCAACCACGTGCTGCCCACCTCGGGCGCGGCGAGCTATACCGGTGGCCTCAGCGTGCACAAATACATGAAGATCGTCACCTGGCAGCGCGCCACGCGTGAAGGCGCCAAACCGGTGGCCGAGGCGACGGCGCGGATCTCGCGCCTCGAAGGGATGGAAGGCCACGCGCGCAGCGCCGATGTGCGGCTGGCCAAATACTTCCCGGATGAAGAGTTCGACCTGACCGCAGATGGATGACCCAGCCGCGCTCTTTGATCTGACGGGCCGCGTGGCCTGCGTCACGGGCGCCAGTTCCGGCTTGGGCCGCCGCGCCGCCAGCGTGCTGGCGGTTGCGGGTGCGCAAGTGGTGGGGGTCGCGCGGCGGGCGGACGCGTTGGAGGCCTGGCAGGCAGAAGCCGGCCGCAACGCCGCCACGGTGGTCGCCGATTTGGCCGACCGCGCCGCTCTGTGCGCACTGACCCAACAGATCGCAGCACCCTTCGGCGCGCCAGACATCATTGTGCACGCGGCCGGGATCAATACGCGTGAAGCGGCGGATGATGTCTCTGAGGAAGGCTGGGACGTTACCCTGGCGCTGAACCTTTCGGCGCCGTTTTTCTTGTCGCAAGCCTTGGTGCCCGCAATGAAAGCCAAAGGCTGGGGGCGGATCGTCAACTTTGCCTCGCTACAGACCACCCGCGCCTTTCCCGGCGGCATCGCTTATGGCGCCTCCAAGGGCGGCATCGCGCAGCTCACCCGCGCCATGGCCGAGGCCTGGTCACCGCACGGGATCACCGCCAACGCCATTGGCCCCGGGTTCTTCCCGACCGAGCTGACCGAGGCCGTCTTTGCCGACACCGAACGCGCCGCGCGCAACGCGGCACAAACCTGTCTGGGCCGCAATGGTGAGATGCGCGACCTCGACGGCCCGCTGCTGTTTCTGTGCTCCGAGGCGTCCTCTTACGTCACCGGGCAGATCCTGATGGTCGACGGGGGGTTCACTGCAAAATGAAGGCGCTTGTTTACACCGCCCCCGAAACGCTGGCCTTTGACGACGCGCCAGAGCCGACCCCCGGGGACGGTGAACAGCTGATCCGGATCGAGGCGGTGGGCATCTGCGGGTCGGACATGCACGCCTATCTCGGCCATGATAACCGCCGCCCTGCCCCGCTGATCCTCGGCCACGAGGCGGCGGGGGTCATCACCGGTGGGCCAAGGGCTGGCGACCGGGTCACGATCAACCCGCTGGTCACTTGCGGTGATTGCCCGGCCTGTCTCGCGGAGCGAGACAACCTCTGCGCCACACGCCAGATCATCTCGATGCCGCCACGCGAAGGCGCCTTTGCGCAATGGGTTGCCATGCCAGAGCGCAACCTCGTGACGGTGCCCGAAGACGTATCCTTTGCCAAGGCGGCTTTGGCCGAACCCCTGGCCGTCAGCTGGCACGCAGTGCGGCTGGGGCTGGAGGCGCTGCACCCAGACATGCCCCGCGACGCGCTGGTGATCGGTGGCGGGGCGATTGGCCTTGCTGCCGCCTTGGCCCTGACCGCCTTCGGCGTGGAGGACGTCACCATCGCTGAGCCCAACGCCGCCCGCGCCGCTTTCCTTACAGAGCGTTGTGGCCAAAACATCGTCACCGCCCCAGAGGGCGCGTTCAGCATTGTGGTCGATGCGGTGGGCTACGCTGCGACGCGCGCAACTGCCTCGGCCCACACGCGCCCCGGCGGCGTGATCACACATATCGGACTGGGCGAAGACACAGGCGGGCTCGATATCCGGCGCATGACGCTGCAGGAAATCACCTTCATCGGCACCTATACCTACACCGCGCAGGATTTCCGCGACACGGCACAGGCGATCTTTGACGGTCGCCTCGGTCCGCTCGACTGGATCGAAACCCGGCCCTTGGAGCAAGGCGCCGACGCCTTTGCCGCGCTGCGCGCCGGCCGGATCGCCACACCGAAGATCATTCTCGAACCCTGGGCCTGACCCAAAGCCCGAAAGGAGCATCGCGATGTACCAAAATATCCTCGTTCCCATGGCCCTCGACCACGGGATTTCCGCCAATACGCTGGAAATCTCGCGGGCGTTGAAGGCGCCGGACGGCAAGATCACCGCCATCCATGTCTATGAGGCGCCGCAAGGGTCGGTGCGGGCTTATCTGGATGAAGACGTGCTGCAAGCCGCCTATGAGGGCGCGCGCAAACGGCTGGAAGAGCGTGTGGCCGGGCTGGGCGATGTCACCCCGGTGTTGCTGCACGGGCACACCTCGCAGACCATCGTGGATTATGCCAATGACAAGGGGATCGACTGCATCGTCATCGGCTCCCACAAGCCTGGGCTCAAGGACTTTCTGCTAGGCTCCACCGCGGCGCGGGTGGTGCGCCACGCTGCGTGCTCGGTGCACGTCTTGCGCAGTTGACGGGTTCCGTGGCGCGCGCCGATCACATCCATTCCAGTGCAGATGCCCGCCGGCTGGCCCGTCGGCGCCTGCCGTGGATGATGTTTGACTATATCGATGGGGCGGCGGGGTCTGGCGCGGGCTTGACGCGCAATCGCGAGGCCCTCGATGCGCTCTGCCTGCGCCCACGCATCCTGCGCAATGTCAGCGACAGGTCTTTGTCGAAGCCGCTTTTTGACACCGACGCTTTGCGCCCCTTTGGCATCGCGCCAATGGGCATGTGCAACCTGTCGGCCCCCGGGGCTGACCTGATGCTGGCGCGTCTGGCAGCAAAGCATCAGGTTCCGCTGGGCGTGTCCACCGTCGCCTCCACCCCGATGGAAACGCTGATCGAGACGGCCGAGGGGAACGCCTGGTTTCAGCTCTATTTCAGCGGCGATGGCAGCGGCACGGTCAAGCTGGTCGATCGGGCGACGGTGGCGGGATACCAGACGCTGGTGCTGACAGTCGACGTGCCCGAGGTCGGCCGCCGCCCGCGTGAGCTGCGGCACGGCTTTACCATGCCTTTCCGCATCGGACCCCGGCAGTTTCTGGATTTCGCCCTGCACCCGGAATGGTCGCTGCGGACGCTGATCCAGGGCCGACCCGAGATGGCGAATTTCCAGATGCCGGGATTTGACTTTGACCGCACCGAAAGCCGCGCCGCCGCCGATTGGGACACGCTGCGGCAGCTGCGCGAGCGCTGGAAGGGCAAGCTGGTGGTCAAAGGCGTGCTCGATGCCGAGGACGCGGTGATGCTGAAGACCATGGGCGCCGATGCGATCCAGGTCAGCAGCCACGGCGCGCGGCAGTTGGAAAGCGCCCCGGCGCCGATTACTGTTTTGGCTGCCATCCGTGAGGCCGTCGGCCCGGACTACCCGCTCTTCTTCGACAGCGGGTTGCGCAGCGGCGAGGACGTGCTCAAGGCGCTGGCCAGTGGGGCCGATTTCACCTTCTTCGGCCGCATCCTGCAATTCGCCATCGCGGCGGCGGGCGAAGAAGGGCTACAGCGGCTTTGGCAGGTGCTGACCCAAGAGCTGAGCATCGCCATGGCGCAAACCGGCCTGACAAATCTCAGCCGGCAGAGCCTGTCTGACGTGCTGGCCTGAGCCAAACGTTTGACGCCTCGCCCCGCATTCGCCACCCTGTCGGGATGACACAGAGCCTGCCACCCCGCCCCGCCTTCATGTCCAAATACACTCCGGCCGAGGATCGATATCAGCGCATGCTCTATCGCCGCTGCGGACGCTCGGGCCTGAAACTGCCGGCGATCAGCCTGGGGCTCTGGCACAATTTCGGCGAGGACACGCCCCACGCCACCAAGCGCGCCCTCTGCCGGACGGCCTTTGACCACGGCATCACACATTTCGATTTGGCCAACAATTACGGGCCGCCCGCGGGGTCAGCCGAGATTGCCTTTGGGGAGATCCTGCGCAGCGATTTCGGCGGGCTGCGGGATGAGCTGATCATCTCGAACAAAGCGGGTTACCACATGTTTCCGGGGCCTTACGGCGAATTTGGCAGCCGCAAATACCTGATTGCCTCTTGCGACCAATCGCTGGCGCGCTGCGGGCTGGACTATTTCGACATCTTCTATTCGCACCGATTTGACCCCGAGACGCCGCTGGAAGAGACCATGGGCGCGCTGGATCACATCGTCCGCTCGGGCCGCGCGCTCTATGCCGGGATTTCCAGCTACAACACCCAGCGCACGCAAGAGGCGGTGGCGATCCTCAAGGACCTCGGCACACCCTGCCTGATCCACCAGCCGTCTTACAATCTGCTGAACCGCTGGGTCGAACATGACGGGCTGTTGGACACGCTGGACGACCTCGGGATCGGCTCCATCGCCTTTACCCCGCTGGCGCAGGGTATTCTGACCAACAAATACCTGGGCGGCATCCCCGAAGGCAGCCGCGCGACACAGGGCAAATCGCTGGCGCAAGACATGCTGAGCGACAGCGCGCTGGCGAGCGTGCGTGGCCTGAACGATCTGGCGCAGGCCCGCGGTCAGACACTGGCGCAGATGGCGCTGGCCTGGGTGCTGCGTGGTGGGCGGGTGACCTCGGCTTTGATTGGGGCTTCCCGGCTCGAGCAGATCACCGATTGTGTGGGCGCCACCCAAAATCTCGACTTCACCGAGGACGAACTGCAAGAGATCGACACCATCGCGTCGGAAGAGGACATCAACCTCTGGGCGCGGTCTTCGGAAACCGACTGACCCCCGACCCCGCGACCGGATCAGCTTGCAAAGCGCGCGGTTCTGGCAAACACTGCCCGGCAATAACCAACAGGAGGTCACAATGAAAAAGACGACAACCTTGTTGTCGGCGGCCGTGCTGCTGTCGACAACCGCCATGGTGAATGCCGAAACGCTGCGTTGGGCGCGCTCGGGCGATGCGCTGACGCTGGATCCACATGCCCAGAACGAAGGGCCGACCCACACCATCCGCCACCAGATCTATGAGCCGCTGATCATCCGCGACGTCACCGGCGCGTTTGAACCCGCCCTTGCCACCGATTGGGCGCCCAGCGCCGATGACCCCAATGTCTGGGTCTTCAACCTGCGCCAGGGCGTGAAGTTCCACGATGGCGCCGACATGACGGCCGAAGACGTGGTCTTCAGCTTTGAGCGTGCCAAGCAGCCCAATTCGGACATGAAAGAGCTGATCGGCTCGATCACCGAGGTGCGCGCGGTGGATGACTTCACCATCGAGATGGTCACCGACGGGCCGAACCCGATCCTACCCTCGAACCTCACCAACCTCTTCATTATGGACAAGGGCTGGACCGAGGCGAACAACACCGTCAACGTGCAGGATTTTGAAGGTGGAGAGATCACCTTTGCCACCACCAACACCAATGGCACCGGGCCTTATGTGTTGCAAAGCCGCGAGCCGGACGTGCGCACCACCATGACCCGCAACGAAGACTATTGGGGGCGCGACCAGTTCCCGATGGAGGTGTCAGAGATCGTCTACACCCCGATCCAGAACGCCGCGACCCGTGTGGCGGCCCTTCTGTCCGGTGAGGTGGATTTCCTCCAGGACATGCCGGTGCAAGATCTGGATCGCGTCAACAGCGCCGATGGGCTGACCGTCAAGCAGGCACCGCAGAACCGGGTGATCTTTTTCGGGATGAACCAGGGGGCAGTCGATCTGGAGGCCGACAATGTCGATGGCGCCAATCCGCTGGCGGATGTGCGCGTGCGCAAGGCGATGTCGATGGCGATCAACCGCGATGCGATCCGCCAGGTGGTGATGCGCGGCCAAAGCCAGCCCGCCGGCATGATCGCGCCGCCCTTCGTCAACGGCTGGACCGCCGCGATGGACGCCGAGTCGATGACCGATCTGGATACCGCGCGCGACCTGATGGCCGATGCCGGCTATGGCGATGGGTTCTCGATCCGCCTCGACTGCCCCAACGATCGCTACATCAATGACGAGGCGATCTGCCAGGCGGCTGTCGGCATGCTGGGCCAGATCGGCGTCACGGTGAACCTGGATGCAATCCCCAAGGCGCAGCACTTCCCCAAGATCACCGACGGCAAGACCGACTTCTACATGCTGGGGTGGGGTGTGCCGACCTACGATTCCGAATACATCTTCAACTTCCTCGTGCATGGCCGCGAGAGCGATATCGGCACGTGGAACGGCACCGGTTTCGACAATGACGAGATCGACGCCAAGATCAAATCGCTGGCCTCGAATACCGATCTGGATGCCCGCAACGCCGACATCGCCGCCATCTGGCGCGTGGTGCAGGACGAGGCGCTCTATATCCCGATCCACCACCAGGTGCTGAACTGGGGCATGGCCGAAAAGGTCGGCATCGAGGTCGACCCCGAGGATCAACCCAAGGTGAAGTATTTCACGATGAACTGATCGCCGAACGGTCGAACAATGCAAAGGCGGCGCTCCGGTGCCGCCTTTTTTGGTCCCTCAGAAGCTAACGTGTTTCACTTGACGCGGCAGAGGTGACGTTCATTCCGCCTCTGCCCGGAGGGCACCGACGGGCCGCGCCCGACCCTCCCCCCGGGAGGGCGCATGGCTTGCGTTTCGCACCGAACCAACGGCTTTCGCATGACGATGATGTGCTCCGGTTCGCTGTCGCGTTCGCCCACCCAGGGTCGGGCGCGGCCCTCAATGTCAATGTCAGCCTTGGGTTCAAACCAGCCATTCACAACCCGTGGCCCTCCGCAGCTCCCAACGGATTACCCTTCGTCCCGCCAGCGGTTCACAATCGGATAGCGCCGGTCGAGCCAGAAGGCGCGTTTTGAGAGCCGCGTCCCAGGAGCGGCCTGAAAGCGTTTGTATTCGCTGATATAGAGCAGGTGCTCGACCTTCTTGGCATCCGCCCGGTCAAAGCCCGCCGCCACGCAATCGGCGATACTGCCATCCGCGTCGACAAGGATCTGCAGGATGCCGTCCAGCACCGGGTAATCCGGCAGGCTGTCGCTGTCTTTCTGGTCTGCGCGCAGCTCGGCACTGGGCGGTTTAGTGATAATCCGCTCGGGGATCACCGCGCCCTCTGGCCCCGTCATCCAATCCCGGTGGTGCGCATTGCGCCAACGGCAAATGTCAAACACCCGCGTCTTGTAGAGATCCTTGATCGGGTTATAGCCGCCCGCCATGTCGCCATAGATCGTGGCATAGCCCACAGCGACCTCGGACTTGTTGCCGGTGGTCAGCAGCATTTCGTTGAACTTGTTCGACAAAGCCATCAGCAGCAGGCCACGCAGGCGCGACTGGATGTTTTCCTCGGCAATGCCTTCTGCCGTCCCCTCAAACAAAGGCGCCAAAGTTGCCGTGATCGCCGCGCGCCCGTCGGAAATCGGCACATAGTCATAGCGGCAGCCCAGGTTCTCGGCCAAGGCCTTGGCATCCTCCAGTGACGCGTCCGAGGTGTATTCCGACGGCAGCATCACACAGCGGACGTTCTCGGCCCCCAAGGCATCCACCGCAATTGTCGCGACCAAGGCACTGTCGACTCCGCCCGACAGGCCCAGCAGCACGCGTGTAAAGCCCGTCTTGCGCAGGTAATCGCGCAGCGCCAGCACCATGGCGTTATAGTCTTGTTCGAACAAATCGGGATGCTGGGTGAACGGCCCGTGCATCGCGTGCCAGCCCTCGTCGCCCCGCTCCAGATCGATATGCGCCACGCATTCTTCGAAGACCGGCAGCTGCACCTCGATCTTGCCACCGGGGTTCAGCACAAAGGACCCACCGTCAAACACCTGATCGTCCTGTCCCCCCACCATGTTGAGGTAGATCAGCGGCAGCCGGGTCTCGATCACCCGAGCGACCATGTGGTTCAGCCGGGTTTCATACTTGCCGCGGTAATAGGGCGAGCCATTGGGCACCAGCAGGAACTCTGCCCCGGTTTCGGCCAGTGTTTCGGCCACGTCCTCATGCCAGGCATCTTCGCAAATGGGCGACCCGATGCGCGTCTCGCCAACGCTATAGGGCCCGCCAATCGGCCCGGCGTCAAACACCCGCACCTCGTCAAACACCGTCTCGTTCGGCAGGTGATGTTTGAACACCGTCGCCGTGATCGCCCCGCCCTGGCAGATCACATAAGCGTTGAAAAGCTCTGTCCCCTCGATCCACGGGCAGCCGATTGCCAAAGCCGGCCCGTCCGCACAGGCCTCGGCCAAGGCACGCACCGTCTCCATCGCCGCCAGGTAAAAGGCCGGCTTCATCTCGAGGTCTTGGGCGTTGTAGCCGGTAACAAAAAGCTCGGGCAGCGCCACCATATCCGCACCCGCCGCCTTGCCCTGCGCCCAGGCGTCCTGTGCCTTGGCCGCATTGCCCTTCAGATCCCCGACAATGGGGTTCAGCTGTGCCAGCGTCAGGCGGAATGTCTCGGCCATGGCTCTGCCCTTTCCTGCGTCTTGACCGACCACATAGCAGAACCCCGCCCGAGGGGAACCACCTGTGCTCAAAAGAGATTGTCCTTACTTTGCACCTCCTTTACTTTCGCGCGCGATAGGCAACTCCAGACCCCGAGGGCGGAATCGGCATGACACTGGCAGGACGGATGGTCTTTGGCGCGGCACTGCTCTTGGCAGGCGCCGCAGCGGCGCAGGACGGCGAGGTTGTCACCAAGCAATACGACGATGGCGGCGTCTATGAAGGCACGTTCCTCAACGGTCTGCAGCACGGCACAGGTACCTACCGCCTGCCCAACGGCTATGAATACACCGGCGACTGGGTGGCGGGTGAGATCAAGGGCCGCGGCGTCGCCCGCTTCCCCAATGGCTCGGTCTACGAAGGCAACTTCGCCAAAGGCAAACCCGAAGGCGTCGGCAAGATCGTCTTCGCCGATGGCGGCACCTATGAAGGCACCTGGCTCGACGGCAAGATCACCGGCCAGGGCACCGCCACCTACGCCAACGGCGTCCGCTACGAAGGCGCCTTCCGCAACGCCCTCCACCACGGCCGCGGCGTCATGACCTCGCCCAACGGCTATGTCTACGAAGGCGACTGGATCAACGGCGTCAAGGAAGGCACCGCCCGCGTCGCCTATCCCGACGGCTCGATCTACGAAGGCCGCGTCGCCGAAGGCGACCGCGAAGGCCAGGGCAAGCTCATCATGCCCGACGGCCTGACCTACGAAGGCATGTGGCAGGACGGCCAGATCAACGGCACCGGCAAACTCACCCAACCCAACGGCGACATCTACGAAGGCGAACTGGTCGAGGGCCGCCGCCAGGGCAAAGGCAAGGTCACCTACGCCAATGGCGACACCTATGACGGCGACTTCGAGAATGACCAACGCCAGGGCACGGGCACCTTCACCGGCGCCGACGGCTACCAATACACCGGCACCTGGGTCGCCGGTCAGATCGAAGGACAGGGCCAGGTCACCTACCCCGACGGCTCGGTCTACCAGGGCGACTTCCGCGGCGACCTCGCCAACGGCACGGGCAAGATCACCTACCCCGACGGCTCCACCTACGAAGGCCAATGGGCCAACGGCGTGATCGAAGGCCTGGGCCGCGCCACCTACCCCAACGGCCTCGTCTACGAAGGTGAGTTCAAGAACGCCCGCAACCACGGCACAGGCATCATGACCTACCCCGACGGCTACCGCTACGAAGGGGACTGGCTCGACGGCCAACGCGACGGCGACGGCACCGCCACCTACCCCGACGGCACCGTCTATGTCGGCCAGTTCGACAACGGCCAACGCCACGGCACGGGTAAAATCACCATGGCCGACGGCTTTGTCTACGAAGGCACCTGGGTGCGCGGAGAGATCAACGGCATGGGCACCGCCACCTACGCCAACGGAGACGTCTACGAAGGCATGTTCAAAGACGGCCGCCGCCAAGGCGAAGGCACCATGCGCTACACCTCAGGTGAGCAAGCCTCCGGCCAATGGGTCAACGGAGCCCTCACCGCCACCGCGGCAGAGACGCCGCAAGCCGGCGAAGAGGCCCCCGCGGCAGACAATTGATCTGTTTCGGGCAACTGTCGCACGGAATTTGGCGAATTCCGGACACTCGTTGCCCTGCAGGAAGCTTAGATCAACAAGGGAAGAACGGCCGTATGGAAACCCGAAATAGTATCTGCGTCCCCTCGGTCTAACGCGAGTGTCGTTTCTGACAATAATGCAGAAAATTCGTTTCAAGATCTTATATGGTCTAGGAATAGTTCCGCCAATTTAAGCCCAGGGCATGTTCATATTGGACAAGGTGATCCCCTTTTCGACAAAAACTTCCTCAGCCTTCCTGTAGACACCACTTGCAGGCCCGTCTTGAGATACAGCCATAACGCGATAAGAAACGGTTTGGCTTGCTAGCTTGACAGCGGACCTGTGCCTCATTCCAAATTGCTCGATATTGCAGCTCATCAATTCATCGGTAAACTCGGGTTTACCTTCCAAGATATCGACCGAATCGTCGAGTTCTGACCGAATTTCAGCGCCAAAGCCCACTAAGGAAAGGTCGCTGTTTATAACAATCGCACCATCACAGCCTGACAAAGCAGCTATGAACCGTGTCGCCTCAACTAGTTCGTCATAAGCGTCTCGCGAAGTGATCTCAGCGTGGTACAACTGGTCGTCCGGTACAGCATGCCCATCATCGTAAAGGGCACCATAGTCTCCTTGAACATGGCGGGCATTCATGAAGTTCACAAACGCGTCCGTTAGCATGGATGACTTGCAGGAATACTTAATTCTAAGCTGCTTTTCGGATATTAGATCATTGCTCAAAGCAAAAATCACCATCCCGCCATGTCCGCGCGCGCTAATCTCTTGTGCGATCGCTGAATAGGTATTCACCAGAGCAATAAACTCAAAGTCAGAAAACTCACGTGGATGCTCATATGCGGGGTATTCGATATATCTTTGCAGAACTTTTAGGCCAGAGGTGGCGATGGGATGAAAAAACAAGCTGAAATCGATCCCGTCGATACCTACGATGGAACCATCTTCCAACGTAGCAACGTGATAGGGCCCCTGATAAACTCTAATGCGACCTGGGCGATCGACCTGAACAAATAGATCAGCCGGAGCTTGATATCGATAACCCAACCCCTTTTTCGCACGATGCCAAGATGTGCCGAGATCTACCAAACCAGTAATGACCCAACCGTCTGAACCCCAAGAAACCCAAATCGCTGATTTCGCGATGTCGATCGTGGGAGCTAACCGACGTACTTCTTGAACAGTTAGCTGGCGCGGTTCATCGAATTTTATGCCAGCGCAACCATGTGGCGCCATACAAGAATCCTTAGAAGTCGCTACAAAGTTGAATTTTGGAAAGCGCATTTCTTCGGGGCAGCATGCTGCCATGTAACTCACCTCAAACAGATGCTGAAGAAGCTTTGTGTCAGGGCAAAGCGGCGGGGTGTAATCTCCAGCAACCAGTTGGGTCCATCTCTCAAAAACAGTGGAAGCGAGATCTTTAGGGAAACTGAACATGCTGCGCTCCATCAGGTGTAATTTCTTGGCGCTTCAAAAAGAGCGCATATGATCTTTTATATATCGGCTACTCTGCTTAAAAAGATCTCTTCCGCTGCTTCCGGCCTTGTCAAAAACGCCTGGCTTCGGGCTCTTGCATCGTCAATCAACACATCCCAAGTAATCAACTCAATTGATCCAATGAAGGCATCATCTGGCCTTATCTCTCGCCCCTTTCCTTCGGCTTTTCTCTGCCAATGGTATACCCAAGCATCCTTCTATCCAACGTTATCGGCCACGATAAAGCAGTAAGGTAGGGTGCGTGATCTCACGCTCCACACGCATCCACGCCAGGCAATTGAGTTTGGGTCCCTCACACCATTGTGAGCCCCCTTTTCCCACCCCCTCAACCCCAACGGGGTCCATCATCAGCAATACGTCCCGAAATCGCACCGAATCGGACGGATTGCTTTGATCCGGGGCCCCAACTCCGCGACTCCGGGGCATCAATCCGTACCGTAATCGGGCAAAACAGGACGGATTGCGGATTACCAACCCGTAAAACCCCCACCTTTAACCCACCGTGCGGAGGGTTAATCCGCTCTCCCAGCGCGCCGCAGACTCTGTGGCGACCGCGCCACACATCCCGAAAATCGCATTCGATTTGCGCTCGATCAAATTGGTTTTGGCGCAAACTCTTCAACCATAACACGACCACTCGCAGCGGTTTTTGGAGGAGAAACCATGCGTTCTGCCCTGTCGTTTGTCGCCCTGGCGTTGGCCGTTTCATTCGCCGCCGCAGCCCCGGCACGTGCCGAATTCGAAACGCCGGTCCCGTCCCCCGGAGCCCCCCCCGAAGACAAAGGCGGTTGGAGCGGCGCGTTGCGGGTGTTTTTCGGCAGCAACTCTAACACCCAGTATTTCAACGATTTTCTCAACCCCGCGGTGGAGCAATCGTCGCTCTTCAGCGGGGTGTCGGGCACGCTCACCTATTCTCAGCAGGTATCGTCCGGGTGGACCGTCGGCGTCACCGCCAGCGTTGAAGCGCTCAACTTCCACGAAGGCAGCAACGCGCCGCTCTGGAACAGCGCCTCGGATTACAGCTTTTACACCGCCGGCATCGCCGTGTTCGCCCGCGGGCAGGTGTCACTGAACGGCCAGCCCGCCACCCTCAGCGGCACGCTCAGCTACCGCATCGAAGACGCCCCCGACGTTCGCGGCGTCGGCAGCGAAACCCTCTCCGCCGACATCTCACTCGCCACCAAGTTCCGCAACGGCTGGGATGCCAGCGTGATGGCGCAAATCGCGCGGCAGGATTTCGACACCGGCTTTGCCGGCTTCGACCCCGCCAGCGTCCGCGACGGCAAATACCACGCGCTCTCGGCCACCATCGGGCGGGCGGTGCCGCTTGCGTTTGTCACCCGGCTCTCGGGCACGCTGGGGGTGGATGGCTACAACGCCGACGGCAACAACTGGAGCTATGACGGCTGGTTCGTCAAAGCCACCGCCGATCTCTACTTTGCCCCGCGCGTGCAGGGCAGCCTGTCGCTCAGCCGTGCGGAAAAGGACTATGACGGCGACTTCGTCAGTCTGGGTTACATCACCCCGCCCGGGCGCGTCGACCAGACCATCGACGCGGTCGAATTTGGCCTGCGCTACAATCGACAGCGCGGTCAAACGCTGGACGCCAGCATCCGCCACGAACGCGCCGGCAGCAATTCCGGCGAATTCACCGGCGACCGCACGATCTTTTCCCTCGGTTACACATGGGTGCTGCAATGATCCGGGTTACCATCGCATGTCTGGTCTCCGTGACGCTGGGGCTGACCTCGGCCTGCACCGACTATGTCGCCTTCCAGGCCCTGACCTTCACCGAACAGACCGGCGCCGTGCTTTCCGAAGCCGAAGAATGTGTGGCCGGCGATCCGACGGCCGAATCCCAACTCGCCGATCTAAGGCGCCAGACAAACACGCTGACGCGCAACATCCGCTCCACAAATGAACGGCTCGAGACCAACGCCCAGGAAATCGCCGACACCGACGAGGCCATCGAAACCCAGCGCGAACTCCTCGAAAACCTGGGCTTTGCCGGCTCCAACTACATGGCCAATCTCGGCGGCCTCGCGATCCTGCAATGGGAAGCAACCGAGCGCGGCGGCGATGGCTATTGGCCATTCCTGCACACTACCGCCGCGCCGCCCCCCACACCCGAGGCCGACGCGATCAACCAGTATATCGAAATCCAGGGCTACACCTCTTTCGGATCGTTCCTTCTCTTGGCCGTGCCCGCCTCCCTGATCGCGCTCGGTGGTGCCATCGGGGCGCTTCTGGGCCGCGCCTCGCAGCTCGATGAGATCCGCGAGATGCAGGTCCGGGTCGTCAACGACATGGTCGGCGAACTCACCGAAATCCGCGCGCTCTATCCCGACGATTCTTATGTCCAGAACTGGACCGGGGATGCGTTGGAGGAACTGCAAGACTTCCTCGACGACCCGTCAGAGGGCTTCGGCTACCGCACCCTGGATCGCTTGCCCTATTGGTCGGATCTGTTCCGGGCGCGTGACAACATCGCCTCGCTCTATAATACCGAGGCGACCGAGCTGCAGCGGCTGGAAGGGGAGTTGGACGAGCTGCGCGACACGGCGAGCGAACTGCTGCAACAGCAGGACGATCAGGTCAACGAAGCCGCCGACCTCCGCGATGAGGCGATCGCCTTCTTCGAAGAGGTCTGCAACGTCCGGGTGATCCGCACCCCCACCTACAGCAACTCGCTCTGGTGGACCTCCTCGCCCTAAGCCCCCCGCGGCGCGACCGGCTTTGCACCCAAAGCACAAGGCGCCCGCCACCCCGGCGCGCGCCTTTCTGCGTCAGCAAAGACATCCCTCTCCAAGGCAAAGACACCATACGCGCCCTCTCTGGTAAGCAAACCTCCGGCCAATGGCTCAACCGAGCCCTCACCGCCACACGGTTAGAGGCGCCCCGAAGCACCGAAGAGGCCCCTGCCACCGACGAATGAAGACTGCCGCCAAAAAAATGGCGCTCTTGGTTCTGTGTGGAATGCGTTGTTTGGGTGGCAAGCTAAGTTTTTTTTGTCGAATCACTGCTGCCGCAAGAATACGCTCAGGAGTTCATGGTCACGACACGGCTTTTCTGGTTTCCCTTAGAAAAAGCCTTTGTTGGAAATTTTTCAACGCAAGAGCGCAACTTGAACCCAAGACTTGCAGAGGAATCTAGTATAGGTAGAGTCCAACGACATTCATTTGCCATCTGTGAGAGGTGCCTCCATTGCCCAACCCTTATCAATTAGCCTTCTTTAACCACAAGGGTGGAGTGGCTAAGACGACATCGGCCTTCAACATTGGATGGAAGCTCGCTGAATTGGGCAAGCGCGTTATGATGGTTGACTGCGACCCACAGTGCAACCTTACCGGCTTGGTGCTTGAGTACAGCCAAGAGGAAGAATACCCGTTCGAGGGCAGGAGAGATCAACCACCGCGCAACATAAGAGACGGACTAGCTCCAGCCTTTGACGCACGCCCTGTTCCTTTAGAGCCGGTACAATTGCAGACTGTCGCGGCGCGGCCCAACTTGTTTGTTTTGCCAGGTCACGTCGGATTCTCCGAAAATGAGAGTACATTGTCGATTGCACATGAACTATCATCTTCGTTGACAGCGTTTCAAAATATACCGGGCTCTCTTAGACATTTGATTAATATAACCGCAGACGCAAATGATATTGATTATGCGATAATAGATATGAGCCCAAGCCTCGGCTCAATAAATCAGAACCTTCTATGTACCAGCGATGGATTCATCGTTCCAATGGCGCCCGACTTTTTCTCCGCTATGGCGCTGCGCTCCTTGAGTCGCGTACTACCCAGGTGGAAGGCGTGGTCCCAGAAAGCTGCTGAACAGGAGCTCCTGAGAGAAGCCGATTATCCTTGGCCGGCAACCAATCCGAAGTATCTGGGCTCAATCGTTCAAAACTACCGTCGTAGATCGCGTGACGGCAAGGAAGCTCGGCCTACACAAGCGTACCAAAAGTGGTTTGACGCGCTTTCTAAGGCAAAACGGGAACACTTGGTGCCCACACTCATGGAAATTGGTTATCTACTCGATCACGAGAATTATCAAAGAGCCGGTACGAGCCTAGATGAGTTTTTGCTTGAGGTGGCTGACTTCAATAGTCTTATCGCTGTAAGCCAAGTTGTCT